>NZ_JBALCE010000016.1:0-32908 GCF_036919815.1 Nostoc sp.
TTCTCGCTTCCCTCTCAGGCACTTATTCAATATAACGAACCTCCTCTATCTTGTCAACTATTTTTCCAAAATTTATTTTGGACTGTTTTTCAGTCTCCATTAAAGCCTTAGACAGTAAGGGTTTTAGGCTATAGTATTCCTGGAAGTCACGAAGGAAGCGATAAAGTTGTGAGGAATTCTGGTGTTTTGCCGCCCTGGCTGGTTTTAGATCCACTTTTGCATGGCTGGTTGTTGGAGGATATTGGCAGGGGCGATCGCACAACAAATGCGCTACTAGTAGAAGATGTGACGCTAGGCTCTGCTAAATGGATAGCCAGAGCTTCTGGGATAATTGCTGGCTTACCAGTTGCATCTAGGGTGTTTCAGATATTGAATGAAAAAGTCAGCTTTGTGAGGGTTGCGGCTGAAGGTGCATGGTGTGAGCCGGGAGAGGTTGTAGCTCAAATTCATGGTTCGCTGGATGCGCTGCTGATGGGGGAACGGGTGGCGCTCAACTTGGCTATGCGGTTGAGTGGGATTGCGACGCTGACTAATATATATGTAGAGAAAATTGCTGATTTACCTGCTCAGTTGGTGGATACGCGTAAAACTACACCAGGGCTGAGACTGTTGGAAAAGTACGCGACTGCGGTGGGTGGGGCGATTAATCACCGCATGGGGTTGGATGATGCGGTGATGATTAAGGATAATCACATTGCGGCGGCTGGGGGAATTGGAGAAGCAGTTACCCGTATTCGTTCTCAGATACCTTATCCCTTGACAATTGAGGTGGAGACGGAAAGTTTAGAGCAGGTGAAAGAAGCTTTGCAGCACAACGCTGACATTATCATGTTGGACAATATGCCTTTGGATATGATGCGTCAAGCGGTGCAGTTGATTCGCCAGCAGGATAACCGGGTGAAAATTGAAGCTTCGGGGAATGTGACTTTGGAAACTATTCGCGGTGTTGCAGAGACGGGTGTGGATTATATTTCTAGCAGTGCGCCGATTACTCAGTCGAAGTGGTTGGATTTAAGTATGAGGATTGTACTTTAAATATAATGAGGCGAATCATCCTACTGCAAAGTTGGTGTAATGTCGCATTTTTGGAGGAGCAAAGCCTAAAACAATGTCTTTCTTGGAGACACCGAGTTCAACCAACTGGTTTGCAATCCTAACTAAGAAAACTTTTGATTTCTAGAGAAACTTTCAGTCCTTCCCTCTTAGCTTAGTATTTTTCTAACTTTTGTTGAAGATAATTTTGAAATTTTATTAATCCTCCTTCTCCCCAACGTTGTGTGAAAGCTTTTAATTTTTTTATTTTATACACCTTTCCATTCGCAGAAAAGTTAACACCAGAAGCAAAGAAAATCCTGGTACTAGGAGGAGCATTCCAATCATTAGTTACCCAAATAACTTCAATCGAACGATATTTATATAGTTCCCCAAAAGCCCTCTCAAATAACAACTAATTTTAGATAAGATCATGTCCGCTTGATTGCTTATTTAACCCGAAGAACCCCGCCCCCGCCAAAGCTACGCTTTGTCTCCCCTCCCCGCTCTTCGAGAGCAGGGTGGATTAATTGTCGAGAGAGAAAAGTTTTTCTCTCTCGACCGTTGGACTCACAAGCATTCCACAAGAGGAGTCGGAGTGGTGAAATAACGCATCAAAAATCATTTGAAGTTGGTTAGCCATCAGCCTTAAGGCTTCGGGAATAGTCCGACAATTTAACTGACGAGCCAGGGAAACTAAAAACTGTCTAACCATCGCCCAATTAGCTGGTGAAAAACCGCCAGTATGAATACAGTTATCTTCATTTAAAGTTACATCCTTGATCCAATGAAGCTGATTTTCGATTGACCAATGACCACGAATAGCCTCAGCAAATTCTGAGGCTGAACAATTTAAGCTACTTAAATAAAAGTGTCGTTCATCATAATCAAGAATTTGGCGACGACTTTTCTTTCCTTGAGGTCGAGTTCCATATCTGTTAACCTCAATTAAACTTTTGGCCCCAACCCAATCAGGTAGTAATTCAGGTGGAATTGAATAGACTTTTACCTGGCGAGTGGTCTTTCGTCCATGCAAACGTTCATCATGGTAATTGGTATCAATAGCGATTGAGGATTCAGCTAGCTCAGTAGCTACTTTCAGCAGATTTGGCTGGTTTCCTTTAATAGTAATAATGTAGTCATTTTCTCCCTCAATAATTAACTCAACAGTTTTTTCATGTATTTGTAGTGCATCTGCTGTAATCACGATATGATGCCCAGAAAGTGTTTTAATTAGCTCTTCTACCACACTAATCTCACTTTTTTCGTGATTCTCCATAGCTTGATGTCTGACTACCCATCCTTGCTGATGACTATAAACTGAAACAATACTCACAAAGTTTTGATAATATTTATTTCCCCCTGTCACAGTACTTTTAATACATTTACCATCGATGGCAAATAGTTCTTTGAAATTAATTGGCAAACTATTCTCTGCCCAGAAGTTAAATAGTTCAGCTAATATCTGAAAATCAATAGACATCATGATATTTCTGAATGTTGATGCTGATGGTAATTGAATATCTGGAGATAAATCTAATAATTTGATTAGGGATAATCGATGATTTTTAGTGAACTCAGCTAAAGGCTTATACCCCCAATATCCCGTACAACTACCTAACAAAACTATAGTTAGTATTATCCAAAGTCTATGTCTAATCCCTCTGGCATGTCGATAATCGGGAACCCCTTGGATTGCTTCGATTAAATTCATTCCCAACTTTCCTCTGTTTTTGGTGTTTTTCTCAAGGAATCATCCTTCCATGTTATATTTTCTCTCTCGACAATTAATCCACCCTGCCTAACCCCCCTTAAAAAGGGGGGATCTTAAAGAGCCAACTTTTTAAGGGGGTTGGGGGATTTCTTGTGCGTAAGTCCTAGTTAGGTAAGAAAAGCGTTTTAGGATTGCCCTCATCCCCTAACCCCTTCTCCCATCTTGGGAGAAGGGGAACTGGAGAATTTGCTCCCCTCTCCCATTTTTGGGAGAGGGGCTGGGGGCAACGCATGAGCTTTTTCTGTGCCCCAACCATAGATATGGTTGAAATAAATGAAAACTGCTGTAAAATTCCTCAATCCCCAATTTGGCGCGATCGCCAACACTAAGCCTGAATAAATACTTATATTAATAAAAAGCTACTACCTCAATAACCAGTCTTGGACTTTTCACTGATTTATGTTTGTCAATACCTTCATCAGACGTCCAGTACTGACGACGGTCTGTACGTTCATTATTTTGCTGCTGGGAAGCATCTGTATTCCGATCCTTCCCATTTCTCAGCTACCAGACCTCGCCCCGGTGCAAATCACCGTTAGCTCCAACAATACTGGTGCGGATGCTCAAACCACAGAAAGTACTGTCACCAACATTATTGAGCGACAAATTAATGGTGTTAAAGATGTATCTTATATATCTTCTAATACGGGTAATGATGGTTCCAGCAATATAACTGTCTCCTTCCCAACGAATGTCAATAGCGATATTGCTCAAGTAAACGTTCAAAATAAACAATCACTTGCTTCACCTCAACTGCCAGATACTGTTCAACGAACAGGTGTCACCGTTGAAACGGCATCGAGCAGTCTGCTTCTGGTCTTTGGGTTTTACTCAGAAAATAATGAGTACGACAACATTTTTATCAGCAACTATGTTGATCTGTTTATTTTCGATCAGATCAAACGGCTTCCTGGTGTAGGAAGTGCCAGGATTTTTGGGGAGCGCAAATATGCCATGCGTCTTTGGCTTGATCCCAACAAGCTTGCCCAACATCAACTAACTCCTCAAGATGTGACAACTGCCCTGCAACAACAAAATATTCAGGTGGGTGCAGGGGCGATTGGTAAGGAACCAGCACCAGATAATCAAAGCTTTGAATTTGCTTTACGGGCAACCAGTCGATTTAAAGATGCGGCTGAATTTGAAGACATGGTGCTAAAGGTGGGCCAAAATGGCACCAGTAGCAGCCTAGTTAAGGTCAGAGATATCGGTCGAGTTGAACTGGGAGCAGAAAGCTATCTCGCTGATGCCAAATTCACCATCCCAGGAAATTCTCCCAAGCCAGCCGTCGGTTTGGGGATATATCAACTTCCCGGTAGTAATGCCCTGGATGTTGCTCATGCTGTTGAAGAGCAGATTGCAATACTATCGAAGAATTTTCCACCTGGACTAAAAGCACAGTTGGCATTTGATACCACTCCATTTGTAGAAATTTCTTTAGAAGAAGTTCTGCACACTCTGGTTGAAGCGATTATCCTGGTGGTCTTGGTAATTTTTATCTTTTTGCAAGACTGGCGTACCACGATCATTCCCACTGTGGCGATTCCCGTTTCCCTAGTTGGGACGTGTGCTTTTCTGTTGGTTTTAGGATTTCAGATTAATACACTGACCTTATTTGGTTTCGTTCTGGCGATCGGTATTGTCGTCGATGATGCGATTATTGTGGTGGAGGCAGTTGCAGTCAAACTGGAGCAGGGCATGAAGCCCTTTGATGCGGCTGTCGAAGCGATGGAGGAGTTGACTGGAGCAATCATTGCCACTTCACTTGTACTCATGGCGGTATTTATTCCAGTTGCATTCATTCCGGGTACTACTGGGATTGTCTACAAACAATTTGCGTTAACTGTTGCTTCCTCCATTGGCATCTCGGCTTTCAACGCTTTAACCTTCTCTCCAACTATGGCAGTCATCCTCATGCGCCCACCTCAGACGCCACGGGGACCTTTGGGGTGGTTTTTTACGCAGTTTAATCGGGGATTTGGCTGGTTCACGCGTCGCTATGTTGGGTTTGTTAGCTACCTTACCCATATCAAGCCGATTGTAGTTGGGGTTTTCATCACTGGTTTAGTCGCAACGGTTTTGATGTACAAAGCAGTGCCTACCGGATTTATTCCAGAGGAAGATCAGGGTTACTTCTTTGTAGTTGTCCAGGGACCGGATGGGGTTTCTTTGAAATACACCGAATCTGTGATGGAGCGGGTTGCTAAGGAAGTAACATCGCTTCCCGAAGTTAGAGCCAGTTTTATGATCAGTGGCTTTGGTTTCGATGGCAATGCTTCTAATTTAGGGATTGCTTTTGCTAACCTAAAACCCTGGAAAGAGAGAACTCAAGAATCTCAGTCTGTGTATGGAATACTTCAGAGGATGAACAAAAAGCTCTCTGCAATTACAGATGCTAGAGCGATCGCTGTCAATGCTCCTCCGGTTAGAGGGTTAAGTACTACGGGTGGTTTTGAGTTTATCATTCAAGATAAAACCGGAAGTGCGCCGATTCAAACCCTAGTTGATACTGCTCAAAAGTTCATTGGGGCGGCAAATAAAAACCCTGTTCTCCAACGAGTCTTTACTCAGTTCACCGCAGATACTCCCCAATTTGACATTCAGGTAAATCGTAACCAAGCTAAATCTCTGAACGTCGATATTAACCAAATATTTGGGGCGTTGCAAAGTTACTTGGGGTCGCAATATGTGAATGACTTTGTGCAAGGACAGCGACAGTATCGAGTATATGTCCAAGCAGATGGGGTTTTCCGCTCTAATCCAGATGATATTGGCAAGTTGTATGTTCGCTCTGCAAGTGGGGCGATGATTCCCTTGAGCAATCTGGTGAAAGTTACTCCCTTTGTCGGGCCGAAAACCGTTTCGCATTATAACTTGTACAGGTCAATCAAAGTCCAGGGCGCTCCGGCTCCCGGTGCTAGTTCTGGACAGGCGATTCAAGCGATGGAGAAACTAGCAGCAGAGGTTTTACCTCAAGGGTTTGGTTATGAATGGACAGGGACTTATCTCCAGGAGAAGACATCTGGGGGATCTACGGGCTTAATTTTTGCTTTAGCGATCGTTATTGTCTTTCTGGTGCTATCGGCTCAGTATGAAAGCTACATTGACCCGCTCATTATTTTGCTGACAGTTCCCCTGGCAATTTTGGGAGCGATGACGGCGATTTGGCTACGTTCCAATATTTTCATGGCAGATAGCCTTTTCCCGAAAGTGGTGGATGATATCTATTGCCAAGTGGGTTTGGTGACTTTGATTGGTCTAGCTGCCAAGAACGCGATTTTAGTCGTGGAATTTTCCAATCAGCTGCATGAAGAGGGCATGAGCTACACGCGGGCGGCAGTGAAAGCGGGGCAAGAACGTCTGCGACCGATCTTAATGACCTCCTTTGCTGCGCTGTTAGGATTTTTGCCCTTGGTGATTTCCCAAGGGGCTGGAGCTAGCAGCCGTTGGTCTTTAGGAACAGCGCTCTTTGGGGGGCTGCTGCTTTCGACGTTCTTGAATTTGTTTTTGGTGCCAATTCTGTATATTTTGGTTAAGAGCGGGGCTGAGGCTATATTTTCTCGGAAGGGATCGGGTGGTTCAAAGCCTCCAGATTCTCCTAATGGAACTTCGGGACATGGACATGGACATGGGGCTTTGCCTGCTGGCTCAAGTCAGCCAGAGACACAACTTAGGTCTCAGCAGGATGGGATCAGCTGATTTTTGCAGTTAAGTCTTTATTTGGCTCTGCCGTAAGTCAAGAGGCAGAGCCTCTTATAGGCATTCCCAGCCGGAGACTGGGAACGAGATACGAGATAAACGGCACTCTCAAGAATAGGATGCGATCGCTAAAATAACTGTGAATGAGTCTTTTAGCTCCGTGAACGAGTCTTTGAACTCCGTGAACGAGTCTTTTAGCTCCGTGAACGAGTCTTTGAACTCCGTGAATAAGTCTTTTAGCTCCGTGAATGAGTCTTTGAACTCCGTTAACGAGTCTTTTAGCTCCGTGAATGAGTCTTTGAACTCCGTTAACGAGTCTTTGAACTCCGTTAACGAGTCTTTTAGCTCCGTTAACGAGTCTTTGAACTCCGTGAATGAGTCTTTTAGCTCCGTGAACGAGTCTTTGAACTCCGTGAATGAGTCTTTTAGCTCCGTGAACGAGTCTTTGAACTCCGTTAACCTGACTTTTCACGGTATCTGGAAAACCTCTCTCTAAATCTCTCTCCTTTTAGGAGAGAGACTTTGAATTTTCCCCCTTCCCTTGTAGGGAAGGGGGTTAGGGGGTTAGGTTTTTCGTGGCTTTTCCACATAACGTGAAAAGTCAGTTCCGTTAACGAGTCTTTGAAGCTCAACTAACAAATATATCTAACCATTCCTGAATTTACAGGGGTCAGCGTGTAGTAAAATTTGCTCACCTCCGTAAAGTGGAACATGGCTTTAGACTTCTCCGGTCAAAATCTCCGAGGATGCAACTTCAAAGGTAGACAAGACCTTGCGGGTGCAAACTTTAGCTATGCCGACATCCGAGGGGCAAAGTTCACCAACGCTAATTTAACAGGCGCAAACTTCAGCCATGCCAAAGCTGGACTACAACGCCGTTGGGCAATTTTCCTAGTCCTTGTTTCATGGCTGCTGTCGGGACTGTCAGGATTTTTCTGGGCTGTCAACGGTTATCTTGTGTCACTAATATTTGATACTTCCAACTTACAGAATCAGATTGTCGGCTTGTCCAGCCTAATCGTATTATTTGCCTTTTTCTTCGTCACAATTCGCCAAGGGGTAACAGCTGGTTTAGGAGCCGTAGCCGGAGCCGTAGCCGTAGCCGTAGCCGGAGTCGGAGCCGGAGTCGGAGCCGTAGCCGTAGCCGTAGCCGTAGCCGGAGCCTTAGCCGTAGCCGGAGCCGGAGCCGGAGCCGTAGCCGTAGCCGTAGCCGTAGCCGTAGCCGTAGCCGTAGCCGGAGCCGTAGCCGGAACTGGAACGTTAGTTAGCATCTACATCAGTTGGCGAGCCATGAAAGGAGACGAAAAGCACTCCTTGATTCGTAATATCGCGATCGCCTTTGCTGCAACAGGAGGTACAAGTTTTCGTGGCGCTAACTTAACCAATGCTGATTTCACCCAAGCAACGCTTAAAAGTACAGATTTCCGAAACACTATCCTTATCTGTAGCTGTTGGCATCAAACCAAAATGCTTGACCGTGTTCGTCCTGGTTTAACTTATCTTCAAAACTCACAAATACGTCAACTGCTAGTTACAGGACAGGGACAGGACAAGAACTTTGACCGTCAAAACCTGCGAGGTATCAACTTACAAGCAGCAAACTTAGCAGATACCAGCTTTATCGGCGCTGATCTCAGTGAAGCTAATTTACAAGATGCCGATTTGTCAAGAGCAAAGCTTAAACAAACGCAACTAGACGGCACAGATTTAACAGGTGCAACTCTCACCGGCGCATACATCGAAGATTGGGGGATTACAAATACAACTAAATTGCATGGGGTGAGGTGTGAATATGTCTTCATGCGCTTACCCACCAAAGAAGACCCCGACCCCCTCCGCAAACCTGATAATAAACAAGAGGTATTTGCAGACGGGGATTTTGC
Source organism: Nostoc sp. (assembly GCF_036919815.1). Lineage (GTDB taxonomy): Bacteria > Cyanobacteriota > Cyanobacteriia > Cyanobacteriales > Nostocaceae > Nostoc. Next base: position 8,389 of record NZ_JBALCE010000016.1, read on the forward strand.
CGACTTTCTCAAGCCAATTTTTGACACCCTCGACCTTTATCATAATCAAGGCGTTGATCCTCGCGCGATCGCGATCGCTCTCAAAAACCTCGCTGAAAACCATCCCGAAGCTCAGTTAGAAATCGTGGCAATGGAGAAACGCGGCGATGATAAAATCTTACTCAGAGCCAAAACCGCAGCAGGTAGCAATAAATCTCAACTGAGTGCCGAATATTTTGATGACTATAATCAATTCAAAGCTTTATCGCAGAGTCAGCAATTATTGCTGGTAGAAAAAGATAGTTATATTAGTGATTTAAAAAATATGATCACAACTGCACTTGGGCATCCCAAATCTTATACACAAGGAAATACCATCATGTCTGATATCAGTGGCATCAGTATTCAAGGCAGCAGTAATGTTAGCGGTATCGCTGGCGGTGGTTCGGTTGCCAACCTGGGAACTATTAGTGGTAATGTGAGTATTGCCCTCAATGAGTTACCTGATTCACCAGAAGCAGATAAACCAGGAATTAAAGAATTGTTGACGCAGTTGCACGAGGCAATTTCACAGTCATCAGATTTGCCGGAAACAGACAAAGCTGATGCCTTGTTACAAGTAGAAGCTTTAGCAGAAGCAGCTAAAAATCCTCAAGAATCCACCAAGCAAAAGACTGCAAAAAATGCAATCACCATGTTGAAAGGGCTATTTTCTGGTTTACCTGCGATCGCTTCCCTGGTTGAAGCGACTAATAAACTATTCCCTGCGATTTCTAAATTATTCGGTTTAGGATAATTTATCGCTGTTCTCGTTGAGATGCAACACACCGTAGTTAAATCGGCGTTGTAATTCGTAATTCGTAATTTGTAATTTACGCAATGTGCTACTTATTCTTAAAACCCCTCTCCAAACCTCTCTCCTTTTAGGGGAGAGGCTTTGATTCTTGCTCCCCTTCCCTCTCTTCTCTACGAGAGGCTTCGCCAACGAGACGCTGCGCGAAGGTAGGGAAGGGGTTGGGGGTTAGGTTTGAGAGAAAGTTGCACACGGCGTTAATTTGTAATTGCCTATGATCATATCTACTTTCTTCATTCTCAGGTAGTTTTGGAATGTAGAGTTAAATTTTTCCAAAATGTCTTTAACTGAAGAAATTCTTTCCCAATTACCCGGCGATGTTTTAGCAGGATTGCGCCAAAGCGATCGCATCCTCACATCCCTGAGAGAAAACACCGCACCTATCCCAACGTTACTTAAAGAAAGTCAACAGCCTTTAGGTGTCGCAGACTTCGATGTAATTATCTGCGGCGGCACTTTGGGCATTTTAATTGGTTGCGCTTTGGCGGTGAAGGGACTGGGGGTGGCGTTGATGGAACGGGGAATTTTGCGGGGGAGGGAACAAGAATGGAATATTTCTCGCAAAGAATTAGATGTGTTTGTGGAATTGAACTTGCTAACAGAGGAGGAATTAGCAAGTGCGATCGCCACTCAATATAACCCAGCACGAGTTAGTTTTGATGGCGGTACAGAAGTTTGGGTAGAAGATGTTTTGAATATCGGCGTAGATCCAGTTTATCTACTGGCTACCTTGAAAACCCGATTTATCGCCACTGGGGGAAAGTTGTTAGAAAACACACCCTTTACTGAAGCGCTAGTTCATCCAGATGGGGTGATGGTAAATAACCAATTCAAAACTCGGTTATTAATCGACGCGATGGGACATCTTTCACCCATCACCCAACAAGCACGCCAAGGCAAAAAACCAGACGCGCTGTGCTTAGTTGTGGGAAGTTGCGCCCAAGGTTTTCCTGAAAATAACTCAGGCGATTTAATATTATCATTCACACCTTTACAAAATCAATGTCAGTACTTCTGGGAAGCCTTTCCAGCCAGAGATGGCAGAACAACTTACTTGTTTACCTACATGGATGCACATCCCCAACGTTTGAATTTAGAAGCTCTGTTTGAAGAATATCTGCGTCTCTTACCAGAATATCAGGGAGTGGAATTGAACAAGCTGAAATTTCAGCGATCGCTATTTGGTTTCTTTCCCACCTATCGCCAAAGTCCCCTAAAAACCCCTTGGAATCGCATTCTAACAGTGGGAGATAGCAGTGGTAGTCAATCTCCCTTAAGTTTTGGTGGTTTTGGGGCAATGGTGCGTCACCTGAAGCGTTTAACTTATGGCATTTATGAAGTGTTGGAAACGGAACAATTATCAGCAAAAGCGATTGCACTGCTGCAACCCTATCAGCCAAGTTTGAGTGTGACCTGGTTGTTTCAAAGGGCGATGAGTGTTGGTGTAAATCAGAAAATTGCCCCCGATCAAATTAATCAACTACTCTCGGCGGTATTTCAGGAAATGCAACAGTTGGGTACACCAGTGCTAAAACCATTTTTACAGGATATAGTGCAGTTTTCAGCATTAACACAAACATTGTTAAAAACTGGTTTATCCCATCCGGGATTAGTTGCCAAGATAATTCCACAAGTAGGTTTGGGAAGTTTATTAGATTGGCTGGTGCATTACGGGAATTTAGGTGTATATACTGCCTTGTTTTCGCTAAGTCCAATGTTAGAAACATGGATTAAGAATCAACCAAACGAACAACAATATTATTGGCATCGTTTGATTGATGCCTGGAAGTATGGTTCTGGCGGTGATTACTCAGATTAAACTTAGAATTTTAGCTGTATGAGGATAACATGATTGAACGGAAATCTTTAGGAATAAAATACTTTGCAGTGCTGATTGCATTCTTGCGCGATCGCCCAGGTTTTTTAGAGGAAGTTCGCCAAGGTACAAGATTACCAACTAAAATCATTTCTCTACTGGTTTGCAGTTCTTTATTTCTCGCCGCTTATGGCGGAATCATTGGTGCATACCATAGCTGGATGCAAGCTTTATCTTCCGCCATTAAACTCCCAGCCCTTTATTTAATCACGCTCCTTATTTGTATTCCGACGTTGTTCTTTGCTAATATTATTTTTGGTTCCAAGCGGACTTTTGCACAGCATTTAGCATTAGTATTGACTGCGGTTTCAGTCACAAGCGTACTTTTATTTAGCTTTGCACCAATCACACTGTTTTTCATAATTACCACCAATAATTACCAATTTTTAATCTTGTTAAATGTCTTTATTTTTGCATTGACTGGATTTATTGGTGTTTCCTCTTTATATCACGCCACGAGTTTAGTTTTAGAACAAGATAATGAAGGTAGCAAGACACGCCAGAAGATTTTACAATTTTGGCTATTTCTTTACGCTTTCGTAGGCAGTCAGTTAGGATGGACTCTCAGACCGTTTTTTGGCACACCTGATTCTGTCTTTCAACTATTCCGTGAAAGAGAAGGCAATTTTTATCTGAGTGTGATTCAAGCTATTAGTTATCTTTTGGGAATCCGTTAATTAGTAATTCCACAAAATATCCAACATATAATATTATGCTGAAAAAACAAAATCACGGGATTCAACAATTTGGTGTTTTGGTTAATTTACTCCGCGATCGCCAAGCTTTCTTAGAAGAAATTCGTCACGGAGTAAGATTACAAAATAAAATCAGTTCTCTGTTCGTAACTAGTTCCATTTTCTTTGCCATCTATGGCGGAATTATCGGTGCATCTCACAGTTGGGCGCAGGCATTATCTGGGGCTATTAAACTTCCGGCATTTTATTTATTAACACTGATCATCTGTTTCCCAACTTTGTTCTTTTTTAATGTTTTGTTTGGTTCGCGGAGTAGTATTCAACAGCATTTTGTTGTGTTGCTCACATCTGTATCAGTAATTAGTGTGCTTTTATTCAGCTTGGCACCAGTTACACTATTTTTTCTGATCACTACACCCGATTCTTATCAATTTTTTAAACTGTTGAATGTGTTAATTTTTGGCATTACAGGCATCTTTGGCGTTAAATTCCTGTATGAAGGAATGCAATTACTTTCTCAACAAGATGAAGTTGGCAAAAAAACTCGCACGACTATTTTAAGATCGTGGTTATTGCTTTATGCCTTTGTTGGTATGCAGTTAGGATGGTTTCTCAGACCGTTTTTTGGTGCCCCTGACTCTAAATTTGAATTGTTTCGGGCGGTGAAAGGCAACTTCTATCTGGATATTGTAACGGCGATTTCGGAAATTTTAGGTTTGCGTTAATCTAATATTTATACGTTAGAACTTACGCAAAAACCCTCTCAAACTCTCATTCCTCCGTGACGCGCCAGTTGCTACAACTCTTGGAACCCCCGCAACACACTGGCTTCTCTGCGTCCTCTGTGGTAGCCTGCGGCAAGCCGAAGCGTCTACGTTTTCCATAACCTGTGCGTAAGTCCTATCTGTTTAGATAAAACTCCCAATACGCTACAACAAGAAAAAACCTCTGCTAATCCGATGAAAAAACGAGTCACACTCACCTTCCCGAAACGCGCCGTGCAAATGCCAGTCACTTACGTACTCGCCAAAGAGTTTAACGTCGCCGCCAATATTATCCGCGCCCAAGTTGCCCCAAATCAAATTGGCAAACTGGTAGTAGAACTAGCGGGAGACATCGATCAATTAGATGCGGCGATTGAGTGGATGCGATCGCGCCATGTTAACGTTTCTCATACATTAGGGGAAATTGCGATCGACGAGGATATCTGTGTCCACTGTGGCTTGTGTACTGGGGTTTGTCCTACCGAAGCCCTCACCCTCCACCCAGAGACATCCAAGTTGACATTCACGCGATCGCGCTGTATCGTTTGCGAACAGTGTATTCCCAGCTGTCCTGTACAGGCAATCTCTACAAATCTCTAGCAATCTGTCAAGTCAACTATCCTGGGTAAATATATCAAATCGCCAGGGTGAATCTGCTATTTAGACCTTTGATAGATATTGCATATTGATAGAAGAGTATGCAACTATCAATAGACATAAGCATACTTTACAATCCTGATTACATAAAAACATATCAAAAGTATATGCAGCTTTTTAACTAATGTTATTATGCAATAACCTCATGAGGTATTGTCATTAAGATCAATTATGAAATTAGCCACACAAACCACGGTAAAAACTTTAGGGGACTACGCCTACCAAGCGATTGAAAAACACTTTAAGAAAACCTTGAAGTGGGAAAAATCAGTGAAGAAAGATGAAGATCCAGAAGCGCTGCACCAAATGCGAGTGGGAATGCGTCGCCTACGGACAGCTGTAACTAGGTTTGGGCTAGCAGTGGATGTGTCAAAACCAGTCAGCGATAAAAATATCGGTAAAATAGCCCGTCGTCTTGGTAATCTTCGAGATTTAGATGTACTCAAAGAAAGTTTGGAAAAGAATTATAAACCAAACTTACCCCGCAAAGAACAGGAATCTCTGCAAACAGCTTTCACAGCTTTGGCTAAACAACGTGAAGATGTACTATCGAGTGTGCAGAAAACGTTAAAGGATGAATCTTACAAGTCTCTCAAAGATTCCTTAGACAAGTGGTTAGAGAAACCCAGTTATCAACCTTTGGCATCTTTTAGCATTCAGCAAGTGCTACCAGACTTACTTTTACCAGAAGTGAGTAACTTGTTATTGCATCCGGGTTGGCTAGTTGGCACCGAATTTGTGGACTCAGAAGTGAAAATTCAGAAAAACTGGGAACCAGAAAAGATAGAAAAACAATTAACAATAGAAGGTGGAATTCTTCACAGTTTGCGAAAAGAAGCTAAACGTGTACGCTACCAGATGGAGTTATTTAGTGACTTATATGGTGAGTCTTACGCAGCTTCTCTTACACAAGTGAAAAATATCCAAGAAATTTTGGGTACTATGCAAGATAGTGCTGTCTTAACTGACTGGCTTTCAGATGTCTTCAAGTCAGAAATTCAGACTCAGTTACCCACCCTTGCTAAATTATTAACTGAAAATCGTTACCAGTCGTGGAAGCAGTGGCAACCCTTACAAGAACGGTATCTGAAAGCTGAAACTAGGCATAGTTTTCATTTAACAATACTGCACCCGCTTTCAGGGGTAATAAATTAAAAGTTACTCTTTGTTGGGCAAGCATTGGATTAACCAGCACAGGCGTAATGCTAGAGAAAGCGTTAGCTTGTGCCATATCTCGTTAAAAAGTTCCAAATAAATTAGGGCTTACGCAAAATAAGCTGTCGCGCATTTAATTTGCATAACTAGGGCGGGCAAGATGCCTACCCCACAAGAGATTCATTTTTTTGAGGATGCAAATTAAAAGATTTTTAGCTTATCTATAGGACTCTGATTTGATTTCTGAAAACATACTGAGACTGAAAAGCTCGTTTGATCAGGGTTTTATCTGAAATCTTGTTCAAAAATCAGATATGAGTCCTATATCAAACTCTGATTTCTCTGTGTCCTCTGAGCCTCTGTGGTAGCCTCCGGCAAGCCGCTTCTCTACGAGACGCACTTGCGTTTGCGTCTACTTTATTCCGTAACTTGTGCGTAAGTCCTATAAATGCACGAATTGTTGCAAATTCGCCAAGTCATAAAAAGAACAGATGTTAGAATCGTCGCACAAGTCCTAGTCTTTCCGACTAAATCCTTTACCCATAAATAAATGTTTGAGGATTTCGGAAAATTCCGATGTCTACAGTAATAATCGCCTTGACAAGATATTGCTTTGTCTAAATCAGTCATAGTAGAGGTTACAACTACTGTATACAGAAGTTCCTCTAATCTGTTGTCAGACTGATTCAGCTTTAGATAAACTCAACTACTAGCAAACATTAAAGGTTATAAGCATCGAATATGAACATTTTACTTTTATATCCCCGTTTTCCAAAAAGTTTTTGGTCTTTTGAAAAGACACTGGCTTTATTAGATCGTAAAGCAATGCTACCGCCTTTAGGCTTGGTAACTGTAGCCGCGATTTTACCCCAAGAATGGGAATTCAAGCTGGTAGATCGAAATGTTCGCGTTTGTACAGAAGCAGAATGGGCTTGGGCAGATTTAGTTATTATGTCGGCGATGATTGTGCAAAAAGAGGATTTGCTCTCTCAGATATTAGAAGCAAAGCAAAGAGGTAAGCGAGTTGCTGTGGGTGGGCCTTTCCCGACAGCGTTACCGAATGAAATGACATCCGTTGGGGCAGACTACTTGATATTAGATGAAGGGGAAATCACCCTACCTTTATTTGTAGCAGCGATCGCACGCGGCGATCGCACAGGTATTTTTCGCTCTGATGGTGAAAAACCAGATGTCACTAATACTCCGATTCCTCGCTTTGACTTACTAGAGTTTGATGCCTATGCGGAGATGTCGGTGCAATTTTCCCGTGGATGTCCCTTCCAGTGTGAGTTCTGCGACATTATTGTACTCTACGGTCGCAAACCCCGCACCAAAGACCCAGATCAATTATTAGCAGAACTTGATTATCTCTACAAACTGGGTTGGCGGCGCAGTATTTTTATGGTGGATGACAATTTCATCGGTAATAAGCGGAATGTCAAATTATTTTTGAAATCCCTTCTGCCCTGGATGGTGGAACATAACTATCCCTTTTCCTTTGCTACAGAGGCTTCAGTTGATTTAGCCCAAGATCAAGAACTGATGGATTTGATGGTAGTGTGTAATTTTGGAGCTGTTTTTCTGGGAATTGAAACCCCCGACGAAGAAAGTCTCACCTTCACTCAGAAATACCAGAATACCAGAGACTCGCTCAGTGAAGCGGTGCATAAGATTACCCGCTCAGGGCTGCGAGTCATGGCAGGCTTTATCATTGGGTTTGATGGCGAGAAGACAGGAGCAGGCGGACGAATTGTCAAGTTTGTCGAAGAAACAGCAATTCCCACAGCCTTATTTAGTATGCTGCAAGCACTTCCAGATACAGCCCTCTGGCATAGATTAGAAAAGGAAGGACGACTCCGCAACAAATCAGCCAATATCAACCAAACCACGTTGATGAACTTTGTGCCAACTCGACCGTTAGAAGACATCGCTCACGAATATGTGCAGGCGTTCTGGGATTTGTATGAGCCAGAGCGGTTTTTGGAGCGTACATACAAACACTTCCGTCTTTTGGGCGAAGCAACCTATCCGAAAAAGGGCAAAGGTGCTAAGAAACCATTGAACTGGAAAGTACTCCGGGCGTTGCTGGTGATTTGTTGGCGCCAAGGTGTACGTCGTCAAACGCGCTGGCAATTCTGGCGCAACTTGTGGAGTATGTATCAGCATAATCCCGGTGGCGTGAGTAGCTACTTAGCTGTTTGTGCCCAAATTGAGCATTTCGTGGAGTATCGCCAAATTGTTCGGGATGAAATTGAGGCTCAAGTAGCTGGATTTCTGGAAGCAGAAGCTAGGGTAAAACCGGAAGCAGAAGTGATGGAAGTGTTAGGAAGTTTAAAATAATAACTCAGATCACAATAGGCTTGGGTTAAGACAAATTGTTGGGTGTGTTTGGAAAAGCAACCTCTTTGCGTCAGACACTACCCCACCGTTCGTTGCAGCGCCTTGTTAGGCTCAGTGGCCGGACAATGGAGGTGGACAGATTTCCATAGTTTGAATCAAGCCATGCTCAATGGTATAACGATGACCAACGTGCTGATCGGAAAGAACTGTTCCAGCTAGGTCGCGCACGACCTGATGCACATCGACTAAAATACGCCCGGAATCCTCTCGGTGAAAGGAAATCGGCTCAACGTGCGGATTGATGCCGGACCATTGCCTCGTCCAGTAAGCGCGGACTGCTTGATGTCCATCGACATAACCGCCTTCAAACGCTTTCGGCCAAGCCACGTCAGGAGTCGTTGTGGCGAGGGCGGCATCAATATCTCGCGCGTTGAAGGCAGCGTACGCCGCGCGTATCAGTTCAATTTCTGGTGCAGATTTATCTGGCATAAGAGGTGTGGTGAAGGACATGCAGCAGGGCTTAACATACTAGTTAAGATATTTTTTGAGTTTACCAGACAAGGACATTCTGACAAGAAAATCACCCACGCCCTTTGGTGTTGCTGAATCAAAATATGAATTAGGCGTAGGCGTAGCCCGCACTTCTCTACGAGACGCTGCGCGTAGCTTGCTTCCACGTACTCCTGCGGAGGACAAGCTACGCGGAGCGTCTCGTAGAGAAGTGGTACGACAAAGCTCAGTGACCATCGTAGACATCGCTTCAAGCTTAACGCCCGCAGCGCCACAGAACTACGAATGTGATCTGATGCACATCTTGGACATTTCATAGCGATCGCTCTAATTCATATTTCTATTCTGTAATGCCAATCCATCGGCTGCATTGTTAATGCGTTCCCCTACAATGCCAACGCATCCCGATGCAATGCCAATGCATCCCCCTGCAATGCCAACGCATCCCGATGCAATGCCAATGCATCCCGATGCAATGTTAATGCGTCCCCCTGCAATGCCAATGCATCCTGATGCAATGTTAATGCGTTCCCCTGCATTAAAAACGCTACGCTTTTACGCAAAGCTCTACTAAGTAATTATGCCACCCGATAATTTGGAGATTAATGAAACGATCGCAGCACAATTTGCTCAATTAGTGCTGGATTGTATCGCGCGGGAATATCCCAACAGTAATCTGTATTGGGCTGATAGCGACGAGGATATAAAACCACCGCGTGAATTGACTCCTGCTTTTTATGGCTGCTTAGATTGGCATTCAGCCGTACATGGTCACTGGTTGCTGGTACGTCTGATGCGTCACTTTCCTGAAGCCTCTTTCAATGCAGCGTCAAAGCAAGCACTTGATCAAAGCCTAACACCTGAGAAGATTCAAGGAGAGATTGCCCATTTTCAACGGCTATCCTTTTATGAATTTCCTTATGGTGTGGCATGGCTTCTGCAACTGGCTGCGGAACTTCACGAGTGGAATCATCCTCAAGCGAAAGAATGGCGGATTGTATTGGAACCGCTAGAAAAGTTGATTCTAGGTAACTTACAGCGCTGGATTGACGGACTGAAACTTCCAAATCGTACAGGAATGCATAGCCAAACAGCTTTTGCATTTGGTTTGATGCTAGATTGGGCAAGGATTACCGAAAATACTGACTTCACTCAGTTAGTGGAGAACAAGGCACGGCAATTCTATCTTAGCGATCGCAATTACTCGTTACACTTTGAGCCACTTGGCTACGATTTTCTCTCTCCTGGCCTTGCTGAAGCAGACCTGATGCGGCGAATCCTCCCAACAACAGCTTTTACTGACTGGCTGACCGATTTTCTTCCCCAAATACCGATTGAGACTTCAGCAAATTGGTTAGAACCGAACATAGTAGATAATCCTAAAGATTATATGCAATCGCACTTCTACGGTCTTAATCTCAGTCGTGCTTGGATGCTTGAGGGGATCATCTCTAGATTAGCAAATAGCGATCGCCGCATAGAAACACTTCGCTCTGCTGCGGTTCACCATCGTCAAAATGGACTAGCAAATGTTGTAAGTGAACATTATGCAGCTAGTCACTGGCTAGGAACTTTTGCTGTTTACCTTTTAACGAATCGTGGGTTGCAAGGGCAAATTATTTAATATAGTCTGGGCGATCTAATAGACATAGGAGTGAAAAAGAATTGTTTTGACGTCGCACTGCTACGTCTCTACAAGGGTTATAGGTAACGCATATTTAATTTATGGAGATGTCTAATGTATCAAAACTGCTTAAATCGGGGTTTTACCAATGCCAAGTGCCCAATGCCCAATGCCCCAATCCTTAAAAGATGCCAAGTAAACTTGGCTTAACCGACTGAAACTGTCAGGATCAGAAAGTAAAGAGTAAAAGGCAATCTATTTTGACTTTTAACTTTCTCCTTTTGTTCAACTTTCCACAACGGGAGGTTTAATCTTGACTAAATTAAAAGTTGGTATCAATGGCTTCGGTCGAATCGGGCGACTTGTGCTTCGCGCTGGCATCGATAATCCTAACATTGAGTTTGTGGGGATTAACGACTTAGTACCACCAGATAACCTCGCTTACCTATTAAAGTACGACTCAACCCACGGTAAACTAAAGCTCAAGGTTGAAGCCAAGGAAGATGGCATCCTCATTGACGGACACTTTATCCCTTGTGTGTCGGTGAGGAATCCAGCCGAGTTGCCTTGGGGACAATTAGGTGCAGATTATGTGGTAGAATCTACGGGACTCTTCACTGGCTATGAAGGGGCGGCAAACCACCTGAAGGCAGGTGCAAAGCGAGTGATAATTTCCGCTCCCACCAAAGATCCAGATACAGTTCCTACCCTGCTGATGGGTGTAAATCATCACTTATTTGACCCCAGCAAAGATATAATTGTCTCCAATGCTAGCTGCACTACAAACTGTCTAGCTCCGATCGCTAAGGTGATCAATGACAACTTTGGGTTGACCGAAGGGTTAATGACCACAGTTCATGCCATGACTGCCACCCAGCCAACTGTAGACGGACCCAGCAAGAAAGACTGGCGAGGTGGTCGAGGTGCAGCTCAAAATATTATTCCCTCCTCCACAGGCGCAGCTAAAGCCGTAGCACTGGTTTTACCAGAGTTGAAGGGTAGGTTGACTGGTATGGCATTTAGAGTTCCGACTCCCGATGTCTCTGTAGTTGATTTAACTTTCAAAACTGCCAAAGCCACTAGTTATCAAGAAATCTGTGCTGCGATGAAGGAGGCTGCCGCCGGTTCACTAGCAGGTATTTTGGGCTACACAGATGAAGAAGTAGTTTCTACAGATTTTCAAGGCGATACCCATTCCAGTATCTTCGACGCAGGTGCTGGTATGGAGTTGAACTCCCACTTCTTCAAGGTAATTGCTTGGTATGACAACGAGTGGGGCTACTCAAATCGCGTGATTGACCTGATGTTGTCTATGTCACAGAAGGAAAAACTCGCACCGACAGCAGCTGTAGTTTGATTGGTCATTGGTTATTGGTCATTTGTGATTAACTCTTGACTTTTAAACGCCAGTTTGCACAAGCCGGAATACCCGGACATGCGACTGGCTGCCCTTAACTTTTGGAATGTGGGTTAAATGGTAAATACTTTGAAAACAAGACTATAGCGATGTCTACGATAGTCAAGTGCGGGTTACGGCTACGCTCGTTTGGATGCAATATACTCTAACTTCTTTCCTAAAATGAGAGAGGCTTTGAGGCTTACTCCCCTTCCCTGCAACGTAAGGGGTTAAGAGTTAGGTATATATTGTATGCAATTGAGAACCGCTATAAACAAAGTATCTTTTTTAGCAAATCAGTGATATGAAGCACATCTGAATTTAGATGCTTTGTGCGATCGCTACGACGCTCTACGCCTACGCACCCGTATAATACCAAGTTGCCAAAGTTAGTCTTGTTTGGAATCAAGGCCGCTACTGGACTAACTTTTGAGCAAATAATACTATCTATCGCAACTTGGTATAATATCAATTCTCCAAAAGAAGGCTAAAGATTTAAACCGGGAAACCCAAATAAAACCTGAAGTCTATTAATTACAGGCGTTGCATATTTGCGGGATGATTTGGCTGGTTTTGTGGGATGGACATCTTGCTTATCGTTTGTATTTCCGGGCGACCAGGATGCCCACCCCACAAGAATCATCCCTATTTTATCCAACGGCTAATTACGAATTAGGTTAGCGAGTCAGACGCTACGCACAGTCGCTAACCCTTCTCTACCAGACGCACAAGGAACACCCCTTGAGCGTGATTACAAATTACGAATTGGTATAAAACATCCAAATTTGCAGGTTACTCCTCAACCCCTAATCCCTATGCGTCGAACTAAAATCATTTGTACTGTTGGACCTGCTACATCTGCACCTGAAAAGCTGCAAGCCTTAGTAGAAGCTGGAATGAATGTGGCGCGGCTGAATTTTTCCCACGGAGCCTATGAATTTCACGCCCAAACTGCTCAGTATCTCAGGCAGATTAGCACTGATCAGCAAAAGCCGATCGCAATTATGCAAGACCTCTGTGGCCCGAAGATTCGTTTGGGAATTTTACCACCGGAAGGGTTAAATCTGGAAGCTGGTAGTGAAGTTACCTTTGTTTTGCAACAAAAGGGTGAGAGTATCGACGAACTACCCCTACCATTGCCGACTTTGTTCGCAATGGTGCGACCAGGCGAACCGATTTTGATTAATGATGGTCGCGTTAAGTTGATTGTCACCGATCGCGATGCCGATCGCATTCGCGCAGAAGTGAAAATTGGCGGGTTAATTTCTACGCACAAAGGAGTAAACCTGCCACAAACTCCTTTACCTGTGAGTTCAATCACTGAAAAAGACTTGCTGGATTTGCGCTTTGGGATTCAGTTGGGTGTAGACTGGGTAGCGGTGTCCTTCGTGCGATCGCCACAAGACTTAGAACCCGCCCGCAGGATGATTGAAGCAGCTGGCGCTTCCATCCGCTTAATTGCCAAAATCGAAAGGGCAGAGGCAGTAGAGCAGTTTGACTCCATTTTGAAGGTTGCCGACGGAATCATGATTGCCCGTGGCGATTTGGGCGTAGAAATGCCGATTCATGAAGTCCCTCTGATTCAAAAAGATATAACTCGCCGTTGCAATCATGCTGGAAAGCCGGTGATTACAGCTACGCAAATGCTAGAATCGATGATTAGCTCTCCCGATCCCACCCGCGCCGAAGCAACCGATGTTGCCAACTCCATTTTAGATGGTACGGATGCAGTAATGCTTTCTGGTGAAACAGCTGTCGGACAATATCCCGTCGCCGCCGTCCAGATGATGCACAATATCGCCGTGCGGACAGAACAAGCTTTAGATGAGGGTAGCAGACATTCTTGGTGCCATGAGGCAGGCAGTCTCAGCGTTACCGAATCTGTAGCAGAATCGGTGTGTCGCATCGCTTATGAAACAGGCTCACGGGCAATTCTCTGTAACACGACTTCAGGGAATACGGCAAGAATGGTCTCTAAATATCGGCCAACTTCTCCGATTATTGCCCTCACCCCTGACATCACCGCTTATCGGCAGCTAGCACTTTCTTGGGGTGTGGAACCTTTGCTGATCCCCCCAGTCCACAATGCCGAGGAGATGTTTAGCAATGTGGTAGACACAGTTGTAGGGATGGGTCTAGCGAATCAGGGCGATAAGGTGGTAATTACCTCTGGTGTTCCAATTGGTAAATCAGGAACAACTAGTTTAATCAAAGTGCATTCCATTGGACAGCCAATTTCAGCATAAGACTCTTAGAATAGGGCTGTGGCTCTGGATAATAAGCAAACTGGGCAATGATTCCGAAAAATTGCCAGAATCAGAATTGAAGGAATAGTAAAGAGTGTAAAGAACTGGGGAATTAAGTAAATCCTAAACAAACATCACGGAGTATTTTATGTCTAAGAATTTACTGGAACAATTGCGGAAAATGACTGTTGTGGTCTCAGATACAGGGGATATTCAGGCAATTGAAAAGTTCAAACCCCAAGACGCCACCACCAATCCTTCTCTAATTACTGCTGCGGCGCAGATGCCGGAATATCAGGGAATTGTCGATCAAACTTTACTCCAGGCAAAGAAAGATGCTGGAGGCAAAGCTACCCAAGCAGAGATAGTTTCTCTAGCTTTTGACACTCTGGCAGTTGCCTTTGGATTAAAGATTTTACAAATCATTCCCGGTCGCGTGTCTACGGAAGTGGACGCTCGCTTGTCTTACGATACTGAAGCTACCCTGACTAAGGCACGGGAATTAATTGCTCAGTATAAGGCCGCCGGAATTGGCTGCGATCGCGTTTTGATTAAAATTGCCTCCACCTGGGAAGGCATTCGCGCTGCGGAAATTCTGGAGAAAGAAGGTATTCACTGTAACCTTACCTTGTTGTTCGGTCTGCATCAAGCGATCGCCTGTGCCGATGCTGGTGTGACTCTAATTTCTCCCTTCGTTGGTCGGATTCTCGACTGGCACAAAAAAGATACTGGACGCGATAGCTACCCAGCAGCCGAAGACCCAGGAGTTTTGTCTGTCACCAAAATCTACAACTACTACAAGAAGTTCGGCTATAAAACCGAAATTATGGGAGCTAGTTTCCGCAACATTGGTGAAATTACTGAACTTGCCGGTAGTGATTTGTTGACAATTTCCCCAGCGCTTTTGGGTGAATTGCACGCAACTATTGGAGAACTGCCACGCAAACTCGACCCTGCCAAGGTAGCAAACTTGGAAATTGAAAAGATATCCGTTGATAAAGCTACCTATGACAAATTGCACGCTGCTGACCGCATGGCAACTGACAAACTAGACGAGGGCATCAAAGGTTTCACCAAGGCATTAGAAGACCTGGAGAAACTTTTGGCAGACCGACTAGTTCGCCTGGAAACAGAGGTAGTAGCAACTCATTAGAACGTAACGATATAGCGTTTCCTAATGACATGAAGTACATCATAGCCCCCTCTCGAAGAGCAGGGAGGGGGTTGGGGGTGGGGTTCTTGTACTTCACTCAACTGAGAACCGCTATAGTGATTATTTAATGGTTAGTGATCTAATAACCACTAACCATTAAGAATTGGCTTAGTAGAGTATTTGATTAATTCCTAGCGAATTAAATTTGGCAAAACTCCGCGTAGCTTTGCTACCTGGATCGTTTAAAAATGATAGCAGTCCTATTTGCAACCCGCAGATCCCCGACTTCGTAAAAGTTGTCGGCGATCTTGTTTCTCACGAATGATTCAGGATTGCTATAAACCTTGATGAAGTTCTTCAAAATTGCTAATTGTAGTAAATACACCAGCATCGGCAGCGAGATTACCGATATTAATTTGGGTTGGATAACCAAGTTGTGGGTTGTATACCACAGTTAATTCGGATTTTCCTCGGTTGATCGCATTCTCAATCAAATTAAAGAGTTTAGGAATTGTACTATATTGTCGTAATGATTCTGAATTAACTGGCTTCCCAGTATTTGCATCCGTGATAGAAGTTGTTCTGCCATTACGTACTTGAATAATTAATGGACCTCTAAATTCGGGAATACAAAAGCAACTATTGCTAAGTTTGTAGCGGTAGTTGTCAATTTTTCGTTGATTCCACAATCGGCGATTAGTTCTTAGCTGTCTTAAATTTGAGCTAGCAATCTCTGTTTGTACTCCATGCGTAGGAGGCACAGACATTACTGGGGCATTAAAACTCACAGATGCTAGTAAAATTGCACCAATAGCAATAGGCAAGCGCATATCAATCTTTTGTTAACATTGAGTTATAACTTCAACCTGACTAAGCAGGATTCCAGAAATGCTTGAGAAGGTACTATTCTTTGCCCGATTCCTAGAAGGGCAAAAGTGTGAAGAGCTTTATAATCAAGATGCTTTGCACACAAAATAACTGTACTGATTAAGAGTCAGTACGCCTAAAAATCTACCCCTCGCTTGAGTTCTACACCTTGATTGGCATAGTGTTTGTGGCAATAAACCTCTGAGTGGACGCTAGCCAAGTCGAAGTATGCAGGTGGATTTTGGCAGCGGCCAGTGATAATAATTTCGGTGTCGCGGGGTTTGCGGAGTAAAGCTTGAACAATGGGTTCAACGGGGAGTAGTTCTAAATCAACAGTGGGATTGAGTTCATCGAGAATAATAGTTTTATATAGTCCAGATGCGATCGCAACTTTAGCGATTTCCCAACCCCGTTCCGCTTCTACGTAGTCTAATTCTTGCCGGGAATTGCGCCAGACGATCGCATCTCCACCACAGCGCTGATGATCCACCACTTCTGGATATGACTGCTGCAAGGCGGCGATCGCTGCGTCTTCTGTGTAGCCACTACCACCTTTAAGCCACTGCATAATCAACACACGGGTAGATCCGGGATGATTGATTCCCCTACCAATCGCTTGCAAGGCTTTGCCCAAAGCACTAGTAGACTTGCCTTTACCAGCACCAGTATAAATTTCAATCCCTTCAAGTAGGAGGGCTTTAGCTATTGGGTGGTGATGAGGTTTCATTTCTGAGTGCAAATCTGCAATATCGAGCAACTTTTGCGGCGCGGCGCGTCCGGTGGCAATAATTTCTAACTCTTGGGGTTTAGATTTTAATACCTTAACCACTTCATCCACTGGTAGCAAACCTAAATCCAGAACAGGGTTAATTTCATCTAAGACCACAACTGAATATAAACCACTAGCGATCGCACCTTTGGCTACATCCCAACCCCGCGCGGCTTCCTCTCGGTCAAAGGTGGTAATTTCCTCATGCCCAAAAAATTCCGCTCTCCCAGTGCGAACCTGGTCAATTAAATGGGGAAAACCGCGCTGCAAAGCTGCGATCGCGCCATCTTCGTCATAATCACGTTCCGGCCCCTTTAAAAACCGCAGCAGTAAAACGCGGTTAGAATTGCTAGGCATATTTATCCCCAAGCCAATGGAGCGCAAAACCACCCCCAAAGCCGCTTGAGACTTACCTTTACCCACGCCATCGTAGACGTGAATTTGACCAATGATCCGTTCTGGGCGCACTTGCGCCGTGCGAATACCGATACCGTTCCTTGTCATCTCTCGAAAAGCTATAACGTGGCAGTCTTTAATCTTACCTAACGTCTTGTACTCTCATCTTAAAAATTGCCTGTTCACCGCATCCGTACAAATATTAACAATATCAATAGAGGAATAGTGGCACAGCACCATAGTAAAGGATAAGAAGAATAGGATAATTTCCCCCATCACCCTCACTATCCCAGTTATACTCACTACAGTTAACCCTTACTGTTGACCATTTATGCCTGAAAATTGGATGCTTCCCAGGATTTTTCCCATTGGTGGAATTCTATTTGACTTTTTATTTGTACTGATTGCCATCCCGATCGAAGCATATGTTTTGCACTCTCGGCTAAAATTTGACAAAAAATCCAGTACTTTTTATGCCATTTCTATCAATCTGTTTTCTAGTGTAATTGGTTGGTTGATATTTTTTTTATCAGAACCACTGTTGCCGATACAGATTAAATCAGAATTAATTAACTATATGTTTTTTAATAATTTTAAATCACCAAAGACACAAACTTTCGTTATATTAACTGCCTTCATAATTTTCTTTGCTACTTTTTTAACTAAATTTTTTGCTTTAAGAGTACTACTACTATCATTGAATGAACCAGTTGCTAAAAAAGAAGAGGAGCCAGAAATATCTCAACGGCGGCGACCCCGTGGTTTTAGTAATATTAAATTACAAACTACCAATTTACTTACTACTACATTAATAGCAAATTCTCTGAGTTATAGTGTGATCACAATTATTTTATTGTTTCGCTCAAAATAACAAGAATCGACTTGTTTAATCGAGAGGAAAAATATTGATTGATTAATTAGGTGTAGGGAGGAACATGAATACGCTATTTAAAGATGTATTTGGAGTTTTTAAATTTGCTGAAGGGCTTTATGCAGGAATTAGAAAGGTATTAGTTCCACCCAAAGCTTATTCTTGGCAAACATTTATTTATCTGAGTGTTTTTTCTTGGGTACTTTCATATTTTGCTACAAGCTATATCAAAGATGTAATTGCCTTTTTCGGCTGGTTATTTTTAATTGCCGGTACAGCTTGGTATACAACTGAAGATCCTTTGAGGGTTCCTGGTACTTTTATGCCAGTCGGGGCAGTAATTACGGGATTTTTAGTGAGTGTTTTTGCATTTGGAAATCAAGAGGATGTAATTACACCAAGAACAATCGTTTTTTGGCCGACAATTTCAGCACTAATTACGGCAATACCAGAATTTATTGAAGGAAATGACACCGATGCTAAAGCTCGCATTCCTAAACCAGAAGACCGCCAAAGAATTATAGTTTTAGTTGCTAGTAGTATGCTGCTAAGTTGCTGGATTCAGTTTTATTTTGTAATGGATAATTGGTTACGACAATATCCCAGTTTGCAAGCAGATAATTTTAAACGTAGTACCTTTGTTGTCAGAAGAGAACAAGCAGTAAAAATTCCCCAAAACGGCGTTATAATTCTAGAGAAACTTCAACCAATAGTAGTAGAGCAAATAGCCGAAAGACCTTGGTCGGAAGTAGAGAAATGGTTGCTAGATGCGAAACAGCGTGTAGGAAGTCTGGGTAGGGAAATAATTAAAATCAACCTGGATAAATATGAAGAAAAGGATCTATGGCGCATTGAACCGCGTGTGACTAATACTAAGTCTGGATATATATTAGATTTATTAAGTATTTGGATAGGCCCAAGTTCTAATCCACGGGGCTATTACTTGAAAAAATCTTGTCGCATTGAACCAGTTGCAGCAACCAATAATTCCGGGAATAAGATTACAGTTGCAGAAATTGAATGCGATCGCGCCAGTAAATTGATTCCTGGATCACCGCCTCCGCAGCAGTGAGGAGTCGGGAGTGGGGAGTAGTCCTAAAATGAAAGATGAAAAATGAATATTAACAGAATTTTTGTATTGGCAAAGAATGTGTTTCAGGAAGTGGTACGCGATCGCATCCTATATATTATCGGTTTTTATGCGCTAATACTCGCCATTGCCTTCCGCGTTCTTCCTGAATTTGCAGCTATGAGTGAAGACAAAATGTTTTTAGACTTTGGGATGGCGGCGATGAATGCCATCGGCTTAATTGTGACGATATTTGTTGGTACGGGACTGGTTAATAAAGAAATTGAAAAACGCACTATCTTGATGCTAATTGCTAAACCTGTCAGCCGCAGCGAAATTATCGTCGGCAAATACTTGGGTTTATCCGCAATCCTAGCTGTACTTGTCGCCATGATGACAGCACTTTATCTAGTATTTCTGCAATTTGGTAACATTCCTCATCCAACGGCGAGTATTCTAATTGCGGCAATTTTTTTAATTTTCCAGTTATCATTAATCACCTCTATCGCTATTACTTTCAGTGTTTTTACTGGTTCTCTGCTAGCGACTGTTTTAACCTTTGCGGTATATTTAATCGGAAATATTACTCAAGATTTAGTACAACTTGGGCGGATTAGCCACAACCCTGGTATGGAAGGTCTAACTCAAGGTTTGTTTCTGATCTTGCCAGATTTATCTCGATTAGATTTGAAAAATGATGCCATTTATGGTCTGCAAGCATTACCTGATGCAACTGCACTAATTACAAATGCTGGCTATGGCTTACTTTATAGTGTGATGTTGTTAGCGATCGCTATTTTTATCTTTTCAAAACGCGAATTTTAGCCATTGGGCATTCGGCATTAGAAGAGGAAAGGAGTAAACAGAAAGTTTTTCCTTCCTAACTTCTGTTGTATGAATATTTCCTGACTTATGTCAGCATTTTTTGTTTTAAAAACCACTTCAAAAGCCTATTTACAGGTGATTGGCGATTTGTTGGGAATTTATTTTTGATTATTTACTGAGTTGATCTCCATTTGAGGTGTACTCTCAATATACGGTAACTACCACACATGACTTTGAGATAAATTACACCCAGAGGTGAATACCATGAAAAATTATGCTGATAAGCAAGAATTTGTATTAAGTCAAATCACAAATAAATATTTTCAGCGCCGAGATTTTAGTGGATGTGACTTGAGTGGAATTGACCTAAAAGGAATTGATTTAAGTGGTGTTAATTTCATAGGAGCGGATTTACGTGGTGCAAATCTGTCTGGCTGTGTCCTGACTCGTGCAAATTTAAGTGGCGCAAATTTAATGGAAGCTAGCTTACGTGAAGCTAATTTGTATGAAGCCTCTTTGTGTGAAGCCAATTTGATTAATGCTGATTTAACCCGAGCAAATTTGTGTGGAAGTTTTTTATGGCGGGTGAAATTCACAGGTAGTAATCTTTGGGGTGCTTCTTTGTGTGATGTGGATTTGAGAGAAGCAGACCTAAGTAAAGCTAAATTAATTGAAGCATCGCTGATTGAAGCTAACTTAAGTTTTGCAAATCTCGCCGGAGCAAAGCTATGTGGAGCAAAATTACTAGAAGCTAATTTGACTCAGGCCAACTTAACTGGTGCAGACCTGACATGGGCAAATTTAACCAAGGCAAACTTGAATAAGGCAAACCTTTGGGAGGCAAAGCTGATTTATGCGAAGTTTCGGGAAACTATCATGCCTGATGGCACAATTAAGCAACCTCAGATAGTGATTTATTAGTCAGGAGTCAGTTTTGGTCTGACTTTTCACTTTTATCGGCAAAACCTCACATTCCATTCCTCCCCTAAAAGGGGCTACCATGTACACACAAGTCTTAAGAAAGTGTCAAAAAATTGGCATATACATTTCCGGTAAAATTAAGTTCTGAAGACTGTGGATTTGGGAGAAATTTAGGGTGCCTACACTTGGCGTTAACATTGACCACATTGCCACCATCCGGCAAGCACGGCGGACGGTAGAACCAGACCCCGTGGCGGCGGCGGTGCTGGCAGAATTAGGGGGTGCAGATGGGATTACGGTGCATCTGCGCGAAGATCGGCGGCATATCCAAGACAGGGATGTGCTACTCTTGCGGCAAACAGTGCGATCGCATCTTAATTTAGAAATGGCCGCTACAGATGAAATGTTAGCGATCGCTCTCGATATCAAACCAGATTACGTGACTTTAGTCCCGGAAAAGCGCGAAGAAGTCACAACAGAAGGCGGACTAGATATTATCGGTAAAATTGCTAAAATAGGTGAGATAGTCGATAAATTGCAAAGTGCTAGCATTCCAGTTAGTTTATTTATTGACGCAGACCTAGCACAGATAGAAGCATCTGTCAAGGTGCAGGCGCGGTTTATTGAATTGCATACCGGACAATATGCAGAGGCTAAGGATGAAACAAATCGCCAGCGAGAATTAGCCATATTAGCTAAAGGGTGTGAACAAGCGATTCAAGCTGGATTGCGAGTCAACGCTGGTCATGGACTCACCTACTGGAACGTCTATCCGGTGGCTGCGCTTCTAGGCATGGAAGAACTCAACATTGGTCATACTATCATCAGTCGAGCTGCATTAGTAGGTATGGAAAGGGCAGTCCGCGAGATGAAACAAGTTATAAGAGGGAATGGAGCATAGGGCATTGGGCATTGGGAAGAGACAAGGAATAAACTTATTCAATAATTCTCCCTTGTCCCCCACCCTGCGGGTTCGCGTAGCGTTCCGTAGGAAAGCTAAAGCTACATCACCCTCATCTCTCCACTCCCTTAAACTTAAGAGGGGTTGTCACTGCGAAATCTAGAAATTGGGATCAAATCTTCAGCAAAAACTTCTATGAGCGCAACACAATCTAACAACCTGCCGCTTTGGGTACAGGATCGGGATAAGGTGATAGCAGAAAGCACTGATGTCGAGTGGCGCTATCAGACACCGCCTGATTATTCCCGTTCTAAAGAGAATCTCGCCCAAGAAAGTATCCACAATCACCTTGAAGGTACACTAGAAGCGATCGCGCAAAACTTGGTGCGAACCTTAGAGATGGAGGTATCCTTCAAAGCTAACCCGCAAGAGTGGTTATCTATTGTGAATGATAACTTTCGCGTGAGTACCAACGGCGGAGTAGAGTACACCGCAGCAGATTTATCAGCCCAAGGTACTTACAATTTATTTATGGCTGATTCCGAACACTACAAGGCTTCAGAAGAAACCTTTGAATCATCCGCAAAAGTCTTCCACACAACATTTCCCCAAGGATTTCCTTGGGAAGTGGTAGAAGTTTTCTCAGGGCCACCGAATGTGACATTCAAGTGGCGGCATTGGGGACATTTTAACGGAGAATACAAAGATCATGCACCTACTGGAGAGACAATAGAAATTATCGGCATGAGTATTGCAAAAGTTACCGATGATTTGAAGATCATTTCCTTAGAACACTACTTTGACAATAGTCTGTTCTTGGAAAAGCTCACATCTGGTGGCAAACAGACAAATGCTGAAAACCAGAAAAGTGGTTGTCCGTTCAGCTCTTGGTTCAAGAAATCCCCGAAAAGTTAGTTTGTAAGGGTACAGTCCAGTACTGTGCCCTTAAATTATTCACATAGCAACTCCAGGATGAAAATGCAAACATACTATTACGTTTTGGCTAGTCAACGTTTTCTTATCCAAGAAGAACCGATACAGGAAGTTCTCAAAGAACGTACCCGTCACTACCACGAACAAGAAAAACAAATAGATTTTTGGTTGGTTGAGCAACCAGCTTTTTTGGAAACACCCCAGTTTGCAGAGCTAAAGGTGAAGTGTCCGCAACCAGCAGTAGCGATTATTTCCACTAATCCCCAATTTATTACTTGGTTAAAACTGCGTTTAGAGTACGTCATCACTGGGGAATTCCCAGCTCCTTCTGAGACAATACCCGACGCTTTGGCATCGTTTGCTACTGTTTCCTAATCTGGGCATTGGGCATTGGGTTATTCCCCTTGTCCCCACTCCCCAATTTTATTTTTGAGGAACAAAATATATTTTTTGACATTCCTTTAATCCCATACTGAAGTGGCTAGGTTTCAGCTTTTTTCTTATAAAATCTTCTAGGACACCTTGATTTACATAATCTAACTTTTGTGCATAGATTTCAGATACCAAGTGTTTTAAGATTAGCGATGTCTACGACGAGCTTCGCTTACGCTCTTTTGATTGGTGGCATGAGTTCGGTCTTTGCCCAACAAGCCATTCCCCTTTGTCAACCACCAAATGTAGGTGAGTATCTTTTATTAGTAGTCAGTCCCACAGCAAATAATCAAAAGCAGTTGCGTAGTGCCTTACCGTCTGAACTTAAGACCATCACCTGCAAATATCTCAACGAAACTGTGACGCGTGTAGGAGGCTTTAACAAAATTGACGATGCCAATCGTTGGGCGAGATATGTCAGCAATATTGTTGGCTTGTCTGCTATAATTACCACTCGACCAACAACCCCAGATGTGCAGCAACAGGCACAGGCACAGCCACCTCAGCAGACAGTCAGCTATAATCCTCAAGCCTTAGGAGAGGGTTATGCAGTCCTAGTAGATTATTACAACCGTCCAGAACTAGTAAATAGTGTGCAACAACTAGTGGGAGGTAATGTAGGTTTTGTTTCTTATGGACAACGCCCTTACTTCTTAGCAGTTTATACCACCAACCAAACTGAAGCATACAACACATTGCAGAAGCTGAACAATGGCGGTTTTATTGCCAGCATAGTAGATAGTCGGAAGGTAATTCTGCTGCGGTCAACTGTGCGGTTATAGTGATATTAAGTTTACTGGAATACTGATGCGATCTACCAGGGTGGTAATTTGTCAATTGACCGAATTTTAGATTTTAAATTTTGAATCCAAAATTTAAAAAGATTTCAAGCGAACCTATATAATCGCTCTGCCAGAAGCAAGTTATCTGAAACAAATCTTTTCATCCTCAAGAAAAAGAATTTTTTCACGGGGTAAATCTAAAATCTAAAATCCAAAATTTATTGACAAATTACCAGTTATACCAGGTTCGGTTGATTACTTACTAAACCCCAAGAACCCCACCCCGCCCGTGGGTGGGGTGCAATGACTATGGGAATCACAACTAATTACCGGGACATGATATTATATCAGGTTCGGTTAAATATTTATAATATCTGTAGGTTGGGTTGAGGAACAAAACCCAACATTTGATCCTTGTTCATGTTGGGTTTCACTGCCGTTTAACCCAACCTACATTGATAAATTTTATTATAAGTAATCACCTGAACTTGATATAATATCATGTC
>NZ_JBALCE010000017.1:0-8744 GCF_036919815.1 Nostoc sp.
GTGCTTTTAATCGAATTATTACCCCCCTTAATCCCCCCTTATAAAGGGGGGAAACAATAAAAAAATCCGGTTCCCTCCCCTTTATAAGGGGAGGGTTAGGGTGGGGTAATAACATTTGATACATCAATCATGACTTTTCAAACATCCTCTAAAGAAGACTGAGAAAAAAATAGTTTTAGTCCACTTGAGTGGACTTGAGCTATTAGCCCGGAAATTTATTTCTGGGCGGGCTAGGGGACTAAGTGAGAATAGTGCAAATTGTTAGATTAAAAAGACATATTTTCAATATTTCCTGTCCCACCTGGCATTACTACCTGACCAATTTTATCTGCCAATTTCTCTAGGTTAGGCATAGCCAAAATTTCAGCAAGTTTAGGATTTGGTTCGGCTTTTGCTGCTGCTGCCAATTCCTGCATAGCTTGAGCCACTTCAGGATTTGCTTTAGCAGCCGATTCAACCTCTAGTTCAGCTTTGCCATAATCTAGTGGTTGCTCCGGTGCTTTCTCGATCGCAGCTACAGTATAAGGAGAATGTTTTTTGAGCGTAACGAGAAACTTGCCAGTCTTATCCCATACAGCTTCACTTACTTTTTCGCCAGTTTTTTCTAAAGCTTTAGTGGCAATTATAGAGCCGATCGCGATCGCCGCAGTAGTTAAAGGTTCCATATCCTACTTTGACTATGTGTATCCTCTTTACTTATTAACACACCGCTTTTGTTCTAAGCTGATGTAGTTTTAATTTGCATAACCAGGGCGAGCAAGATGCAGGGCTATTTCATTCTCATCTAGTCCGCCTCAGAATTCATTCTGAGTCTAATAGCGAAAGTCGTCTCAAGACGATTAACAAAAGGTTATAGTCCGTTTTAACGGACTTTAGCTAAAAGCCTGTGAACTTCAGTTCTGGGCGGTTTCTGTCTAGAACGAAATAGTCTGGCTGTGCATTATGGCAATTAAGTTAAAAAATTGAGATTTATCCGAATATTTCCGATTTTAGACACCACAGCGCTAGTTTTTCAATTCATTGCGTCTTAACTCTAAGCTTTACGTCTTAAAGTCGTGATTTTTTTCTTAAAGTCACGATTTTTTTCTTAAAGTCGTGATTTTTTTCTTAAAGTCACGATTTTTTTCTTAAAGTCGTGATTTTTTTCTTAAAGTCACGATTTTTTTCTTAAAGTCACGATTTTTTTCTTAAAGTCATCGTGCTTTTAGTTAATATTGCTGAGGTGAATATTACACTCACTACTAATTTTTGTGGATTCTACTGAACCAAAATCTCGCTTGAATAAGCCAAGCTAGGTCTAGAACACAATCTAACGAATATATATATGTCTCGTCAGAAACGTACATACCGCGCTCTCGAAAAAGCTGAATTAAGAGTTGCTGGACTCAGAGCAATTAATCCTGATATGGATTTTGGGGATACTCGCAACTTGCAAAACATCACCCAAATAAGTCAGCAATTACGCATCAAAATTGATGCTTATAATACTGCTCTATCTGTAATTGACTCTTCTAAAACCAATATGGATGAATTGGAAAAAACTTTAACTGACCTCACTGATAAAATGCTAATTGGAATTGCATTTACTTATGGGATAGACAGTAGTGAATATGAAATGGCGGGTGGTCTTCGCAAAAGCAAACGCACCCGCAAAACCACCGCGACACCCTCAAAGACAACTCCCTAATCACACACTACTTTGTCTAGCGGTGCTTAGGCTAAGGCACTGACAAATAAAAAAATACCCCACAAGTAGTAATAATTTATTTGTTAGAAGTCCTTAAAGCAGCTTCGTTTGGCATAGTGAAATCCCTGAAAAGACATATTTTCGGTTAGTATTCCCAAGTTTTCATGCTATCTAACAGTTATAGAATTTACCCATGAGTTACGGAATAACGTAGACGCTTCGGCTTGCCGCAGGCTACCGCAGAGTCGCAGAGAAGCCAGTGCGTTGCGGGGGTTCCAAGAGTTGTAGCAACTGGCGCGACACGGAGAGAAGTCAGAGTTTTAGGGATATTTTGCGTAAGTCCTAAATTAAAGTGGTGTAATCCAATAAGTAATGCCCCGGACAATTTTTTTCTTAAAACCAAACAGAAGTAAGTTATCTTCAGGTAAACCTACATAAGTCCAATGTGGAACATCGTTTTCTACAGTTTGAAACCAACCATTTTGATTTAGAGCTTTTCTCTGTTTTTGATTAGATATGTGTAAATCAATTGCTAATCCCCAGAGATGTTGTGAAGTTCCCGGAGGTGCAACCAAACGGAGAATTTTTATTTCTTTGCCCTGTTGAACTTTTGCCAAAATTTGATCGTTAGCATATTTATGCCAAAATATTAAATTTGTTTTAAAAGTGCGAGTACAATCACCAAAACCATAACCAGATTTTAACGGAATCTTTTGTTGGATTCGCGCTTTAGTGAAAGCATCAGCCGCCAATTTTTGCAAGTAACAGTCGTTAGTGCCATCAACATGACTCATTGTTAAACTAGCTTGAAACTCTTGGGTTTCTTGTTCATTTGCAAAGATATCTTTTAACGGCAATTTAATCTCGACATCTTGATTTACGAAGACTGCACCATACGCCCGCAGCAAAATATATTCATAAGTACCAGGCTGAGGAATTGTGGGTAAATTTTTTGCGATCGCAGATAAAAAACGCTGTTGATCATTTAATTCTGGGTTGGGAATAAATGGTTTTAATATTGTTTGCTGAGAAGTAGCTGTACAAGGTAATGAATCAGTACTCAAGCATCCGTTTAATGGTTGAGCAGTTATAACTAATTTGTTATGGGTAATATCATTACTAGCTACTAATGTAAAAATCATCAAGATAACTATACTGAGAAAAGTTACCTTTTTGATAATTCTAGTAATATTTTTTTTCTTTTTTATCGTGAGTTTCATTTTAAAGAGTTGATTAATTGATTCCAGAATAAAAGTAAGACTATAGCGGTTCTCAATTGAGTTAGGTACTGGAACCCCACCCCCAACGCCCTCTCCGCTCTTCAAGAGGGGGCTATGATGTACTTGATGTCATAACGCTATATAACCTTTTCTCAGTGGTCTTTAGACGACTTTCGCTATTAGACGCAGAATTCATTCTGAGGCGAGCTAAATGAGAATGAAATAGCCCTGGCTCTATCTCCCCTCTCCTTAGTAAGGATAGGGGCTGGGGGTGAGGTTTTGATCTAATGTACTTCAAGCATTTGGCAACTGCTATATATGCTTCTATAGAATTTGTGCAAGATATCTAATATATATCTGTAATAAATGAATTTATGTTGATGGCTAACCATCTAAAAAATACTTGTGATTGATAAACCGGAACATTGCCACAATTCTTAAAAAAGATGAGATTTTTTACCTATTACTCAAGTAAAAAAGAAACTTGTCGCTAATTGACTATTAGTAAATTTGATAACTTTATTGTCAAAAAGATACCTCCAGCAAACCATCGGAACAGTTAAAATTGAAAAGGACTCTAAGCTCGCTGATCCTGTAAGTATGACCATGCACAATTCCGTTGAATTCCAAGACGCTTTTGATGTGATAGTCGTCGGTGCAGGTCACTCCGGTTGTGAAGCAGCTCTCGCCTCTGCCCGCCTCGGATGTCGTACCTTGCTATTGACGCTCAATTTAGATAGAATCGCTTGGCAACCTTGTAATCCAGCAGTGGGTGGCCCGGCCAAATCCCAGTTGACTCATGAGGTAGATGCACTGGGCGGAGAAATTGGGAAAGTAGCAGACCGCACTTACCTGCAAAAACGTATCCTCAACTCTTCACGGGGACCTGCTGTTTGGGCATTACGCGCCCAGACGGATAAGCGCGAATATGCAGCAGTGATGAAAAGTATTGTGGAGAATCAAGAAAACTTGACAATCCGCGAAAGCATGACTACAGATTTAGTGCTGGGCGCTAATGGTGAAGTCATCGGTGTTGAAACTTATTTTGGTGTCGGGTTCCAATCTAAAGCAGTTATCTTGACAACTGGCACCTTCTTGGGTGGTAAAATTTGGGTTGGTAACAAATCAATGCCAGCCGGACGCGCTGGGGAATTTGCGGCTGAGG
The DNA here is from genome assembly GCF_036919815.1 of Nostoc sp. Classification (GTDB taxonomy): domain Bacteria; phylum Cyanobacteriota; class Cyanobacteriia; order Cyanobacteriales; family Nostocaceae; genus Nostoc. The sequence continues at coordinate 4,073 of NZ_JBALCE010000017.1, forward strand.
GATTGACACAAACCCTAAATCGTCTGGGATTTGAAACCGGAAGGCTGAAAACTGGAACTCCAGCACGGGTAGACAAGCGATCGGTAGATTATAGTAAAATGCTAATCCAGCCAGGGGATGAAGATGTACGCTGGTTTAGCTTTGACCCAGATGTGTGGGTAGAACGGGAACAAATGCCTTGCTACATCACCCGCACAACTGCCGAAACCCATCGCTTAATTAAGGATAATTTGCACCTATCGCCCGTCTATGGCGGTTGGGTGGAAGCCAAAGGCCCGCGTTATTGTCCCAGTATTGAAGATAAGATTGTGCGCTTTGCTGATAAGGAAAGCCATCAAATTTTTATTGAACCGGAAGGAAGGGATATACCGGAACTCTATATCCAAGGCTTTTCTACAGGTTTACCAGAAAATTTGCAACTACAGATGTTGCGGACTCTCCCCGGTTTAGAAAAATGTGTAATGCTGCGTCCGGCGTATGCTGTGGAATATGACTATTTACCAGCAACTCAGTGTTACCCCACACTGATGACTAAGAAGATTCCGGGGCTGTTTTGTGCTGGGCAGATTAACGGCACCACAGGTTATGAAGAAGCCGCAGCGCAAGGGCTGGTGGCGGGAATTAACGCCGCTCGATTTGTTCGCTCTCAAGAAATGATTGTTTTTGCGCGTGAGCAAAGTTACATTGGGACGCTAGTTGATGACTTGTGTACAAAAGACTTGCGGGAACCTTACCGGATGCTTACCAGTAGGTCTGAGTATCGATTGCTTTTGCGTTCTGACAATGCCGACCAACGCCTGACACCCTTGGGACGAGAAATTGGTTTGATTAGCGATCGCCGTTGGGATCTATTTACCGAAAAAGAAGTAAATATTACCACAGAAAAACAAAGATTGCAAGTTACACGCGTCAAAGAACATGATGAAATTGGCATAGCGATCGCCTCTAATACTCAGCAACTAATTAAAGGTTCAATTACCCTGAATGACTTACTGCGGCGTCCGGGATTTCATTACGTTGATCTCGACAGGTTCGGACTAGGAAACCTTAACCTGAACCGCGCCGAGAAAGAAGGCGCAGAAATTGACATTAAGTATGCTGGCTATCTCGCTAGGCAACAAAATCAGATTGACCAAATTGCCCGCCAAGCCCACCGCCACTTACCTGGGGATTTGGACTACACAATAATTGATACCCTTTCCAAAGAGGCACGGGAAAAGCTAACTCACGTAAAACCACTCACTCTTGGTCAAGCAGCACGTATCGGTGGTGTGAACCCAGCAGATATTAACGCCTTATTATTATATTTAGAATTGGGTAGAACCAAGAGCCAGAAGGAGTTTCCAGCATTAACTTCACACAAAGTTCATAAAGACTGAGTATAGTAGTAGGCAGGGAGATTGGTATGATCGATGACATAAATCTTAGTAATGCCATCATCAACAATCTCCTGATGAAAGTTGAGTTTAATACCAACGCTTAATCAACTCGTCTCAATTGGACGGGGGATTGGATGTTTGATTATTAATCCTAATTTTCAGGCAGTAGGGGCGGTGTTTCTCCGTCCCAGCAACAAAGATAGAACATCTATGTTACAAGAAGCCAGCACCCGTCCGCGTCTCATAATTGTACCGGAACCATCAGAAGACTTAATCGCCAATGAACCTTGGTCGATAGAAAACTATGCTGATGGTTTAATGGATGAACTCTTTGCCGATATCGACTACATTCTAAATGTGAGTGGTAATCTGCCTTTTCAAACCGTTAAGCAGAGTAGTCAGAACAAATCGCAGTCTGTTGCTGGGGTTTGCGCCCAACCTCAACGCCAGTCGCCTCCAGAATACGTGCCTCTGCAAACAGTTAGAATACCCACAGCCAACCAAGCAGTCCAGTCAGTTGTTGAAGATCACGATAAGCAATTAAGTACGGTTAAAGCAGTTAGTAGAAAGCCTCAGAAAAGTAGTCAGACTTTGGGCAAACTGCTGATTGTCGGAACAACTTTAGGCGTAGCGATCGCTGGTACTATCTACTTAGTAGAGTCTGGAGTTATATATCTTTTAAATACCAAATTGCCGGAATCAGTTCTTTTACTGCCGCAATCACAGTCACAGTTGGCTATAAAAACAGAAATTGAGGCAGAGTTAGTTGACTATATGCTCGGTGCGCTGGCAGTTATAGACAAGCAAGAAGGAAAAAGCAATCAAAAATCTCTCAGCCTGGGATTCTCTAGTCGGGCAAATACTAACCAAATAGCCTTTGGTAGTGAACAAGCAACTGGTAATCTCTCAGCATTGCCACCAGCCCCTAACCGTTCTGGAAGTGTTGTTGAGCGAATCTATGTCCCCGTTTATCAAGCACCGTCGCCAATACGTTACGCGCTCCCGGCTATTCCTGGTAGTCCTGCACTTTTACCACAAATTGCCAGTGCGTTAAACGGATATCAACCGAATGTTGTGAGAAGTGCCCTAAATAGAGTGCAACAAGCTGCCAAGCCGATAACTGCCAACTTTACTGCGGCTCTAGGAGGTGAACTTAAACCTGTGGCTGGAAAAATTGCACCGATTACCGTGCGGCAAAGACCTAACCCTCTGCCTGCATTACCAGTAGTTCCGTTGCGTGCAGCACTGGCACCAGAATCAGAACCAACTATTACCCAGGAACAAGTATATCCGGCAACTGCGATCGCGGATGCTCCAAGTGATACCTTAGAAGGATTGCTAGAGTTGGGCAAAAAATCTGCGGCTTTGTTTAAAATTGATGGCCTGACTCGCCGCGTCAATATGGGTGAAAGTATTGGCTCAAGCGGTTGGACATTAGTAGATGTTAGTAATGGGGAAGCTGTCATCCGGCGTAACGGCGAAGTCCGATCGATTTACGCAGGGCAGAAATTGTAAGAGTTTTTCTATCAGCAACTCTTCCACGCACTAAAATATTGCCGCCATCTTTGCCTTCCAACTAACTACTCGCTATCTTGCGCCCCCAACGGCTGTAACAACTCATGAATTGACAAAACGGGTATAGATGAACTCAAAAAACCTTGCGTATCGTGTGTCAAAATAGCGTCTAACCCTTGAGCAATAGCGCAAGCAATTTGAACGGCATCTTTGAAATCAGCTAAACCAGATCCAAACGCTGATTCCAATACGGCTCGATTAACGGCACAAATTACCATAGCAGTTAGCGTTTCTGAAACTGCTTGACGTGCTTGCTCAATGCTGGGAGTGTGTCTTCGGTAAATATAAAAAATATCTGTAAGTGTTATCGCTGTAACATATCCAACGATACGACCAGAATCAATCTCCTGAAACAATACGCTTGGGTTAAGGCTAAAACTCTTTGTCAAAGTCAATTTTTTTAACGAACCGCATTCGCGCAGCGTCTCGTAGAGAAGGACGCATTCGCGCAGCGTCTCGTTGGCGCAGCCTCTCGTAGAGAAGAGAAGGACGCATTCGCGTAGCGTCTCGTAGAGAAGGAAGAGAAGGAAGAAATGCTTAACTGAACTGTATTGTCTCCTGAAACAACAGTTCTGCGTGCTGGAAAAATGGCGTAGGCGTAGCCCGCCGCAGGCATCGCTCCAACAGAAAATCTAGGACAATATTGGTATCAATTAAAACTTTCACTGGAGATACTTGTCCACTCGTCGCTCTTCTAACATTGCAGCCACTTCTTCATCAGTCGGTGCCGGCTGATCTGTTTTTAGCAAGCCTCGCATCCGTCTAATGGCGCCAGAGCGCTCAGGCTTAGAAATTGGCGTGTCTTGCAAGGACTCAATGAGGCACTCACCAGTGCAAGGCGATGTCTACGACGGGCTACGCCTACGCTTGGTGGTAGTTTGAAGACCTGCTCTTTCAATTCTTGTAGCAACATAGACGGCTCCTATGGTCGAAGGTGTCTATCATCTAGTATGAGCGATCGCGCCCTCTATGATCAGATTTATTGACCCTGCTAAAGTTGCCAAGGGCTGGTCTTATCTTTATTTTGCGATCGCACCCCATCTCAAAAATCATCAGCGATCGCGGGAGCAATGTCCAAAGTGGGTATCAACTCATAACCGCAAAAATGATAAAAAATGTATTCAACAAAGCATTTGCTACTTCTGCCGAGACGGAGGCCGCCATGCTGCTTTGGGGATACTACCAACCTCAATGCCTTTAACTCGAATGGATTTTGCTTTTCCATCCCACCGAATGCAGAACTCTCCATACTTCTCATAGATTGACAGAAGCGTTGTTTCTGCCGCATTTATTTCTTCTATTTTTCTGTCAATATCAGCTTGCTGCGATTTCTCGTATTCACCAATGAATATGCCGTTGCTGTAAATCAGCAGCCGATTCATTTTTTTTCCAATGGGTTCGACGCGCACAAACAAAGTCATGCTGCTAATCTCCTTTGGGGCTAACTAGTTATTAGACTGAAACTTTCCAAATATCAATAAATTGTCTATATATCGTCAATATCTGACTATTATACCGAATTTTTCCCTATAAATATTTTGTTTTGAGCTAATATCAAGAAATTTTCTGTGTATTCTCCTTTTTCAGAAAATAGGCGATTTATAAAGTAAAAATAAAATTCTTTATTTACAGCAATTTGATATCAAACCAGCCACAAAGATTGTAAACTTTAAAGATGTAAAAAAACAGATTATTTAGAGATGGCAGCATATTCGATT
>NZ_JBALCE010000018.1:0-9191 GCF_036919815.1 Nostoc sp.
TTTTCAAGACAGCCGCCGTCGGTGCGCCGGATGCTCTAAACGCCTGTGGAGAACTCGTAAGTCCTGGATTACTTCAGGCGGAGATCGTTGAAGCAGGAATCGCGTGACTTTTAGTCATGCGAGGTTCAAAATTAGAGATAATACTTATGGCATAAATCTTCTGATAGAGAGACGATAACAAGCTGAAATTGTATTCTGTTAACAATGTCATTTTAAGGAAAATGCTTGCTAGAAAAAGTGATATTCTCTAAAGAATTTAAGTTAAGAGAATTACTCAATATTATTACCAACAAAAACAGAATGGAGTAAATAAATGAAGTTTGTCGTAAGACGCCGCAGATTGGGTCAATTGATGATCGTCACCACAGTAGCGGCTACGATTAGTAATTTTGTAGGGAAAGCTGTAGCACAAACTCAAGTAAAAAAAACTACTCCAATGCTGGCAACTTCGACACCGGAGACGATGAAGGTGACGCTACAAGTGAACGGAACAGCACATAGTTTGCAGATTGAACCGCGTGTTACTTTACTTGATGCACTTCGGGAATATATCGGGCTAATTGGGACTAAAAAAGGTTGTGATCATGGTCAGTGTGGTGCTTGCACGGTGCTGGTTGATGGGCATCGGATTAATTCCTGCCTGACATTGGCGATTATGCACACCGACGCCGCGATCGCAACTATTGAAGGGCTGGAGCAAGGAAACAATTTACACCCGATGCAAGCTGCGTTTCTTGCCCACGATGCGTTTCAGTGCGGCTACTGCACACCCGGACAGATTTGTTCGGCGGTGGGTTTGGTGAACGAGGGACACGCTAAATCGGATGTTGACATTCGAGAACTGATGAGCGGGAATATCTGTCGTTGTGGTGCTTATCCAAATATCGTGGCTGCTGTCCGCGATGTCTTAGAGGGGAAAAAAGATGCAGCCGTTTAGCTATAAGAAAATCGGACAAGTGGATAATGCCGTGGCGTTGGTAACTCCAGAGGTGGAAGCGGCTTACTTGGCAGGGGGTACAAGCTTAATTGATTTGATGAAGCTGAATGTACAGACGCCAAAAGAGTTGGTAGATATCAACCCCCTACCGCTAACCAAGATAGAAATGCAGGGTAACGGTGTGCGGATTGGAGCAATGGCACGTAATAGCGACCTTGCATATAATGCGCTAATTCAAGAGCGTTATCCGGTGCTATCAGAGGCGTTGCTATCTGGGGCATCACCGCAATTGCGAAATATGGCGACAGTGGGCGGGAATTTACTGCAACGTACCCGTTGTTACTACTTCCGTGATCCAGCTTTCCCCTGTAATAAGCGCGTTCCCGGTTCAGGTTGTCCAGCAATCGAGGGTTACAACCGCATTCACGCAATTTTCGGCGGTAGCGATCGCTGTATAGCCACCCATCCTTCCGATATGGCGGTGGCAATGATCGCACTTGATGCAGTTGTGCAAACACAAGGACCCAAGGGAGAGCGGAGTATTCCGCTTAGAGATTTTCATCTCCTACCGGGCGATACACCAGAAAGAGAGACAGTTTTAGAACACGGAGAGTTAATTGTTGGCGTTAACTTACCGGGTTCAACCTTTGCGAAGCGATCGCATTATTTAAAAGTCCGCGATCGCGCCTCCTATGCCTTTGCAATGACATCAGTTGCGGCAGCATTAGATATTCAAAATGGGATCATTCGCTCGGCACGCATTGCTCTTGGTGGCGTGGGAACAAAGCCCTGGCGTGCCTACGAAGCGGAAAAAGCCCTTTTGAACCAGCCCGCAAATCAGGCAACATTTCAAGCAGCAGCGATCGCTGCGATCGCTGGGGCTAAACCTCAAAAATACAACGGCTTTAAGGTCGAACTGGCTAAACGCACAATTGTTAAGGCGCTGACAACCGTGGGAGGGATGGCATGAATACAGGGGATAGAAATACAGTTGTCGGCAAACCGCTAAATCGAGTTGATGGACACCTGAAAGTAACTGGTGGCGCCCGTTATTCAGCTGAGTTTCCGGTTGCCAGGCTTACTTATGCGGTGACAATTCAAAGCACGATCGCCAAAGGTAAGATTGCCCAAATTGATACAAAAGCGGCGGAACAAGTACCGGGTGTATTAGCAATAATTACCCACCTGAATGCACCGAAGGCATCGGGAGAAAAGGGCGGCGGTCACAAGGTGCAAGTCCTGCAAGATAACGTTGTGCTGTATAGTGGTCAGCATATTGGTGTCGTGGTTGCCGATACCTTTGAACGAGCTATGTACGCAGCCTCACTGGTGCAAGTTCGCTATGACGAAGAGAAACCGACGATTAATATGCGGGACAACCTCGCTAAGGCATACTTACCTAAAAGTAAAATGCCTGGAGAGGAGCCGCCCGATTTAGCTCACGGCAATGTCAACCAGGGACTAGCGGCGCCGGCTGTCCGCGTCGAGCAAACCTATACTACACCGATCGAAAATCACAATCCAATGGAGCCTCATGCCACAACCGCAGTTTGGCAAGGCGATCAACTGCTGCTATATGATGCAACTCAGGGAATCTTTTCCACTCAACAAAAAGTTGCGGCGGTATTAGGAATTGAGCCAGAGAAAATCCGCATTATGTCTTACTTTGTGGGCGGTGGCTTTGGCTGCAAAGGATCGACTTGGTCGCACGTGCCTCTAGCGGCGATCGCCGCAAAGCAAGTTAATCGCCCAGTAAAATTAGTTCTGGGACGGATACAGATGTATGGGCCTGTGGGCTTCCGACCAGAGACAATTCAACAGGTTTCTCTAGGTGCAACCCGCGAAGGCAAATTAACCGCTCTGCGACACGCCGGCACATCGCAGACTTCAACTTTCGATGAATTTATCGAACCTGTTGGTAAAAGCGCCCGGATGCTCTACGCTTGCCCGAATATCGAAACTAGCCACCGTCTGGTTGAACTTGATCAAGGAACACCAACCTATATGCGGGCGCCAGGCGAAGCTTCTGGGTCTTTTGCCTTAGAATCGGCAATGGACGAACTAGCTTATGCGCTGAATATCGATCCGGTGGAACTGCGTCTACGTAACTATGCTGATGTCGATCCCAGTAAAGGAATACCTTGGTCGAGCAAGTCACTTAAAGAGTGTTACAGATTAGGCGCAGAAAAGTTTGGCTGGCAAAAGCGCAATCCTCAGCCCCGTTCGATGCGTGATGGTAATTATTTGATCGGTTGGGGTATGGCGACAGCTACTTATCCTACCAACCGCTCTCCAGCATCGGCGATCGCTCAGATTATGGCAGATGGTACAGCCGTTGTGCAGAGCGGTTCGCAAGATATTGGTACAGGGACTTATACTGTAATGACTCAAGTCGCGGCTGAAGCACTCGGTCTACCAGTTAACAAAGTCCGCTTTGAACTAGGCGATACTAAGATGCCAAAAACCCCCGTTTCCGGTGGTTCGCAAACTGCCGCTAGTGTAAGTTCGGCGGTGCATTTAGCCGGAAATCAAGCTCGCAGTCAGCTTTTGCAACTAGCACTTGCCGATCAAAAATCGCCGCTTTATAGTTCAAAAGCTGAAGATGTGATTGCCCAAGATGGCAGCTTTTTCTTAAAAAATAAATCGTCTGCAACCGAAACTTATCAGGCAATCTTGGCACGGCAGGGAATGAAAATGATCGAAGCGCGTGCAGATGCCAAGCCTGGAGAGGAACAAAAGAAGTTCTCAATGCACGCATTTGGATCGCAATTTGCCGAAGTCCGCGTTAACCCTGATTCCGGCGAAGTGCGAGTAACGCGCTGGGTGGGAACTTTTGGCGTAGGACGCGTACTCAATGCGAAAACAGCCAACAGTCAGCTGATTGGTGGGATTGTCTATGGTATTGGCATGGCGTTAATGGAACACACGGTAACAGACCCTCATCGAGGGCGGGTTGTCAATGCCGATTTAGCTGAATATCACGTACCAGTGAATGCAGACGTTCCCCCAATTGAGGTGTTGTTTGTTGATGAACACGATCCATATATCAACCCCCTTGGTGTCAAAGGAATTGGTGAAATCGGGATTACTGGAACTGCGGCGGCGATCGCTAACGCTGTCTATCATGCCACAGGTAAGCGCATCCGCGATTTGCCAATTACATTAGACAAACTGCTGTAGATCAGACCTCTTGCATAAATCAAAAATAAGAAAGAACCCCACCCCGCCAAAGCTACGCGTTGTCTCCCCTCCCCGCAAGCGGGGAGGGGTTGGGGGTGGGGTTCTTTTATTATGGGTAATTTGGCGGACATGATATTACGAATTATTTTAACTGGCGAGCGCAACTAGCTTTTTACGAGAAGGACGCTTGCGATCTGATTTTTTCTTCAGTCCCACAGCCTGAGCCTGATCGCTATCTGAACCATATTGCCCGCGCACGACTTCTTTCATCGCTAATACAGTATTATGATATTCCCATTCTGCTAATCGGGCAGCATCAGCAGCAGCACGGTATAAAGCTAGTTTCTCGGTTTCAGTTTGTTGAGAAATCAACATCGCCTGATAAACTTCCTGTAACTTTGCAGCCGAAGCATCAGCACGAGTCGTGTTATAGTTGCTGACGGTTTGCAAACCGTGCAATGAGCTAATATCTTGACTAATGGTTTGAGGGCGCAAACGGCGGTTTGTATCTTGGATAGTCATAAATGCATCTACCAATATAGTATACATTTAATGTACCCATTGTAACTAAAAAGCTATCAGTAAGATAAAGTTTTAAATTGGGCAAGTTTAAATAAAAGGTAAGCATTGTGAATGCATCGGCTTGCATTGCCAATGCATCGACTTGCATTGTGAATGCATCGGCTTGCATTGTGAATGCATCGACTTGCATTGTGAATGCATCGGCTTGCATTGTGAATGCATCGGCTTGCATTGTGAATGCATCGGCTTGCATTGGCAATGCATCGCCTTGCATTGCCAATGCATCGGCTTGCATTGTGAATGCATCTTACGAGGTAGGTTTCAAAACACCCCTTAGTTAGAGTCCTTGTACCAGATTATCGTGGTACTATACGGCTCATTCCTGTAGTTTGGTTTGTAATTTGTAATTTCAACTTGGCATCTTCAGCATTAGTGGTCAAACTCAACTGTGCGATCGCGCTTGTTTTTTATTCGACGTTGCAAAATATAGCTTTACTTAAGGAGAGCATTAATTATGTCCAACTTCAAAATACTTTCTACTGGTATAGTAGCGATCGCTTTATCTCTGGCGACTGGTTGCACACCAACTACTCCCCATGACCAGAATACATCTGAAGCTCCACCTGCTACAACTCTACCTGTACAAGCAACTGAGAGTCCATCCCCAACAGGATCACCAACTCCATCAGGGCAAAATACCCCCAGTTCTTCAGACAAACAGTTTATGAAAGAAGCCGCTCAAGGTGGTTTGGCAGAAGTTCAACTAGGACAACTAGCATCAAAACGTGCAGTTAGTAAGGCGGTAAAAGACTATGGACAGCGCATGGTTCAAGATCATACCCCAGTGAATAATCAACTCAAACAGTTGGCAAATCAAAAAGGTGTGACACTGCCAACTACTATCGGCACCCAAAATCAGCAAGTGAAGCAACGCTTATCCAAACTTTCTGGTGCTAAATTTGATCGCGGATATATGAATCAGATGCTTCAAGATCATAAAAAGGATGTTTCCGCATTTGAAAAGGAAGCTCAACAGGGACAAGATACCGATGTGAAAGCATTTGCGGCTCAAGCCCTACCAACCCTCAAAGAACACCTGCAACAGGCTAGTTCTATTGTTAATCCTGGAGCTCCAACCAGCACCTCAACTCCAACTAGCACCTCAACTCCAACTAGCACCCCAACTCCAACTGGTACCCCAACTCCAACTAGCACCCCAACTCCAACCACTACCCCGTAAGGCAATACGCTTGGGTTAAGACTTGATCCCCCCAACCCCCTTTAAAAAGGGGGACTAAGAATGGCTTATTTTCCCCTTAAAAAAGGGGGGCTAAGAATAGCTTATTTTCCCCCTTTTTAAGGGGGACTAAGGGGGATCTCCAATAATTTTAAGACTTACGCAAAACTATACGCGGTAGGGGCAATTTATGTATTGCCTCTATCTAAAAATCATTCTTTTCAGCTATTGTTTGCGTAAATCCTGAATTTATTCCTTAGAGTTCTCCAAGTACAGTTTTGCGTAAAAGTGTAGCATTTTTAATTGCAGGGTATTCCCAAATTTAATTCACTAGGAATTGCTGTACTAAATCCTAAATTTCATCATTAACGAACCACAATGTCTGAATTGTTTAAAGGAGAATTTTAAGGAACCACGATGTCTAAATTGTTTAAAGGAGAATTTTCTCGTCGTCAGATTTTGACTACTGCTGGATTAGGAGCAATTTCAGCCGCCGCAATTGGTAGTATGGGCGAAGAGGTTGCTGCCCAAGAGCCAACTCAACAAGCCACCCCACGCGGAGGCGCCTTACCGCCTCAGATTGAGTTTCCGTCGATCTCGGCATCAACCGAAGTTGAAACAGGGGGGCCACCAACTGCATTACCGCCAGAGCGACGTTTGGGGTTTGCGATCGTCGGACTTGGCAGACTGACATTAGAAGAAATCATGCCAGCATTTGCAGAATGTAAACTAGCCAAGCCAACTGCATTAGTTAGTGGCGATGCTGCCAAAGCCAATCAAGTTGCACAGCAGTATGGCATCAAACCGCAGAACGTTTACAACTATCAGAATTACGACAATCTCCGCAACAATCCAGAAGTTGATGTAATCTATATTGTATTGCCCAATAGTATGCACCGAGAATATACGGTGCGTGGTGCGAAAGCAGGCAAGCACATTCTCTGTGAGAAGCCGATGGCAACCACGGTGGAAGATTGTCAACAGATGATCGACGCGTGCAAAAGCGCCAATCGCAAGCTGATGATTGCTTATCGCTGCCAATATGAGCCGCACCATCGCGCCATGATTCAGATGATTCGCAGCAAAGAATTGGGAACTGTGAAGGTGATTCAGGCAGATAACGGCCAAAACCAAGGCGGTGACTTAAACCAGTGGCGATTGAAACGTGCCTTAGCTGGAGGTGGTTCTTTACCGGATGTCGGAATTTACTGTTTAAATGCAACTCGCTATTTGACAGGAGAGGAACCGATCGCAATTAGCGCCCAAATCTTCAGCACTCCTGGTGATCCGCGCTTCCAAGAAGTAGAAGAAAGTGTTACCTTTCAGATGCGCTTTCCCAGTGGTATACTAGCGATTTGCTCCACCAGCTACGGCTTTCACGAAGCGCGTCGGTTTCGCGTCTTCGGCTCTGATGCTTGGGCGCAACTCGATCCGGCGTTCTCTTACAACGGTTTGCGGATGATGATTTCACGCAAATCGCCCACCAACAAGATGGCAGAAAACATTAGTGAAGTGCGGATGGGTGAGAAGAACCAGTTCGCTTTAGAAATTGATCACATGGCAGATTGTGTGATTGGGAATAAACAACCCCATACCCCTGGTGAAGAAGGTTTGCAAGACCAAAAACTGATGGCGTTGATTTACGAAGCCGCACAAACAGGTAAAACGATCGCTCTACCTCGGATGTCAGGATTGGATGTCACTCGTGGCCCTGCTCCCAGAATGCTGAAGTAAATAAGTGCATACTGTAGTCATGACAACCTCTGCTTGAAGTCCACTCCCTAAATCTTTTAGGACTTACGCAAAATATCCTCAAACTCTGATTTCTCTGTGCCCGGTTATTGAGCGAAGTCGAAATACTGTGCCTCTGTGGTAGCCTGCGGCAAGCCTCTTCTCTACGAGATGCACTCGCGTTTGTGTCTACGTTATTCCGTAACTTGTGCGTAAGTCCTATCTTTAGAACTAGTATTGCAAACAGAAAAATAAGCAATCAAATGAACGAATTACAAGCAATTTTAGAAGGCTTCGAGTTAAGTCAAAAAAGTAGTGAAATCACTTTCCTGGCGACTGTAGTTAAAACTCAAGGTTCAACCTATCGCCGACCGGGTGCTAAAATGTTGATCACAAATACAGGTCGGATGATCGGAACAATCAGCGCTGGTTGCTTGGAAAACGACGTATTTGAGCATACTCAACAACGAATGTCAGACGGTGAACCAATTGTTGTTAGTTACGATAACACCGCCTCTGAAGATATTCTTTGGGGCTTTGGTTTGGGATGCAATGGGATAGTGCAAGTTCTGATCGAACGTCTTGAGAGAGAAAGTACACCGAATGCGATCGCTTTTATCCAGGAGTGCTTTCATAAAAAACATTTGGGTATTATTGCTACAGTCTTTGCCTTTGAAGGTGCAGTAAACGTCAAACTTGGGTCACGCTTATTGCTGTATCCAAATGATAAATTTATCACTGACATCAAAGATCCGAATTTAATTCACTCTCTGATTGCTGATGCTCAAGCAGCCTTTACTAATCAAAAGTCAAGCGTAAACAACTATCAGTTACCTTTAGGTAGTGCAGAAGTTTTCATTGAAGTTATCCAACCACCCACGCCTTTAGTAATATTTGGTGCAGGTTATGACGCTGTACCTGTAGCACAGTTTGCTGAAGCATTAGGTTGGGACGTTATTATAGTCGATTGTCGAGCTAATGAGGCAACTAAAGAACGATTTCCTGCTTCTTGTGATGTGATTCTTAGTCGGCGAGAAATTGTAGATAAACAGGTATTTATAGATGACTACACAGTTGCTGTGGTGATGACGCATAATTACCTTGACGACCTGGAAATTTTGAAAATGTTGCTGCCATCTCCTGCACGTTACATCGGGGTTTTAGGCCCAAAGCTGCGTACTGAAAGATTCCTGGAAGATTTACACCTGCAAGGAATAGTTTATACTACTGAACAATTAAAAAGATTGCATGGCCCGATTGGGATTGATATCGGAGCAGATACACCTGAAGGAATAGCGATCGCAATTATTGCGGAAATTCAAGCAGTGCTAACAAATCGCAGTGGGAATTTTTTAAAAAATCGCCATCAACCAATTCACCAATCCTATGAAACCATACAGCAGTTTTCATGTATTTGAACCACATCTGTTGTAGTGGCACAACAATGCTGTGCCCTTACCGCTTACCACCTAGTTTTTATCTGTTATGGTATTTACAGCAATTTGATATCAAACCAGCCACAAAGATTGTAAACTTTAAAGATGTAAAAAAACAGATTATTTAGAGATGGCAGCATATTCGATT
>NZ_JBALCE010000019.1:0-71254 GCF_036919815.1 Nostoc sp.
CCGAGAGTTCAGCCTTTAATGACAGTAATCTGCTGTCGGGCTGGATTAGTTATTTACGGACTGATTACCGTGATTCACTAACCAACGAATCGCACAACCCAACACCATTCAACCCCAACCATTGCAATCCACCAATGAACGGTAAACCGGGCGCAAAGGCAAGACTATAGCCCCAGAGAATCCAGGTGACACCCACGATCGCCATCAACACAAAGCTCATCATCAATGTGTTTAGGACGTTACGCGATCGCACAAATCCACCATAGAAAAATGCCAATCCTGGTGTCATTAGTAGCACTAGTGCTGCTGAAATCAGCATAAATGCCGTATCTCCAGTATCAGCGGTAGGCACAGCAGGGGCTGGCGTTTGGGCAAAAGCATTGCCCATTAGCGGTACTCCCAAAAACAGTAGGGTGATAGCCGCAATCATCACAACTTTCTTCAACACTTGTTTTTCCTCCTAAGCACCAATGATTTGTATTCTTAACTACATTTGATTACTTTTATTGGCACGTTTTTGTCTTGAAAGATACTTAACCATAATTTTCTGGAAATGTTAACAAAAATATAATCCTGATTGTAGTTGCCGAGATTCAAATAAAGGTGTAAGGATGCAATTATTGCATCTTTTTTTGAAGAATAACATTTTATTCAAGCGCTACAAAATTCCCAATTTTTAGTTACTTATTGTTACAACTAAGCTGAAAAACATCTAATTTGCCTAACCGAATTAAACAGAACTATTGTGGGGTGGGCAGGAAAGCCCGCCCTAATGGGAGCAAGTTAAATGTAGAACAGCTTATTAGAGCAGCAAGCCCAAAATGGGCGTGATCAGAACGCTGCTAAAAATGTTTGTGCAGTCTGGGCATCGACTGTTGGGCGTTGCCCTGAGCTTCGCCGAAGGGTTAGGCGATGTCAGATAGACTACGCCTGCAATTGCTGTTTGATATGATGTCCGGGTAATTACAGCAGTTTCCATGTATTTGAACCACATCTGTCGTAGGGGCACAGAAAAAGCTCATTGGTGTCAACTTAACGTAGAAGTTAGGCTTGGCAAGCTTTCAAGGTTTGACACTCACCCCCAGCTCCTCTCCCAAATTTGGGAGAGGGGAGCAAATTATCTAGTTCCCCTTCTCCCAAGTTGAGAGAAGGGGTTAGGGGATGAGGGCAAAACGTCTTCTCAAAGCAGATTTTTTCTTAAGTTGACACTAATGAGCATTGCTGTGCCCCTACCGCGTGGTCTATTTACCTGAAAATACCTCTAATACCAAGTTGCGATAGATAGTATTATTTGCTCAAAAGTTAGTCCAGTAGCGGTCTTGATTCCAAACAAGACTAACTTTGGCAACTTGGTATAAGCATAATAAATACCCGGAACCCCACTCCGCAAAAGCTGCGCTTTAGCTCCCCTAAGAGCGGGATCTTAGAGAATTATGCGGACATGATTTGAGCCTAGAATCCCACGGCTTTAACGAAGTGGAGCCGTGGGAGTATCTTAATTAAGTTCTGGGTGCAAACATGATAATTAAAACACTCACGAAAGCTAAACAAGCTCCCATTAAGTCGTAGCGGTCTGGAGTTACCCCGTCTACCTTCCAACCCCAAAGCATTGCCATTGCGATAAACACGCCACCGTAAGCCGCATAAACTCTGCCAAAATTTGCCGATTGGAGAGTTGCAATAATCCCATAGAAAGCTAAAGCAATTCCCCCCAATATGCCCCACCAGAAGGGCTTACCTTCACGCAACCACAACCAGATTAGGTAGCCGCCGCCGATTTCAAATAAACCAGCCCACAAAAAATACAGCAGGGACTTAATCATTTGAGCGATTTTTGAATAAGCCGAACTCAGTGAAATTACGCTAACACTTTTAACTAAAGTATTGTCATTAATTAAAGTAAGTTTGTTGAACTGGGCATTGGGCATTGCTTATTTCCTTCCCCCCTGCTTCTTCCCCAGTTCCCATATAGATAAGGCTTAAGGATGAAAGCACCATTACCTGATAACGAAGCACAGAGAATCGAGACGCTTTTGGAGTATAAAATTCTCGATACGCCATCTGAAGCCGCTTTTGACGACCTCACCCATTTAGCCTCGTATATTTGTCAAACTCCTATTGCCTTAATTAGCTTAGTTGATACAAACCGTCAGTGGTTCAAGTCAAAAGTCGGAATGGAAGCTCTAGAAACACATCGAGATTTGGCATTCTGTGCCCATGCTATTTTACAGCCTGATGTTTTGATTGTGCCTGATGCAACAGATGATGAACGGTTCGCTACAAACCCACTGGTAACATCTGATCCAAATATTCGGTTTTATGCTGGTGTACCTCTGAATAACCCTGAGGGATACGCGCTCGGAACCCTATGTGTAATTGACTACGTACCACGAGAACTTACTCCAGAACAAGTGGAGGCATTACGAGCTTTGGGTCGTCAAGTCATGAAGCAACTGGAATTGCGCCGAAATTTAGCAAGTTTGGTACTTGTTACCAAGAAAGACAAACAGGCGCAGAAGGTACGCAAGCAGTTTTTCCAAAAGATTGTAGCAGGTTTTGGTTTGGCGTCGGTAATTTTAGTTCTGATTGGCGTGGTTTCTTATCAAAATACAATAGGATCTACTAATAATCGCAGTATAGCCAAAAAAACGTACCAAAAAATCAAAAGTCTAGATCAATTACTGTCCCAGATCAAGGATGCCCAAACTGGAGAAAGTAGTTACATTCTTAGTGGAGAAAAAAAATATCTAAAACCTTATCAAACAGCAGTTGCGAAGGTCGATCAAGAAATTGCCAATCTGAAGAGTTTAACAGCAGAACAACCGAACCAACAACAGCAGATCGCAACGCTTGAATCTCTGACAACGGCTAAAGTTACTGAACTAAAACAGACGATCAAGTTGCGCCAGAACAAGGGATTAGAATCGACGTTGCAAGTATTACTGAGAAATGATAAACAAAATCTCATGGGTGATATCGACAAGATCATCGATGAGATTAAAAACGAGGAAATGGGGCGGCTTCAGCAACTGTTACAAGCAGCAACGGTTCGGACTCGCAACACAATTTTGACACTTGCGATCGCTATCTGCCTAAGTTTTATCGTTCTTGCTGTAATCTACTACTTCATCTATCGTGAAGTGAGTGAGCGCAAAAGAACAGAAGAAACCTTAAACCAAGAACGCAACTTTATCTCAGCAGTCCTGGATACAGCCAGCGCGTTGGTAATAGTTCTCAATTCTCAAGGGCAAATCGTTCGCTTCAATCAAGCTTGTGAGCAAACAACAGGTTACTCCTTCGAGGAGGTCAGGGATAGGTATTTCTGGAACTTGTTTATAATTCCTGAAGAGGTGGAGCCTGTCAAAGCACTTTTTGAGCAATTGAAAGCTGGTAGAGGCTTGCTGAAGCACGAAAACTATTGGGTAATGAAGGATGGCAGTCGCCGACTGATTGCTTGGTGGAATACCACCTTAAAAGACTATGAAGGAGCAGTGGAATACATTGTTAGCACCGGCATTGACATCACCGATGTCTACGAGGAGCTGCGCTTACGCAAACGATCTGAACGGCTTTTGAGTGTACAATATGCTGCAACCCGCGTTTTAGCAGATTCCGCTACGACGGGCGAAGCCATTCACCAAATCCTGCAAGGAATCTGCGAGAGTTTGGGATGGGATTTGGGTGAAATTTGGATGGTAGATCAGCAAGCAAATGTGCTGCATTTTCTCGATATATGGCATAAATCATCCATTGATGTGCAAGAATTTGAAGCACTGAATCGGCAAACCACGTTTCCAGCAGGAATCGGACTACCTGGCGCTGTTTGGGCGAGTTCTGAACCTGTTTGGATCGCTGATGTCGTTAAAGAACTCAGTTTCTCCCGCTTCCAAATCAGCGATCAAGTACAACTACACGCAGCCTTCGGTTTTCCGATCCGCATCGGTAACAAAATCCTCGGTGTGATTACCTGCTTCAACCAGGAAATCCAGCCACCTGACCAAGATTTGCTCAAAACGCTGAATTCTATCGGTGAGCAAGTGGGGCAGTTTATCCAGCGTAAACAGGCTGAAGAAGAAATACAACGCCAAAACTTGCGATCGCAACTATTTACCGAAATCACCCTGAAGATTCGCCAGTCTTTGCAAATCGAAGAAATTCTCCAAATCACTGTCAAGGAGATGCAAAAGATTCTCCAGGCTGACCGAGTTTTAATTTATCAGTTTTTGCCCGATGAATCTGTAACCACCGTTGTTGAAGCTGTAGTTTCTGGCTTACCAGCAATCAAAGAGCAAAATATCACCGTCCCCTACTTTCAAGCCGAATATCTCCAACAGTACTATCTACAGCAGTACCGCCAAGGACGGATTTTGGGGCTAGCTAACTTGGATCTGCCGGAAGTTGAACAAAGCCATCTAGAATTAATGCAACAGTTTGGGGTCCAATTCAATTTGGTTGTGCCCATTCTGGTGAAAGAAGAACTTCGCGGTTTACTCGTAGTTCATCAGTCTAACGATTCCCACTACTGGTCTAGCTTTGAAACTAATCTCTTGCGCGAAATAGCCGACCAATTAGGTATTGCCTTAGCCCAAGCCCAACTATTAGCAGTACAAACTCGTCAGCGACAAGAACTTGAAATTGCCTATCGCCAAGCCGAAATGGCTTCTCAGATGAAAAGTGCCTTTTTGGCGAATATGAGTCATGAAATTCGCACTCCCATGAATGCTGTATTGGGAATGACCGGTTTAATGTTAGATACTCCCTTAGATGCAGAACAGCGAGATTTTATTGAAACAATTCGTAGTAGTGGAGATGCCCTTTTAAGTTTAATCAACGAGATTTTGGATCTTTCCAAACTTGAGGCTGGAGAGATGGCTCTCGAAACTCTAGATTTTGACCTATCCACTTGTGTAGAAGAAGTGGTGGAATTATTGGCTCCCTCAGCCTATAACAAGGGATTAGAAATTGCCGCACTGATTGAGCATAACGTCCCCATTTACCTCAAAGGAGATGCTGGTAGGCTGCGGCAAATTCTGATGAACTTAATCAGCAACGCGATCAAGTTCACCAGTACTGGCGAAGTATTAGTGCAAGCCGAATTGCGGTCGCTTTCCTCCACTACAGCCACCATCCATTTTGCGATCGCAGATACGGGTCTTGGCATTAGTCCTAAAGACCAACGCAAACTCTTTATGCCATTTACCCAAGTGGATGCTTCTACGACTCGCAAATATGGTGGTACCGGTTTGGGATTAGCCATCTGTAAACAACTTGTAACCTTGATGGGAGGAGTAATTGGCATAGAAAGTCAGATGGGGAAAGGATCTAATTTTTGGTTTGAGGTGCTTTTTCCGAAGCAAGTTGAGCCTGTTTTACCAAAATCCGATGGCTTGTCTGCGACACGCTACGCGAACGGCGATCGCGAACTTTTGCACAATCGCCGCTTGTTAGTGGTGGATAATAACACTACTAATTACAAAATTATCTACCATCAAGCGACTCATTGGGGAATGCAGGTAGATTACGCTGACAGTGTTGCTGCTGCCCTGAAAGCTATTCAGGAAACTGGTCAGCAGGGTAAATCCTATGATGTCGCCTTAGTTGATATGCAAATACCCAAAACAAATGGTATGACAATAGGCCAACAAATTAAAGCCAATTTGACAATTGCTGAGATACCTTTGATTATGCTCACCTCTAGTAATCAACGGGATGAAGTGCAGCAGGCCTTGAAAATCGGAATTGCTGCTTATTTGGTCAAACCCATTAAGGCATCACGACTCCTGAATACGCTCATAACTATTTTAGAAACTCAGCCAGAATCAGAACAAGGGGCTAGAGACTGGAGGCTAGAAGCTAGTGAAGAAATCCAGAGTAGAGATTCAGGCATTATTACTTCCGTTTCCCCCAACCCCTCTACTAAATTCAAGTTAAGAATTCTGCTAGCAGAAGATAATTTGGTGAATCAGAAACTTGCCTTGAAGCAACTCCAGAGTTTGGGCTACAAAGCCGATGTCGTTGCTAATGGAAAGGAAGTTTTGCAGCTATTAAAAAAAATTCCTTACGATTTGATTTTAATGGATTGCCAAATGCCAATTCTCGACGGTTTG
The DNA here is from genome assembly GCF_036919815.1 of Nostoc sp. Taxonomy (GTDB): domain Bacteria; phylum Cyanobacteriota; class Cyanobacteriia; order Cyanobacteriales; family Nostocaceae; genus Nostoc. The sequence goes on from NZ_JBALCE010000019.1 coordinate 6,108, forward strand.
GAAACTACAAAAGCAATTCATCGTTGGCAAGAGGATGCTTTTGTCTTGCGTCGTCGTCCTGTGGTGATTGCGATGACGGCTAATGCGATGAAAGAAGACGAACAATTGTGTCTCAATGCCGGAATGGACGACTATTTGAGTAAGCCAGTGTTTAAAGAAAAATTGGCTGCAACTCTAGAGCATTGGACAGACGTGATTCTCTCAAAGCAAGAGGCAGTTGTGCCTGAACAGACAGTTTCCGATGACCTCGCAATTGATTGGGAACACTTGCATCGGATATCGGGAAATGATCAAGAATTTGAATTAAGTCTATTGCAAATATGCGTTCAAGATATGAAACCCCGTTTAGAGATAATTAAAACAGCGATCGCATCTCATGACTTTGGGCAAATTGCGCGAGAAACTCATCACTTTAAAGGTGCTAGTGCCAACATTGGAGCCACAGCTATGTACCTAGTAGCTGACAAATTAGAACAATTGGCTTACTGTCAAGAGCGTAGAGGTACTATCAACTTAGTTTCAGAATTAGAAGAATTTCTCAACCGAATTCAAGACTTTTTAAACAGAAGCAAAGCAATAAATAACACCTTGTTAGCAATTAAAAATGATGCGGCATAAACCCCCAACTAAGATGCAAAAACAGCCTTGATGTACCCGTGTTGCACCATTTGCGCGAACGAAAACCTCTCCAGGAACTTCAAAGGGCAGGTTTGCTGATATAGTAGCTGATACCGTCAGTACTTGGCGATTTATGATTATTCCAGAGGTATTTGTTATGAAACGCTTAATCTACATCATCCCCGTTACTGCAATTGGCTTACTGACATTGGTAGGATGCAACAGCGCTCAAGAATCTGCTACCCAGACTCCTGCTGCCACTCAAACTACTGCGGCAACAACAGTATCCAAAACTCCTAGTGCTACGCAGGGAGGTTTTGATCCTTTGGTCAGTGTAGTTTCAAATACAAAAACTGCGGTGTCAGCCGGAAACTTTGACAAAGCTCAACAGGAATTTGATAAGTTTGAAACCTCTTGGTCTAAGGTTGAGGATGGTGTCAAAACTAAATCTTCAAAAACCTATAATGCGATCGAAGATGCTGCAACCCAGGTGAAGGGTGCGCTGAAAGCAAAAGATAAAGCGAAAGCTCTTAAGGGGTTACAAACACTTGACACAAATATTGCCACTGTTTCTAAAGGTTAATTAACATATCAGCAGGAGTCAAAAGACAGTAAAAAAACAAGCTTTAAATCTGACTTTGAGATAAATAGTTCTGTACCTCATCAAGTTGCAAACTGCTATAGTTTCCACTGGAGAATTTCGATAATGCGTTCATTTCGCAAGTACCACCGGACTCTAGCGATTATTTTGGCTTTACCACTTGCTGTAACATTGTTAACTGGGATTGCAGCTACGCTGGTAGGTGAGTGGTCAGCTAATCTTGGAGTCCCGCGTAGTCTACTGCTTTCGATTCATCGTGGTGAAATCTTCGGTTTAGGGGGAATCTACCCGATTTTGAACGGACTAGGACTATTGGGGTTGTTGGTTACTGGATTAAGTATGACTAGTTTGTTTGGCAGGAAAAGGCCAAAATCCGAGAGGGATTAGAAAAGACATAACTTCACTTAATAACGATCTTTTACTCCATGCCAATGTGTGCCTACGCTGTACACACAAGTCTCTCCGCAATTTACAGTCTATCGAATAGCTCAAATAAACCTCAAAGATTGGTTCTGCTACGCAAAACCTGTCCCTGTCCTTAGTAAGGCTACGGTGTACATACATCTCTGTACACAATGCAAAAAAAACATCGTAAGATCCCCCTAAATCCACGCCACGTGCTACCCTGCGGGTTCTCTGAAGGAGTACAAGTCGGGAAACCGCAAGGGCGCAGTGGCTCCCCTTAAAAAGGGAGACTTTAAGAAGTTTTTGCCCCCCTTTTTAAGGGGGGTTGGGGGGATCAAAAGGCTGTGGGGCAACTGTCCAAGACTTGTGTGTACACCCTCCCCTTACTAAGGAAAGGAATGTCCGTCAGGACAGGGTGAGGTTTTTGTTTTAGGTAATTCGATGACTTGTGTGTACGTCGTCGCAACACTTGCAGGAGTGATTTTTTTGCTTAGATTCCCAAAACGTAACTTGACTTAGGATAAAACTATAAAGAGTTAACCACAGAAGGAAGGAAAAAGTACTTTCATGCGTCATAGTCTACATGATGTCTGGCTAGTTACAGGATAATTCTGAAGTAAAACAAGCTTTATGCCTGGTTTTTAGACTTAGGTTGTGTATTTTACCTTCCTTGAAATCCCCTGGAATTTGGACAGACATAACTTTTTCAATTCTTTGACAAGCTCCTGTCACATCAAGCTCTTAAGTTAACAAATATTAGTTTTGGCAAATAATTATACGTGACAAAAACCAAAAAAATCTTCACAAATTCTTGATTTTTACCTTTGAAAGTCAAGCTACAAAACGATTTCAGCCACAATTTCATTTTGAAACTCTCTTCTCTATGAGACGCTGTGCGTAGCTTGCTTCCCTGTAAGGGTACAATTGTGAATTTTGAATTGTTAATCCCCTCTAAACCAACAAGTATTTCTGAAGGTTCAAATAACGATGAATAATCTATCTAGTCAGTCTCTAGAAGGAAGTAAGAAAAATGAAAAACCTTTATATACTGCTGATACAGTGCGTACTTATCTTCACGAGATTGGACGTATACCTTTATTAACTCCTGAGCAAGAGATTAATTTCGCCAAGCAAGTTCAACAAATGATGGCTTTACTTGCTGCCAAAGAAAAATTAGCTGTTCAATTAAAACGTCAACCGACACAACAAGAGTGGGTAGAAAATATAAATATCGCTGAAAAATCACTGCTGCAACAGCTACATCAGGGACATCAAGCCAAGCAGAAAATGATTCAGGCTAACCTGCGACTTGTGGTGTCTATTGCTAAAAAATATCAAAGACATAACCTAGATTTTCTCGACTTAATTCAAGAAGGAAGTTTAGGTTTAGAGCGAGGAGTTGAGAAATTTGACCCGACTAAAGGGTACAAGTTTTCAACTTATGGCTATTGGTGGATTCGTCAGGCAATTACACGAGCGATCGCCGAAAAAGGACGTATTATCCGCTTGCCTATTCATGTTACAGAAAAACTGAACAAAATCAAGCGTATTCAACGTGAACTAACTCAAAAATTAGGTCGGACTCCTACCGCACTTGATATTGCCGAAGAACTATCTTTAGATCCCAAACAAATCCGAGATTATTTACTTTTAGCACGTCAACCTGTCTCTCTAGAATTGCGAGTTGGCTCAGAAAAAGATACAGAATTACAAGATATGTTGGAGGATGATGGACTATCCCCAGAATTATACGCTGACCAAAAGTTTCTCCAACAAAATATTCAAAATTTATTGTTAAAATTAAATCCTCAGCAACGAGAAATATTAACTTTACGTTTTGGTTTAACAGATGGAAATGAACTTTCTTTAGTGCAGATTGGTCAACGTCTGGGTATTAGTCGAGAACGAGTGCGACAGGTAGAGCAACAAGCTTTGGGTGTTCTACGAAGACATAAGGATAAGATACACAGCTATCTAGCTAGTTAATTCGTAATTCGTAAGTAGGTAGGCGTAATTAAATATAAGATCAAACCTCACCCTCAATCCCTCTGCTTATTAAGGAGAGGGAAGCCTGAGGCAGGGTGAGGTTTTATATTTAATTTGACCCACTTACTTAATTCGTAATTAATTAGTCTGAATGTTCTGGCTACTCTTATTGTTCCATTACACCTACTAAGGATTGCAAGTCAAGTTTTAAAATCTTTAGCAGGATGCGTTACAAGTAACTATAACGTACCCTGATGTACTCTACTTATCATCTCGCACAGGGAAGCGCATATCCAAAATCTCCATCAGCAAATCCAGACAAGAGGGGCGCGTCAGGAGGGGGACGAGGTTTGGCAAGCTATAGTCCAATACGGTTCAGTTAAGTATTTCTTCCTTCTCTTCCTTCTCTTCCTTTGCGTTCTTTGCGTCCTTTGCGGTTCGTTAAAAAAATTGACTTTGACAAAGAGTTAAGCCTTAACTGAACCATATTAAGCTATAGTCTACTCAGCTGAAAATAGCTGTATTCCGAAATTAACTGCGGTTATCTATCTGAGCGCGTTGCAAACTTCCAGAAAAGTCAACATAAACACTTTTCCATTCTGTGAAAACATCCAAAGCAGTAGTTCCAGCTTCTCGGTGTCCGTTACCGGTTTGTTTCACACCACCAAAAGGCAAGTGTACCTCTGCACCAATAGTCGGGCCGTTAATATAGGTGATACCTGCTTCGATGTCACGCATGGCAGTAAAAGCTCGGTTGATATCGCGGGTGTAAACTGAAGAAGAAAGACCGTAATTGCTATCGTTGAGAATTGCGATCGCTTCCTCAAATGAACTAACCTCAATCAATACCACTACTGGCCCAAATATCTCTTCACGCGCAACTCGCATATCACCAGTTACATCATCCAAAATAGTTGGTTGAAAGAAATAACCGTTTTTCAGTAAGCCTTCAGTGGCAATTTCTCCACCAATTAAAACCTTTGCTCCTTCCTCACGGGCGATATCCAAATACTTGCTCACCTGTTGGAGTTGCTTTTCATTGACAATCGGGCCAATATCTGTATTCGGGTCAGTGCCAGCACCCAAGCGTAATTTACTAGTACGCTCATAGAGCATGGTGGTAAATTTTTCTTTGATATCACGATGCAAAATCAGCCGACTGGTAGCCGTACATCGTTGACCGGTTGTCCCAAATGCTCCCCACACTGCACCATCGAGAGCAAGTTCCAAATCCGCATCTTCCATCACCACTTGAGCATTTTTACCCCCCATTTCCAGACAGACGCGCTTGTGAGTGCGCCCGCAAGTAGCGCCGACAAAGGCACCCGTTTCTGAAGAACCAGTAAACGATACCAAATCTACATTGGGATGCTCAACTAAAGCTTTCCCCGCCTCTTCTCCCACACCATGCACCAAGTTAATTACTCCTGGTGGTAAACCTGCTTGTTGGAAAATTTCAATCAATTTAGTTGCACAGGCGGAGGTATCTTCAGCAGGTTTGAGGATGACTGTATTGCCACACACCAAGGCTGGCATAGCTTTCCAGCAAGGAATTGCCACTGGGAAATTCCAGGGAGTAATTAAGGCACAGACTCCTATGGGCATCCGCACAGTCATGGCGAATTTATTGGACATTTCCGACGGTGTGGTTTGTCCAAATAGTCGTCGCCCTTCGCCAGCACTGTAAAAGGCGCAGTCAATACCTTCTTGCACATCTCCCCTGGCTTCTGTCAGAGGCTTACCCATTTCCCGACTGATTAACTGGGCAAGTTCTTCTTTATGCTGGAGTAATATTTCCCCAACCCGAAAGATGTATTCTGCCCTAGCTGGGGCTGGGACTTTGCGCCAATTGTGGTAGGCTTTACGGGCTGCGGCTACTGCTGTATCTACATCGTTGGCTTGAGAACGGGGAAATGTGGCAACAACTTCGGTTTTGTCAGCAGGGTTGCGGCTTTCTAGGGTTGCTTCCTCTATAGCACTCAACCATTTACCGTCGATGTAATTGCGGCAAGATAGCGGAGTTGTCATCTTGAAAATCTCCGGCTGATGATCGACTGAAACTTGTGTATTAAGTTTGCTTGCTTTCTAGGTTATCCTCAAGTTGATAAAATTGGCATAAAAATTAAGGGACGAACGCCAACACCCCCACAGGAGAACCAGAACCACCACGTAATCTCAGAACTGCGATCGCTAGAGTAGTACCTTTAGGTGGCAGTTGATCCAAATTTGTTAGATTCTCCAACACAATGCGCGGTTTTTCTAAAACTAAGCGGTTAATCGCAAAACTGTTATCCTGTCCAGTATCTACGCCATGAGTATCAATTCCTACCCCTGCTATTTGCCGTTCATCCAGTAAGAATTCAGTCGCAGCGCTACCAAACCCAGGAAAGTGGGCAATTCCTTGAGCATCATGATTGAGGAATGCACTTTTATCAAACCACTTTTTTTGCCAACCAGTATTCAGTATAACTACGCATCCACCAGAAATTTTACCGTATTGTTTTTCCCAAGCCCGAACATCAGCAATAGTCAGGGCATAATCAGAATTAGCGTCTGTGGCTTGGCGAATATCTATGACTACCGCAGGTACAACCAAAGACTGGGCTGGGTATTGGTCAATTCCCATCGCATAACTATGAAAACTATTAGGGGCATTGATATGGGTAGCACTATGTTCTCCCAAGGAGAAACGCCGCAGGTAATAGCCATCATTATTTAGTTCAGCTACAGTTTCAAATTCTACTGTGGGATCTCCAGACCATTGGGGAATATCTATGTCAATTACATGACTTAGGTGGATAACGCGTGTGTAGGTGATACTATTTTGACTTTGGGGTTGTATCATCCCAGCCTTCTATTTTATTTGTACTCAGGGATTTTTTCAAAAGTGCGATGCCCTTCTCTACGAGACGCTGCGCGTAGCTTGCTTCCCCGGAGGGGTACGGCGCAGGCTCAGGGTAAGACCTGGGTTAGGCGATGCCGGAGCAAAGATAGTACTACCATTAGAACGGTTTTTAATCGATTCAACTGCAAAATTTCTACTTCTAATTCCCTATAATAACAAAAATAATCTCCCCAATTCCTATAAATTCTAGGTTTTTGAGGAGGTTCAAATGTTGCAGCAAAAAGTGAATTAATCTTAGTTAACAACGAATAGGTTAAATTTTAATTAATCATAGATTAAACTTATGTGATGTCTACGTTGAGAGTTGCTCGTGTAGTGGAATCACGATGATAAACTCGGCACCTTCTCCTGGTGCTGAAATACACTGGATTTGCCCACGGTGTTTTTTGACAACAATTTGGTAGCTAATTGATAAGCCCATGCCAGTGCCTTTACCCACAGGTTTTGTAGTGAAGAAGGGGTCAAATAGGCGTTTGCCTATTTCCTCAGTCATGCCTAGACCATTGTCGGCAATGCTAATGATTACACGGTCTTCTTGGATGAGGGTGCGAATCCGAATTGTGGGGATTGGGCATGGGGTATTTAGAAAACTTTTCCCCATTTTCCACTCCCGTTCGGCTACGCTCACGGCAAGCCCACTGCCCACTCCCTCCTCTAAAACATCGATCGCATTTGTCAACAGATTCATAAACACCTGATTCATCTGTCCGGCGTGACACACTATCAGTGGCAGGTTGCCGTAGTCTCGGATGACTTGGATTTCGGGATGTCCTGGTTTGGCTTTCAGGCGATTTTGCAACAGCAGCAAGGTGCTATCCATACCTTGATGAATATCCACTGCCTTGGTACCGTCTTCATCAAGGCGAGAAAAATTACGTAAAGATAGGACAATCTGCCGAATGCGTTCGGCTCCTATCTTCATAGAATCCAGGATTTTGGGCAAATCGTGCTTGATAAAGTCTAAATCAATGGTGTAGATTTGTTCGTGAATCTCTGGTGTCGGTGGACAGTAGCTCTGTTGATAAAGTTCTATCAAGTCCAGCAAATCCTTGGTATATTCATGGGCGTGGCTAATATTGCCGTAGATAAAATTGACGGGATTATTGATTTCGTGGGCAATACCTGCAACCAACTGTCCTAAACTGGACATTTTTTCAGTTTGAATCAGTTGCGCTTGGGTTTGTTGAAGTTCTAGCAATGCCGCTTCTAGTTGCTGGGCTTTATCTTGGGCAATTTGGGCAGCAATGCGACTTTGGGTGTAAAGTTTAGCTTGGTCAATGGCGATCGCTAATTGAACTGTAACTGCTTGTAATAATTCTACTTCGTTATCCTGCCAAGACCGAAAGCCACTACAATAACCACAGCTAAAGGTGCCAATTTCACCAGATTGGGTGTGTACGGGCAGCGACATAAAGGCAGTTAAACCAAAATCCTGCAAAAACTGCCGTGCAGTGCCATCGCCCACAGTCTCAGCATCATCAATGCGGATGATTTCTCTATTCAAGGTTTTGGCTGCGATTAGTTCGATTTCTGCATTAGTTGCTTCTTGGTCGTTAAGCAGACAGGGTAAAAAGGAACTTTTCGCTTCATATACTCTCTCCCAGTAGGGTATGTCAGTGTCTTGCCGGTACCAAAAGAAGGCGCAGCGATCAATTTGGAATAAGTTGCGAATCTCCTGCACTGCGGTTTCCACAATATGATTGAGATCCAAAGAAGCTCGAATTTGGCTAGAAAGACGATTAAGTAGTGCTTCTCGTTGGGCGCTTTCTCTGAGTGCAACTTCTGCTTGTTTACGGTCAGTGGTGTCATAGCAAATACCAACGAAGTTTAAAATATTACCATTGGTGTCTCTAATCGCAGATGAGTTGCTTGTATGCCATCGCCAACTACCATTTTTGTGTTTTACTCGATATTCAATTGCCTCTTGTTTTTCCCTTGTTATCAAAAGTCTTTGAAAATAATCGGCACAGATATGCACATCGTCAGGATGTACGAAGGGAATAAAAGATTTGCCTTCAACTTCTGCAACCTCATGCCCAAAAATTTCAGTCCAGTTAGGAGAAACGTAGGAAAATATCCCTTCAAGTGTCAGGGAAAAAATAACGTTATTGCCATTTTCAACAATGCTGCGAAACTTGGTATCGCTTTCTATCAATACTGCTTGGTTGTTGTCGCGGACAATAACTATGATTTGGTGGTTTGGTAATGGTAACAATCTAGCTTCAAAATTATTGTTTTCTTCTGGTAGGGATAAGGTATATTCAAAACTGACTAGGGATTGAGTTTTAAGTACTTGAGTTATTGCTTGGTGGAAGCGATCGCCTACAGCAGTTGGTAGGCATTCTCGCAAACCCTTGCCCAGACAATCTCCTGTTGGAATATATAGATTTTCTATCAATCCTTGCTTGTAATCCAGAATAGTTCCATCAGCATCAAGATGAAAGTATAAATCAGGAAGCACTTGCAAAATCGCGGCAAATTCTGATGTTTTTTGGCATAACTTTGCTTCAACTGCTTGCAGTTGCTTTAGTGCTTTTTGTTTTCGTGTAATTTTACGCAGGCGGTAAGAGGAATTTGTCGATGCCGAGTAGCTTTCTGTTAGGCAAAATACTTTTTCATCCTCTTGTATTTCTTTCTCTTCAACTATGATTTGGTTAATGTAGCTCTCCACCTTTTTAGAAAACACTTTTGTTTGCCTGCCTGCTCTGTCTAAATTATTAAGTTAATAGTCTGAAAATAGGATTTATTAATAAATGGATATCATCCTCATCCCAACCTATTATTTATCTTAATACTTTATTGATTTTTATATTTGCAAGAATTCCTCTTTTACTGTAAATAAATTTAATAAATGCTGAAGTTATGATTAAGATTAACTTCAGATTTTTTTTAATTTAAGTTATCTAAATAAGTCGGCATGATAAAACCCAGGTATGTTTAGTTTTGTAAAGATTCTGAAATTACTGACTTAATAAGCTGTTCGCTGATTTTAGATTTCGTTACATAGGTTAATTTTTTAACGCCGACTTACTTATGTATCAGGGAAGTTGTTTGACTTTGTTTCTTCTTAAAATCCCCGATAAATTCATCTTAGCTATGTAATTGGATTGCTCAAAAACCTGGTTTAGCTTCACGGAAACTAGATAATTTTCTGTAAGGCGCTGATGTCTTTATAATAAATTTACAATACTAAAGAATTTCATACCAAATAAATATTGATTTTTTATCAAGAAGAATTCAGCATGAATTATAGTCCGGCTGCTCGATGTAGCTTGCTTAAAATCTGGGGTATAAAAGGGTTTAATACTCACATCTATACTAAGGAGTATATAGTCATTTTCTGGTATAAAACCCCACTTTGTTCCTTCGTAAACCTGGATTATGACAAATGTATTCTTTGTTAATTTTCCCAGCAAAATCCGATTTTCCCAAATTGTCTTGACCGTTCAAAATGCCTTATACCAAAATCGCAAATTAAATGATAGAAATGCTAAATGTGAGATCAACACGTTGCAACAATGGCTAGCAATCGCATTTTATATGTTATAAAGCTCAGAGAAATTCATGTTAGGCGGAAACTACTCTATGGAACCAGATAAACTAGGCCGTTTTAAGGAGTACGGCGATTTCATCCTCCGGAAGATAGATTCTGTGCCCCAGTTCCCTTCTAAACAAGAAGATTGGGTTCCAGCTAGTCTGGATGACTGTCTCCTGCGTCTGCGGTCAGCTGCCCAGAAAACTGTAGACTTGGCAACTTCGCCTGTCAAAATTGGGGTGATGGGGGAATTTAGTAGTGGGAAAACTTTACTTTTAGGCAGTCTCATTGGATATGCAGATGGTTTGCCAGTGAGTGAAAACCCTACTACAGGTAATGTTACCGCCATACATATCATCCCGCAAGAGGAGTTCGCAACGACTCAATTAAGTAATTTTACGGTGAAGTATCTTTCTCATGAAGGAGTACATGAGTGTCTACGCTTCATGCTAGGGGAAGCAAATAAACGAACAGCAGCAGCCGGACTTCCTCCTATACCAGTGTCGAAACTCAACTCTGGTAAAGATATTATTAGCTGGTGTGAGGAAGCATGGAATAGTAGTAACAATTTGGAGCTACGTTATTTACTGCGGGAGTTGGTATTATTCCTGCGGGCTTATCAGGCGTATGGGGAAGTTATGTGTGGTGGGCGCTACCAGATTGATGCTACCACCGCCCAGGAGGGGCTACAGCTAGTCGAACAGCCAATGGCAATCCAAACTCTGAAATTTGAGGATTTACCCCCAGCGCACATCCGATTACCGAGTCCACCCCAAAGGCTACCAACAAAGTTATTACAAAACAGTTTCCCACTGATCCGCCGCGTAGATATCGATGTGAAAATATCACGGGAAATTTGGGATTTTGCAGACGCAGCTAAATTTATTCTGATCGACTTTCCGGGATTGGGGGCTGCTAATTCGGGGGCTAGGGATACCTTTTTGTCACTGCAGGAATTGGCAGAAGTACAGACGATTTTGGTATTGCTAAATGGTAAATCTCCCGGTAGCGATCGCGCCAACAAAATCTTTACGATGATGCAGCAGCAGCGACCGGGACAAGACCTGAAAGATTTAATTCTCGTAGGTGTGGGTCGCTTCGATCAACTACCCCTAGACAGCGAGGGTGGCGAAAGAGAACTTGACCAACTGATTGAAGATAACCATTTGCAGGAAGAAACCGTTTTCCAAAAACTCAAAGTTCTGCAAACTACCATTGAGGGTGCAGAAGCGTTTACAACCCAAAAAGACCGCATCGTTTTACTGTCGCCACTGTTGGGATTGGTTGAATTAGCAAAACGTTCTACTACAGTGAAAGCAGGTTCACCAGAGTTTTTAGCTAACTTAGACTATCCTGATTATTTAGATCGGTCTAAACGGCTGCAAGATAAATGGGAGGGATTAAGTGAACGGCTGCTAGAATCTGATCCCCGCAGCAATTTGGGCAGACAGTTAGGTTACTTTGGTCAAGATGGGGGTCTTGGTAAGCTGCGGGAATTGATTCAAACCCACGTTGCTACTCATGGTTTGAAGCAACTCTATGAAGATACTAAAAGAGCTGCTGATGTGGTGAGTCAGCAACAAGATCACTTGAAAGACATCATAGATGAAATTCACGAGCAAGGCATCCCTACAGGAGACAGTCCCGCTTTTATCGAATTGCGCTTCGTGGTCGAAAGTTTGGATAAAATCTACAGGAATTTCCAAAAAAATATCGGGAAAGAACCACTCAAAGATCGGCGCGGTGTTGTCGTCAGTGATGTAGTGAAAGACGAACTCACCTTTAGAATACTTAATTGGAATCAGTGGACTTTACTCTTCAACAAAGCCAACAATGGAGCGATCGCTCTGGCAGAATCTAAAGGTGCAGCTGGGAAATTATTTGACCGAGGAAACCGCGTAAATAGTTCCTTACCGACTAAGAGCGATGATTTTTATCCAGTATTTGAGAAAACTGTTAAAGAAGTAGAAGATTTTGCCCGCGATCGCATCCATCAAGCAGTGGTAGATTTGTTAAACCAATTATCAAATCATGTAGCCCCAGAACGCGAACAATTACAAGCATTTTTTCATCCAGAAATGGAGCAAGAAATCGAAGAAAAATTTGGTTTTGAAGATGCTGATCTCTTTTACAAATTATTATTAGGATGTGATCCTAACGAATGGAAAGAAGCAATCATCTCCGAAATTAGTAGTAAAGACAAAAGCGTTGCACCCGAAATCATCTTTCCTTTAGCGCGTCAGGACGATAAACACAATGTTGGTCAAATCTTTGATTGGGCACCAGAGAAAAGCCAAGGTTTACCCAGATCGAGCAATCACCAACTTTTAGTACTGCGACTGCGAGATGAAATCACTGCTAGCGCCAGCCTCCATCTTGTGCAGTATGTTAGCGAAGTTAATCAGCAAATTAATTCCGAATTAGCAGGCATTTTGGATCAAATTATTCCGAGTTTGCAAAACCTTTCAAAAAAAGAAACATTGCTGAGATATTTAGCGGCGGGAGACTTGCCATCTGAGATAGCAATTCCGACTTGGTTGCAGATTCTTTCAGAAATTGCCGCTATTTCTGACTCAGATGATTTGAGATAAGCTAACTCAGAAAAAGACTGATTGCGATCGGGTACGGATATGAGGATGTATTTGTGAGACGTGATGCGATTTTTTCAACATGGTTGTGGGGTGGGCATCTTGCCCACCCTAATAATACAAGTTGTATAAGTAACAGCTTAACTGCCGCGATCGCGCTAGATAAAAAACCAGTGATCAACAGAATCATTTAATACTATAATGAACCCTTTCCAATTGAACAACTATACTGAGCAACAACCAAGCGAGAAACAACAAAAAAGATTTCCAGGGTGGTTTGCTTTAGATTTTGGTACGTCAAATTCGACAGTCACACTTTTCGATCCCATTGAAGTACCGATCGCCGAAATTTTACCCAAAGAACAAGAAATACGCTTACGCGATCGCTTATCACAATGGCTAAGTTCTCCCGCATCTGTAGCTTTACCAGATGTCAGCGCAGATGATTGGGAAAAGTTTATCGCAGAAATTAGTAAAAACCTGGAGATAGAACCAAGAAATTTGAGTGAAGTTTTTGAAAGTGATAATAAAGAGCGATTTTTAGAAGCAATTCGCCAAATTGAACTTTCTTTAGGAAACAGCGAGAGATTCCGCCGTGCTGTCAGCAAAAAACTTTACCAAATTTATCATGAGGTGTTCCGCGTTCCTACCCTAGAGTCGCAAAATCTGATCCCAGTTGTGCTGGATATCGATCGCCGCGATACGGAAATTCCTAGCGAGTCGGAAATTTCGCAGTTAGGGGACTTAAAACTGCGGATGGGTAGGGAAGCTAGAGATAACAGAAAAAAAGCGATCTCTCAAGGTACAAGCGGTTCTTTAAAGGAAATTATCAGCAGGTTTCACCATTCACCCAAACGCTATTTTGGTCAGGAGCGATCGTTTTCAGTTATTTTGGATGGTGAAGAAGAAACAATTACCGCAAATCAACTAATTCAATCTGCTTGGGCGCATTTAATCGAGTTAACTGAAGATTATCGCCAACGCGCACAACGCAGGTTTTCAGAAGGGAATTTTTTAACAGCAGTTGTCACTTACCCCACTGTCGCCCCACCGGTTGTTCGCAAGGAAGTTAAGGAATTAGTTGAGCAGTTGGGGATCGATGATGTGCAAACTGCTTATGATGAAGCCGTTTCTGTGGCGATATTCTTTTTGTGGCGAGAATTTGGCGGTAATCTCAACATTGGTATTGAGTCATTCAAAACTCGTTGTCGCCAAGCCGGAAGCAAATGGTCACAAAATGTTCTCGTCTTGGATATCGGCGGCGGAACCACAGACTTAGCTTTAATTGAACTGACTTTAGAAGATAAAACCCCTAGCTTTGCTGATTATGAAGACCGAGGTTTAGGAGGACGTTACTATAAACTCACCCCCAAACTATTAGGTTCCTCTGGTCATTTACAATTAGGTGGTGAGTTAATTACACTGCGAATATTTAGATTATTAAAAGTTGCGATCACCGACTTTTTATTGACATCAGTAACAACAGGTGATCTTGAAAGCGAAAAGCTAGAAGATTTAATTAACTCTGAGTTAAACGAGCGCTTCTTGGAACAAGGTAAATTCAAAACTGGCAGTCTTTTAAAATGTCTGGACAGAGAGAATCCAGAAGGCGATATTACTTACAAAGATGCTCTAGATACTGCTGAGAAAGTATTGCCCACTCGTTGGCAACAAGCACCTCAACGCCTGCAATCCTTTTATCTTCTCTGGGATCATGCAGAAGTAGCTAAACTTAAACTTGGACAAAAGCCACCAGCCGAAAATTCTCTATTAACCTTCACACTTTCTGAGCAGCAAATTTCTGAACTGCTCACCCAAAGCGCCGTTAAATTGCAAGTAAAAGATCCAAATAGCATCTGTGTCACCCTAGATAACCAGCAATTTGAACGAGCCGCCGCTTCTGGAATTAAAGAAGCGATCGGTATTGCCAAAGGATTAATGGAAAGTCGTTTACGTCCCGATGATATCACCAAAGATTCTTGGAATTCCCAAAAAGTTGATTGGTTAATTTTGTCTGGGAAAACTTGTAATTTAGACATAGTGCAGCGCCAAATCTACCAGGAATTTAGTAAGTCTCCATATTTTGTCTGGAATCCAGAACGGATTACCTTTGTGTTGGAATTTACCAAGCTAGCCACCTCCGCTGGTGCTTGCTATGCCGAGAAACTGCGAAGATTAAGATTCGATCCAGAAGAGTCTAAAAGCTTGCTGCGTAAGGGAGCTAACCAGCTAGAAATTGATGTCAAAAACCTGTTTTATTATTTGCCCTGCAACTTCAAACGCAAAACCCAAAGCAACGATTTATTAACTATATTCAAAGCTGGACAAGAACTTTATCAACTAGCACCTGGGGAAAGTGTCGCCAAAGTTCGTACTCGCTGGCAAGGAATGCAATTAACTAACATTATCTATCGTCAAGACTACGAGGATGGAGATTTACGACTATGGGGTAGCTTTGACGGCAAAAACCTGATGAAGAAACTAGGAATGGAAGAAGTAGAGTTTCTGAAAAAAATCAAAGTCCAGTTTGAGATTGACCAAACCCTCGAATTTAACGTGTTAATTTGTCAGGGAAATCCCCATTATTTAATTGACATTCCTGGTATTGATTTGGGAGCGGTAGTTTCAGAAACATCAGCCTTATTTACTGATGGTAAATTGAACTGGAATATTGCTGTTGAACGCTTCAATAAAGACTTGAATGATGGTGATATTGCCGTCAATGTTATCGAGTCAGCAACTGTTGATCAACCAGATGCCTATCATCTTGTATTTGAAGTAGGAAATGATGGTAGTAGAAGATTTCAAAAATTTCACTATTTGCGCGATGGGGTGACGCAACCAGGAACCGGATTAATTAGTAATCCTTTACCTCCCTTCCCGCAAACTGGCCAGCACACTTTCTATGTTTATCAAACAGATGTAGAAACCAACAGTAAAAAATGGATAAGAATTGGCGCACTCAGCAAACCAGATGTCACTACAGATTATCCTTGCCAATATCGTGTAACTCTCGATGATCAAGGCATTCTGCGGATGCACGCTGGGGAAGTCCCTTACTGGACATCAAAAAGTCAGGAATGCCTGAAGGAAGAGGGATGTGTTTATGTTGCTGAATTAGAGTTGCAGCCCAACGAAGTTGATAAAGAACGTGATCCATTTTGCGGCATACATTAATTGCATTAAACCTTTGCGTTCCTCTGCGTAAACCTTCTCTACGAGACGTTTTGCGAATGCGTTCCTCTGCGTTGAAAAAATTAAGATTTTTAAACGCAAAGGGGCGCGGAGTAAACGCAAAGGGGCGCAGAGGTTTGCAAGTTTAATTCGCTAAGAATCACATACAAGTAATATTTGGAGGTGAGATTCATGCAGCACTTGCGTCAATTATTAGAGATAGAAAACTCAGAGTTAGCCAAATTACTGCGGTTTAGTTTGTATGGATTAAAGGCTACTTTAAATCAGGCTCGCGCAGAATTTCCACTAGATCCAGGAGCCAAGGTATGCGATGATGTGCTGCAAGAACTTCATTGCCTGTTGCAACCTGCACCCCCACAGCAAAATACTGGTTGGGAAGATGCGCCAGATGATTTAAAACTAATTCGCCTCCGAGAAGCTTTCGATTCAGATACAGAACTTAGTTATTATCTGGGTAATTCCCAACTGCAAAGCCAAACAGACTCAGATTTGTGGAATGAAATTCAATGCAAACTGCTGCGGATACCAAAGGATTTGGCTGCATCTTGGCGATCGCGCACTTTGGATATGGCTCAAGAAGTTGGTGCGATCGCAGATAATTCTAATGTCTTTCAACTTCCCTTTATCCGCGATGAAATTATCTACCCCGGTCTGAGTGGTATTATTCAGACTCAGGGATTGAGTTTATCTCAACAAGCACTTTTAAATTATAAAGTTACCCAAGATAATACATCAGATATATTAGCAGGATTCCTATATTTATATCTAAAATTTATTGAAATTGACCCGGATTTACATCATGCTTTAAAAAGCGTTTTTAGTTTCGATGTTATCTCTTTACACTCCAAACCAGAACAGCGACATCAATATATTGATGCTTTAAGCGATCGCTTCCAACGCACCCAAAAAGCTGAGGAAAATACTGATCCTCTATCAATCCTGCGTGCCTGGATTGACATGGACGAAGCGATACATTCCCTAGTATTCGTACCACCAGCTGAACGCTATTCTTGGTGGGGAAAGCTACAACACGAATCACGACGCATCCTGAAACAAGTCACTGATGAGGCAAATAATGCAGGTAATGAAGTGCGAATTCGTCAATTATCGGGACTTTATGCAGATATCTGTGCTTTATCTAAGGATGACTTACAACTAGACTGTGGTGGTATTCCTGGCGAAGTCTTAACTTGTCTTCGGGTATATGCGCGAATTAATCAAGAAGAATCTCCAGGTCGTGTAATATTTCGCTCATCACGCTAGTTGCTGGCAAGTTTTCTAATTCTTGAGATTATGAGGCAAGGCAGATGATTTTGCGATCGCCGCCTTGCCTCATAATCTAATGAAGGTAAAAACGTTTAAATCTAGAGGATGCCCCAGAAGTGTAAAATCCCTTGACCAGAAAAGGCTTCAAGTAGAACGACAGATAAAAAACCAATCATTGCAAAACGGCCGTTCCAGTTTTCGCTCTGAGGAGTGAAGCCCCAGCGCAAAGCATTAGGATCTTCTGGAACCGAAAGCGTAGTCTTTTTAACGTCTGCCATAAATAATACTCCGAGCTTTTATGTTGTTACAGTTATGACTGCCTGTAAAGTAATGTAACAGAATTTTACAAAAATGCAACATAAACTCAATACAAAAATTAGTTAGGGAATATATATTACGTATACGTAATTTTATATTAGCAGGTTTGCCTAATTCTTGCCTGATCATTTATATGGTTTAATAGCCAAAGTTGAGCTAAACTCTGGCAATGACAAATATTAAGAAAAGTTTGAAGATATGGCAGCAGTTCTGCATTTTACAGGATTTCTCAAGGGAGTGACCTATAAAACTTGTTTAAGTGAAAATTTAAGTACGATTAATTTAGATGTATTTGATGTCAACAAAGAAAGGAGTTATGGATTAATAAAGTCACCTACAACTGAAATTGCTTATTCAAAATGGGTATCTCCTAAGAGAACTAGAAGTTATCCATTTGCCAGAATTTACAATACATATAATTCCTCGAAAGTTATAACTATTATCCCGGTGATTAAAGATGAGGGAAAAGATGGTGATATAGATAAAATTTAATACTCTACAATTTCTTGGATGAATTTGCTTAATATCTATATAGTACTTGCTTATTACGAAACAGCAAAAAAAAGTACCAACCAGAAGCATATTAATAAGAATAGATTGGATAATCAGAAATTTGCTAATGATTTTGTTAAATGTCAAATAAGTTAAATATTAGCATATCACCAAAGCGCACTCCATTGGAATAAGAATTTATTTGAAGAAAGATTTACACAAACTTTTGAAAAAGCTCTAGATTCTTATGATTCTATTTCTAATCAAACTGGAGTAATAATTCACTCACGAGAAGGATTAGATAAATATTTACATAAAATCAGAGAAGAGTTCGAAGAATTTAAGAATATTTCTCTTAAAGGTTCTCAGAGTGCTAGTAAGAGAGAAGCGCTGACTTCTCATAAGCTAGAATATTTAGTGGATGGATTAAAAGCAACTTTTAGTATTAAAAACTATCTGGGGGGAATTTACTATTTGACTCCTGATGAGATAATGTTTGAGAATAATATGTATATTATACAAGAGTCAAAAAATACTTAAAAGACATCTTTGCCACAACTCCCTGATATTAAAGATGGTTTATTCAAGCTAATTTTATTTTCTAATTTAGATTCTTTAATACTAAATGGTCAATAAGTATTATTTGTTGCAAAACTAAAGTTGACAGGTAATAACGTTGTTGGTTCTATTGTTTTTCCAGAAGCATCAGCAGAAGAGCTAGAATATTTTTTAGGAGCTAACATTAAAAATTTTAATCCTAATCAAAAAGCAATTATCAAAAAATTAGCTTTAGAAGCTCAAAATAATCAGAAACTTAAAATAGAAGTATCCAGTAATTTTTAGACATTATAATTTTTAATTATGCTCAAAAGCCTGCTCCATTATCCTGGTGGTAGAGTTGAGACAATCGTGGGTTAGGATAAAAAGGTCATGTGTTGTCAAGAAACTAAGCTAATATGACATTCATGCTTACATATAGTAGCTGAGGTATAGTGCGGTGAGTCAGGTTTTAAGCTTGGAATTAAGTGATGAAGTCTACGCGGCATTGCAGCAACAAGCCGAGGTTGCAGGCGTATCTCTTGCAGAATTGGTAGCTACTTCCATAGAACAGAAGTATGGTTCTCTAAGACATGAAAAGTCGCAAACTGAAATAGAGAAAGAAGTCGCTCGTCAACGCTTCCGAAGTCAAGCTGGAAGCATTAACCTCGGTTACGCTACAGGAGCAGATAATGAAAGCATTGATGCTGATTTGCTCAAAGCATATAGTGATATCTCTGAGGAAACAAATTGAGTGCTTCTACTTGATACATCGGGGCTACTTTGCTATGTCCAGAGTGGTAAACCAGAACATCAAAAAGCAGTTGATTTTCTGGATAGTGTTAGTGGAAGTTTAACTCACAGCTATGTTTTAGCAGAGTTTATTGCGCTAGCTCAGGTTCGTCGCTTTCCACGTTCAGTAGCACTAAAATTTATTATTGATTTGTTAGATAATCCAGATATAGAGACGGTGTGGATCAATGAGTTGTTGCATCGAGAAGCTGTTAAACTTCTAATGGTGCGGCAAGACAAGACTTACTCTCTATGTGATGCTGTTAGCTTTGTGTTGATGCGTCAGCGTGGCGTCACCGAGGCACTAACTACCGACCGCCATTTTGAGCAGGAGGGCTTTCGACGTTTATTATTACCCCAAGTGTGACGATTTCTACGAATTATGCTCAAAAGTCCCCTACGATATCCTGGTGGTAAGTCAAAAGCAATCAATCAAATAGTTGAATATTTACCAGAGAGCTTCATTTCGGCTTCGCTCAATGCAAGTTCTGAATTTCGAGAGCCTTTTGTCGGTGGTGGTTCTGTATTCATTTATTTAAGACAAAAGTTTCCTGATCTCAAAATTTGGATTAACGATTTAAACCGTGAACTCTTCTTATTTTGGAAGTATGCTCAATCTGATCTAGCTCAGTTAGTTAAAGAAGTTCGACATATTAAAGTTAAATATACAGATGGCAAATTACTCTTTGCAGAATTGGCTAATGTAGATGTCAATAATTTATCTGACTTAGAAAGAGCCATTCGCTTTTTTGTCCTTAACAGAATTACTTTTTCTGGAACTGTAGAATCAGGTGGCTTTTCTGAAGAAGCTTTTCATAAAAGATTTACTGATTCTTCAATAGAACGACTAGAAAAGTTAGAAGATATTTTGTCAAACAATGTTCAAATTACTAATTTTGATTACAGCCACCTATTAAAATCAGAAGCAGAAGATGTATTTCTATTTTTAGATCCGCCATATTTTAGTGCTAACAAATCAAAGCTATATGGCAAAAGGGGTGACTTGCACACCTCATTTGAACATCAGAGATTTGCTGAACTTTTGCAACAATGTCATCATCACTGGCTAATTACCTACGACAACTCACCGCAAATTCGAGAAAATTTTCAATGGGCTAATATCTCAGAGTGGGAATTACAGTATGGGATGAATAACTATAGACAGAGTGGTGCGGCTAAAGGAAAAGAGTTATTCATTACTAATTACTATTTGGATAAAAAAGCCCAAAATCAGAACCTTGTGAATCCAGCTTTGCAGTTAAGCCTTGATTTTTTAACCTGACTTTGATAGCTTCCAATTTTCCGGTAGGATAACTCCCATAGCTCTCAATATAGCTACAACATACAAACCTTAGCTATGACAACTTCCCCAATCCCTGCTCAAGAATCCTCTGTTAGCTGGTCTATCCTGCTGCAACAATTAATAGATGGCCAATCATTGTCCCGTACTCAAGCTGCTGAATTGATGCAAGGATGGCTCAGTGAAGCGGTTCCCCCAGAGTTATCAGGGGCTATTTTAACAGCGCTGAACTTTAGAGGCATTTCTGCCGACGAGTTGACTGGCATGGCTGAAGTATTACAATCTCAATCTTCCCCACTCAGCGCTCAGAAATCAGCACTTAGCACTGTAATAGATACCTGTGGCACTGGTGGAGATGGTTCATCAACCTTTAATATTTCTACAGCAGTTGCATTTGTTGCTGCTGCTTATGGTGTACCCGTCGCCAAACACGGCAATCGTTCAGCCTCAAGTCTTACCGGAAGTGCAGATGTCTTGGAAGCCTTGGGTGTAAACTTGAATGCCTCTAGTGAAAAGGTGCAAGCAGCACTACAAGAAGTGGGGATCACTTTCTTGTTTGCCCCTGGTTGGCATCCAGCACTCAAGGCGGTTGCCCAATTGCGGCGGACTTTAAAGATCAGAACGGTGTTTAATTTGCTTGGGCCTTTAGTAAATCCCTTGCGTCCAACTGGGCAGGTGGTAGGGTTATATACTCCCAAACTTTTGACAACTGTTGCCCAAGCTTTACAGAATTTGGGCAAGGAAAAGGCGATTGTGCTGCATGGGCGAGAAAAACTTGATGAGGCTGGGTTAGGAGATGAAACTGATTTAGCGGTGTTATCAGATGGAGAAGTGCAGGTAACTACGATTAATCCCCTAGATTTGGATTTAACGCCTGCTACCATAGGTATGCTTCGGGGTGGGGATGTCCAAGAGAATGCGGTGATTCTGAAGGCGGTATTGCAAGGAAAGGGAACTCAGGCACAACAGGACGCAGTAGCGTTAAATGCATCGTTAGCGCTGCAAGTAGCGGGTGTAATATCGTTGCTCGATCACGCCGAGGGGATTAAAATCGCTAAGGATATCCTACAAAGTGGCGCGGCTTGGACAAAGTTGGAGGAGTTAGTTGAGTTTCTGGGGAATTGATTGGCGATCGCAATTGCGGGCGAAACTCTACAATATTACGTTTGATGGTCACATCGTAGTTACCAAAAAAGTCATGTCCTAAAAGTCCAGTTTCAAGTTCCGTACCGGCGATCGCTACTGGTATTTTATTCACTATTACTCCGCCAACTGCCATCGAATTAACATAGCCCACAGGAAATTCTACAGCTCTTGAACTAGCAGTGTTTGCCTTCGCTTTCCCCACTGGCACGATTCCCAAAGCATCGGCCATCTGTTGGGTGATTACAGTGCCACTGGCTCCTGTATCCACAATCATCTCAAATTGTTGCTGGCCATTGAAGGTGACTTCGACAATTGGCGTGCCACCAATCCGCCTTTTAATCGGGGCTGTAAATACTGCTTGATCGGGAATCAGCACTACTGATGAGGGCAAACCTGGCTCTGGTGATAACCGTTTTATTGCTACAGGAGGTAATGAACGTAAGTTAAACTTTGGTGTGGTTGCCATCTGGGGAACAACAACCACTACCCTCTTGGGTGCAGCAACAGGCACAGGGCGAGGATTAGCTTGCTGTTGGGCATATTTAATTTGCCGCCGATATTCAGTAATTTTGGTTTGAGCGATCGCAAATTCGACGCTTTGTCGCCGCACTTTTCGCATCAGCGCGATCGCATCCTGGTACTGACTCACGACCAAATTCCAATCCTCTGGAGATTGAGCAGATTGGCTAATACTCCAAGCGCCAACAGCTTTGTCTCGCCCCATCTCAAAAAGACTTGGTTCACTTTCAGACGGCTCTAGCGGCTGCGCTTTTGGGATAGCTACTGGTGTTACTGATTTGACAGTCGGCTGTACTGATGCTAGATCCCCAATTGGCGTGGGTTGCTCATTGCCACCAGTCACAGTGTTCCGTTTGTCTTCACTACAGGCAACACACAAAACCGCTAGAGCGCTTGATAGAAAAATTAGGGTTGCACGGGATAAAAAAGACTGAAGCATAATTAATTCTAACTGCCCAAGCTTTGCCAAATCCATTCCCGCTACTTTATTTAATTCCCTTTTAATTTTAATTAATTATCCTCAAAATTTACAATTGCTCAAATTGTGGGATAATTAACAATTGCAGTATTGGGGAATGGAAAGTAGGGAATAGGGAAGACTTTTCCCAATGCCCAATGCCCAATGCCCAATGCCCGATCCCCACTCCCCAATCTACTATGCCCCTGACTGACGCAATACCAGCTTTATTTGTCCTGGCAGATGGAACCACTTATCGCGGTTGGTCTTTCGGTGCTACGGGAACCGCGATCGGAGAAGTAGTATTCAACACTGGGATGACGGGCTATCAAGAAGTCCTGACTGACCCTAGTTACTCCGGTCAGATTGTGATTTTTACCTATCCTGAATTAGGCAATACTGGCGTCAATCCTGAAGATGAGGAATCAGATCGGCCTAAAGTGCGGGGTGCGATCGCGCGTAATATTTGTCAGCGACCAAGTAACTGGCGATCGACACAATCCTTACCAGACTACCTTAAACAAAACCAAGTACCAGGGATCTACGGCATCGATACCCGCGCCCTCACCCGCAAAATTCGGATGTTCGGAGCGATGAACGGTGGCATTTCCACAGACATTCTCGATGAAGCGGAATTGCTAGAGCAGGTACAGGCGGCTCCCAACATGGCAGGATTGAATCTGGTTGGTGAAGTCACCACCCCAACGGCTTATGAATGGTCAGATGCCACAATTCCAGCTTGGGAATTCAACTCGGAAGCTGCGGAAAATCTTGGGGAACCTTTTACTGTTGTTGCCCTTGACTTTGGCGTAAAACGTAATATTTTGCGTCGCCTTACAAGTTACGGTTGTCGGGTGATTGTTGTGCCTGCTGATACCTCACCAGAAGAAGTTCTCAACTACAATCCAGATGGTGTGTTTCTTTCTAATGGTCCGGGCGATCCTGCTGCCGTCACCCAAGGGATTGCAACTGCAAAAGCGCTTTTATTAAGTCAAAAACCCATCTTTGGTATTTGTATGGGACACCAAATTTTAGGTCATGCACTAGGAGCAGAAACCTATAAACTCAAATTTGGTCATCGTGGTTTGAATCAGCCTGCTGGCTCACAACAACGGGTAGAAATTACCAGCCAAAACCATAGTTTTGCTATTGCTCCAGATTCTTTACCTACGGCAGTTGTGGAAATCAGCCACCTGAACTTAAACGATCGCACTATTGCCGGGATACGTCACAAATCTCTACCTGTCTTCTCCGTACAGTATCACCCAGAAGCTAGTCCTGGCCCCCACGATGCTGATTACTTGTTTGAGCAATTTGTTCAAGCCATGCGAACAGCACGTCAAGCTGTGGCAGAGGTGAGGTATAAATAAATGGGGAATAGGGCATGGAGAATGGGGTATGGGGCATGGGGAGCAGGCAGCAAGGAGAAGAATTTTCCCCTCTGCCTGTTTTCAATGCCCAATGCCCAATGCCCAATGCCCTATTCCAGCAGATTGTAGACAATTTGCTCAAAAACCATCTATACTTGAGCGTTCACTTTCACTCATGAGGAGGGAATTATTGCTGAACCACTAAATCTAACCGTTAGCCTGAGGGGCACTCGTGAAGTCCGGGATAACTGTCAGCTATTCCGCCTCACAGGTTTGTTAGATGCCTTTTCTGAGCCGACATTTCGCAAGACACTTGGCAGCAAGATTGACGAGGGACCTAAGCACATTATTTTGGATCTCTCACAAATCGACTTTATTGATAGCTCTGGCTTGGGTGCTCTGGTGCAGCTAGCCAAGCAGGCTCAAACTGCTGAGGGCACTTTGCAAATTGTCACGAATGCCCGCGTAACTCAAACGGTCAAGCTTGTTCGTCTAGAGAAGTTTCTCTCCCTGCAAAAATCAGTTGAAGACGCTCTAGAAAACGTCAAGTAGTATTGATTGCTTGAACCGAGAGATCAATTCAGCTATCCAGATTCAACATCGGATAGCTTGATTTTTAAAACTTCTGGCAGGAAACCTCTCTCCTTGTGGGAGAGGCACAAAGCCAGTTTAGCTATTATGTTTAAAGTTGAGCAATAACAAAGATATAGATACCCAGTTCTGCGGTATGGAAAAAGTTGGCTAGAATATTCGGATAAACAATCAAGTCTGAAAAAGTTGTCAGAAATACAAAGCCAGCAGATTTATCTATAGGTTAACTTGACTTGATACTGTATAATTAAAAATTGTCACTTAGTAAGTAAGCATGGCAATGGGATCAAGTAAGAGGGTGAGTTTGATGTCCGAATTTTACATTGTCTTAGGCGCAGACCACAAGAAATAGGCGAAATTTGGTTTATGGGCGTTGACATCAGGGTGATTTAAAATACCAAATCTCAATCAAAAAGAGGAAATTAGTAAGTAGTTATGATAGTATTGATTATACTAAGTATATTATCATGGCATACTTTAAAAAAATCAGTCTTTGCGAAGAATACTTGCCAAATGTAGTCCGTCAAGGAATGATTTATTTGTGAAGTCAGAGGAGGAAGAGCTATCAGATGGACAAGATGAACAGGGCAAACAGAGTTTATCTTGGAATCAAGCACTCTTAGCAACCACAGCCCCATTCCAACAGATTTCCTTCTCCCAAGTGCAAAAAATTTCTCCTAGTGCTTTAGCATATTTGGGGGATGCAATTTATGAGTTGTATGTTAGAATTTTCTATCTAGTGCCATTGCAGCGCTCAGGAATTTACCATCGTCTGGTAGTGGAGCAGGTAAGAGCGGAAACCCAAGCGCTACATTTGCGATCGCTGATTCCTCATCTCAGGGATACCGAATTAGAAATTGTCCGACGGGGTAGAAACGCCGCTACAGGACGCCCTAAGCGACTTAATCCCGAAATTTATCAACAGGCAACTAGTCTAGAAACCTTAATTGGCTACTTATATCTCACCGATTACCAGCGTCTAACCGAACTGTTGCAAATACTTCATGTAGAAAAAGAGTGAGAACTCAATTTCACCATGGCCACAAGAGTAGATTAGGCTCAATAAATTCAGGTAATCGGGATAATCAACCATACGCTATATCCATAACTAAAATGCAGAATAAACCAAGAAAAATCAGAACTTCTAGCGAACCTAATCGTGGACAACCCGTAAAAATTAAAGGTAAGCGTGTTGTTACTAATCCGACTCGCAATCCTAGAAAAATAGATAGCAATCCGATTTCTGTTACTAATCCGACTCGCAATCCCAGAAAAATAGATAGCAATCCGATTTCTGTTGCTAATCCCACTCGCAATCCCAGGAAAATAGATAGCAATCCGATTTCTGTTGCTAATCCGACTCGTAATCCCAGGAAAATAGATAGCAATCCCATTTCTGTTGCTAATCCGACTCGCAATCCCAGGAAAATAGATAGCAACGCGATTTCTGGCAACTACCGAGAACGAAATAGCAACTTATCGCAGCCGTCTGTATCTACAGAATCGACAGAAGATAGCGATCTCATCTACGGTCGTTATCCGGTATTGAGTGCGTTGCAAAATCAGCGCAATCTTAACCGTCTCTGGATTACTACCCGTCTGCGCTACGATCCCAGCTTTCACCATTTTCTGCTGCAAGCCAAGGAAAATGGCACAGTTATTGATGAAGTTGAACCCAAGCGCTTAGACCATATCACCAATGGAGCCAATCATCAAGGTGTGGCGGCACAAATTGCTCCTTACGGCTACATCGAATTGGCGGATTTAATTGAGCAGTCCAAATCTGTAACTGATGCCGTAATTGTCGTGGCTGACGGAATCACTGATCCCCACAACTTGGGAGCAATTATTCGCACTGCCGAAGCCATAGGCGCTCAAGGATTGGTGATTCCTCAAAGAAGGGCATCTGGGATCACTTCCACTGTCATGAAAGTGGCAGCAGGCGCTTTAGAAAGTTTTGCTGTATCTAGAGTTATCAACCTTGGCCGCGCTTTAGAAGAATTAAAAGAAGCTGGTTTTTGGATTTACGGCACGGCTGCAAGTGGGAGCGAACCCGTGCATACAATCAATTTCACTGGCCCAATCGTTTTGGTAATCGGCTCAGAAGGTGAAGGTCTGAGTATGTTAACTCAACGCTCTTGTGATTTCTTAGTATCGATTCCTCTACAAGGTAAGACTCCCAGCCTCAATGCTTCAGTAGCGGCGGGTATGGCGCTTTATGAAATTTATCGCCAGCGATCGCTAAATACGCTGTACTTAGATAAAATACAAAAAATCTCTTTGAAAAAATAACGGTAACAGAGTATAAAGAAATGTAAAAGATAATCAAGTAGCATATCCTTTAAAATCCTGTAGCACTTTATAAATTGGCGAAAACCATGAAAACCATTTGGCATAACCTCAAGGAAGTGTTGATTAACACATTTGACTACCTCGGCTTGGCTTGGTGGGTAGAGATTGTGACGCAGAATCCCCGGTGCACGTATTACTTCGGACCATTTCTAAGTTCTTCTGATGCCAGATTGTCAAGCATTGGATATATAGAAGATTTGGAGATCGAAGGAGCACAGGGAATTGCTGTGCATGTCAAGCGCTGCAAACCTAATACCTTAACAATCGCTGAAGACCTGGGGGAAAGATTTGACCGCAAAGTACAGCCTGCCTTTGGCGGTCAAATGTAAGTTAGGCAAGAGTTAACATAATTCGTAATTTGTAATTTCGAGTTCTAATTACGAATTATCTTCTTGAGAGTCAAAAACTCTGGGATTATTGACTACCAATTACCTGTGGATGTTCTTCCAGCCAATGGTCAATATCATTCAGCACCAGTTGGGGAACTTCCCACGGGAAAAGATGGGCGGTGTTGCGATAGCACTGCCACTGAGAATTTTGGAGATGTTGAGCAGTTTCTAAGCTGGAATCAACCGTAATGTGGCGGTCTTGTTCACCCGCAAGTACTAGACTAGGACATTTTATTTGTTGCAAATCTGGAAGTCGGTTATATCCCGATTCAATTGCACTATAGAGGGCGCGAGTAGCAGCACCAGAGGTTTGCAAATAAGCTGGTACTGCAACACTTGCGATGTAGTTGTAACTGGTAGATGTATGTTGTTGGATTAGGTAGCGGAAAAGCGATCGCTTGCTAAAAGTTTCAATATTCCATTGCCAACCCGGTTTTATATAGTTTAGTAGGCCAGCAACGCCAGTATATAAATTATCTTGCCAAGTGATGGCCGGATGACTGCCACGGGGTTTTGCGGCTGTCGCCACCAAAATCAGCCCAGTAACGCGCTTTGGCAAACGTAATGCCAGTTCCATTGCCAGAATGCCCCCAAGAGACCATCCCAATATTAGGCACTTTTCAATCTCAAAGCGGTCTAGCAGCGCTTCTAAATCAGTCAAATGGTCATTCATATCAAAATTGCCATTGCAGCGACTTTTGCCGTATCCACGTAAATCAGGGGTAAAAGTTTGATAACGTTTTGATAAATGATTGGTAAAGACAGAAAGACTACGACCAGTACCAGGATGACCATGTAAGCCCAAAATGGGGAATCCTTGACCTTGGATGTAGACATTTAGACGTGTAGCAGTAGTATGATTATGGCGATCGCTCATTACCCTTCTCAATTAGACTTAAAAACACAAATTTCCTAAGTTTGATTAATGTAAAAAAACTAACATTTAATGCTTTAAATAGTATTCAGGTAGAGTTAAGTTTTATATCGAAAAAAGCAGAATCAATATCTAAAAGCCAATTTTCATCTACAAATCCCAGATTTTCATCATAGACAAGAACCAACTCACCAATTTTTAGAGCGTTATGACTTGGCTTATCTGTAGCATCAATACCAGAGGCAGTCAAGACAAACTTTAGTTTTAGAAAGGGTTTTTTGTGACTAAAGCAAATAGAACTACTAACTAACTCTATTTCGAGAGTACGAGGCAAAGTGATAATTTTATACATTCTGGAGAAACTCTGTATTCAAATTAAATCCTTCAATTTACCATAGTTTCAAGAAATAGGTTCATAAACCATTTGGGGAATCAACACTTCGTCTTGTAATTGCCCAATACCTAAAAAGCGAGTCTCTTCATCGTAAACTCGCACTATTTCAGAAACATCGAAAGTTAGAGAAATTCGCTGACCTTGACACCATTTTTGAGCAGATGTTGCTGCTAAAGTCACAGATGACAAATGTTGTAAGGCTGCATCAGGTAGAAAAGGTTGGAATGTCTCAGCTTGGAGTTTAGTTTCTAAGTCTGTGAAAGTGAGACTATCTCTTAAATCGAAACCACTGCTTTGGGTGCGGTTCAAAGCCGCAAGAGTGCCACCAGTTTCTAAGATTGCGCCTAAGTCACGAGCGATCGCTCTAATATATGTACCAGAACCACAGGCGATCGCCACATCCAATTCGGGAAAATCTCCTTCTCTCCAGTCTAAAATATCTATCTGAAAAACTTCTACTGTTCGCACTGGAACTTCTACCGTTTTTCCTTGGCGTGCTAAGTCGTAGAGACGTTTACCATCCACTTGGATTGCACTATAACTCGGTGGTATTTGCTCAATCTTGCCTTCAAATTGTGCCAGTGCAGTTTTCACTTCTGCTAAATTCAATCCCGCACAAGGTTGAGAAGTAATGATTTCACCTTCTAAATCATCGGTTGTAGTACGCACACCCAGCCGAATGGTAGCCTTGTAAGCTTTGTTTTCTGGCAGATATTGTAATAATCTTGTAGCTTTACCAAGTGCGATCGGTAACACCCCAGTAGCTGCTGGGTCTAAAGTTCCTGCGTGTCCCACACGTTTGAGGCGCAACAATTTTCGCACCCGCGCCACGCAGTCGTGGGAAGTCCAGCCAAATGGTTTGTTTAAGTTGAGAAAACCTTGAAATAACACAAAATCAATCGTTACAGCTTCTAAATTCTATAAAATACTTATCAATATGATGCTTAAAACATCAATATTCAGCATTTAATACTTTATAAAGCATTAATTTATACGCATTAACCAGGATTAAGAGATACTCTTAGCGTCTTACCGAATAATACACAAAAAACGCAGATAACGCCGAGCATTTTCCGCAAATATCACGATGTAACTTATAAGTTTAAATCTATAAAACTGTAAAAATAGAGAAATATCATAAAAAACTTAATAAAAATGATTATAACCCTTACAGCATGGTCTATTTACTATCAAAGGATAATTAAGAAAAGCCTGAAATAACCTATTTTCGTTAATTCACATCACCATGAATTTATCATAAATGAGTTACGACCAAAAAGATCCCCGACTTCTTCAAGAAGTCGGGGATCTTAGCCTCTCGATAGAGAGCAAATCAAAATAGGATTGCTATAAGCTAAACTCATATCTAGTTTGCATAATTTGAAATTGTACATTTCTTGTGGAGTGGGCGTCTCACCCGCTCAAGATATGCAAGTTAAATATGGAATAGCTGATCATCAAAAAACTAAAATGGTATTAGCATAGGAAGCCAAAAAAAAGGACTAACCGTAATAGTTCAGTCCTTTCTTTTTTCAAACAAGAGTGATGATTAGGAGAATATAAAGTCCCCAGCAGACAGCGTCGTAGTGCCGGCGAGTTTAATCAGTAGATCGCTTTGATTCGGAGAACCTACAGTGGCATCATTACCCAAGATATAGGTATTAGCCCCGAATGTGAAAGAACCAAATTTGCTAGCGCCGATTGCCGTAGCAGCACTTCCAAGTGCGGCGCTCAAGGTGCTTGCACTACCGACGGCTGTCTGTACCGACGACTGACTAATCAAACTACCGCTATTGAATATGCCTCCGCTGAGTTCGATTTTATCTGTTCCTGGCGTGAAAGAATTAACGGTATCATAGGTATAGGTATCGGTAACAGGCGGCGTTAAGCTTCCTGCATTGGAACCTGCGATCGAGAAAACGAAGGTGTCAGTACCAGCACCACCTGTTAATACGTCTATACCAGAAGCACCTACTAATCTATTAGTAGTACCAGCACCACCACCTGTTAAGATGTCATTACCATCACCACCTATTAATGTGTTAGTACCACCAGTACCACTACCAGTAGCGGTTAAAGCCCCTTTGAAACCAGTAGCGTCAATGTTTACATTGCTGGTGGGCGGTGTAATTGTGAGGGCGCTGTCACCTGTCACTTTGATCGCCACAGTACTAGTAGTCGCAGTGCCGAGACCAGTGCCTAGTGTGATCGAATTACTAGCAGTTGTAGCATCCTTCTTCTTAGATTCTATGTTGAGGGTAGTAACGCCAGTTAAGTTTAAAGCGCTGATTGTCGCAGTATCTTGAAGTGCGATATTAGCAGCACCAGTACCGGTGAGAGCGAATATACTAGCTGGAGAACCTGTTACAGTAGACCCACTACCTGCCAAGGTAAAGGTATTGGTTGCAGTCGCCCCAGTAACTGCGATATTACCTGCTGCCGTTAGTGTGAATATATCATTAGCAGGAAGCTTACTGGCATCGACTGTTATACCAGTACCTGATAAGTTCAGGACTTCAAAATTATTGACAGCGTTGATAGCTGTATATGGGACGGTGGAAGCAGCAGTTAAACCCGTAAGTATTAATGTATCCGTTGTGCCAGCACCACCGTCAAGCTTATCGCTGGCGTCGAAATCGGTTAATGCAGAGCTAAAGGTATCATTTCCACTACCACCCGTGAAGGTAGCATTCACAGTACCAACTGCCACCTTAACACCGCCTGTGTTGGCGCTGGCATCAATCGTTGCTACTGTCGTCGGGGTAGTACTACCTAAATCTAGTGTGCCGGCACCGGTAATTTTCAGGGTTGTCGTCGCCGCTGGTAGTGTCAATGTCGGAATCGAATTCTTCCCTAAACCATCAGTGGCAATGTTAAGGGTAGTGAGTGCAGCGTTGATAGTGCCTGTCTTTAGATCAGCCGTAGTCACTGCGGCATCCTTAATGGACAAGTTTGCACTGGTGGTCGTAGAACCAAAATCAGCCGTGAGCGTCGTGACAGTTGTGGTAGGGGTGGCACCGGCGGTAAGGGTGGTACCTTCAACACCAAGGCTAATACCACTAAGTCCCTTGGCGGTAAAAGCGGCTAGAGTGGGACTAGAGAGACCTTTAATCGTGACTTGTTGAAGACCTGTAGTTTTGCCAGTGAAGTCAATTGTGGTACCACTAGTAGGACTTAAAAGTTCTACTTTTTCAACATTTGATAGAGTTGGCACAGCAGCAGTACCATTAGCACCACTGTATTGGAAGGTATCTATGCCTGCACCACCATCTATCTTGTCAGTGCCTTGGACTAAATCTGTTGCTGATGTACCAGTGTTAGCGCCTGCGATCGTGTCATTATTCGCTGTACCTATTAAGTTGTCAAATAGGGAGGTAGTCAGAGCAGTGGTTGTACCGGTTGTCGCTGCTGATGCGTAACTAGCGATCTTTGTATCAACCGCCGTATTACCTGCTGTAAGTGATGTTGGGTCAGAGGTAATCGAATTGAGAATAGTTGTTGAATCTGTAAATGTCTGCGGGGGGGCTGAGATAATATTATTATTGAGCAGTCCATTGGTAAACCGCGAGGCAATGGTAATCTTATTTTGCAAAGCTGTTATGTCTGCACCCCCAGCACTTTGGATTAATGTAAGGATAAAGGTCGAAGCTTGACCCGATCCTTGAGTCTTCAACTGATCAACCCAATAGTCCAATCCTGCCTGCTCTGCCTGCCGACCGAAAGCATTGACGTAGATTGAGTTGACGAATGCAGTCGGATCGGAGATATTAGGAAAGGCTAGGTAAGTATATTTATTTTTGGTCTCTTGTGCACTACCAAAAGTATCGGCTATGGTTTCGAGCGATACGTTTTGATTGCCTTGTCCTACCCAATAATTCAGACCAAAGAGATCAGGGGCACGATCAAAGTAGCTCACATAAAGCTTAGTAATTAAATCCCTGGTTGCTGTAGTCATAAGTTCTATTTCACTCTTTATTAACTTCAAGACTGTTTTTAGTTTTAGCTAGTTCACTTTTTGAATAGCTAGTTGATAGTTTGCCAAACTAAAGGATAAAATCATCCAGTGGTTATACTGAACTGTTTTGCCAGAGAGTTTTTATAATTAAGTAGTTTTACGGTTGATTTTATAATAGAAGTAGTTGAACGGTTGATTTTAGAACACAAGATTTGATTTTTGTGAAACTAATCGAGTAGATATTCTGTATTCTCCGCTTCTAGTTACAGTGGAAGCAGCAGCCCTGTGATTAGGCTAATAAAAAGACCTCTCCCTGGTTAGGCTACGCAAAACCTGTCCCTCTCCGATGCGGAGAGGGACGGGGGTAAACTTTTAGACTTAAATAAAAATCGTTACATGTAGCATTGCAACGCCGACATCCAACATCCAAAATCCAAAGTTGAGTATGGAGTTAGGGGCATTTTTTTGATAATATTGAGCTTTGTGGCGATCGCTAGCAAGTGCTTGTGCTAATTCGGTCTTACTCAGCGACTGGACGAGACTCAATCCCAGAGATTTACTAGAAATGCTTTGGGTGTAAGCGGCGTTGAGGTAAGAGACGTATTTTGGTCTTCCGGCGACGTAAGTTTGGAAGAAAGGTAAACTCAAAACGTTCATGTAACGACGCGCTTGAGAAGCATCGCCAATCATATCCGCAGGTAATGCTACTTGCTGATTTCCAGGGTTGCCATTGCCAATGGTGGAGAAGTGGGTAGCACCTAGAAGCATGACGAGATACTTTTGTGAGTTCGCAAACCAGGAAAAAGGTAGAATTTGCTCGGATAAAGCTGGTGCTACTGTATCATCACTACTGCCAACGATCATCACCGGAGTTTGAATTTGACTTAAGCCCGCTTTGCCGAAAATAGAACTAGTAATGGGATTAACTGCGATCGCGGCTTTCACTCTCTCATCCCGCAGGTTATAATCCTTACCAGACTTGCTGATGCTCAATTCCAAAGCGCGACACTGGAGCAGTAAAGACATATTCCAGGTATTTTGTAGTGCTGCTGGTTGACAATCTTGTTTTAGTTGCTCAAAGTTGATTTTAGCACCTGCCAAGGCCAAGGCTGTGTAGCCTCCTAAAGATTGACCAAATACTCCGACTTGTTGCAGATTTAACCGCTTTTTAAAGCGTGAATCAGATTGATTAGCTTTTTCCAATTGATTCAATATATATGTTACATCCAAAGGTCGGTCTTTAAATTCACTTGGTTCTGCTATTTCAATGGCGTGTCCATTTAGCAGAGAACGCAATTGTTTAGCATCACTACCAGGATGATTGGGAACGACGACGGCAAATCCGTAGGAAGCTAGATGAGTGGCTAAATATTGAAAGTTGCTGCTGTCTAAACCCAAGCCGTGAGAAATCACAATTACGGGTGCAGCATTCTGGACTTTGGGAATATAAACATCAGTTAATAAAAGCCGATTGCGCGTTGAGTCGAAAAAATTCAGGGTGTATTTTTGCGACTTCAACTTTCCCGGAACCTGTAAATCGGGCAATTGTGATAAATTTGGTTGTGAAATCGTAGCAGCTTCTATTTTAGACTTTTGCGAAACTGCTGCGATCGCCCGATGGGTTTGGTTAACAAGTTTCTCCAATTCTGTAGCTATTTCCAAAGTCCCTGCTACATCAAGGCGAATGCTGCTGGCGGGATATTTACGTAACACATTCAAAAGTGTCAAGCCGGATGATTCCGCAGAGGCTAAAATTAGCGCCGAACGCAAAGCCCCAAATTCTGGTTTTGGCTGAGAAGATTTGACTGTAATCACTTGCGCCAAACGATGCAACAAAAATTCTCCTTGCGGTGTGTAGAGAAGTTGCGAAACTACTACCGGACTAACTTTCACACGATTGAGTAAAATCCGCCGCAATTCTTGAAGCTGTTGTAGAGGCAAATATTGCTGATACGCTGCCAAGTCTTCGTTAATTACACCTGTTTTGGCGTAGTTTTCTAAAGTGCTGACTGAAATCGAAAGCTCTAAAGCTGAATAAGATGCATAAATCCGCTCTGCTGCCAAGACAGAATTACTCATTCCAAATGTTGGCAGCACCATTGAAAGAACCAGCAATAGGGAGTTTTTTCTGAGGCTGCTGGCCCAATTACCAAACAAACTATTCATCGCTCAACTGTTTCGGTGGTCTGGTTTGATCAGGTGTTGGCTTTGGTAGTTATTCGGGCACCCTGTTTGGTTTACTTAAAGTTATTAGCCTCAATTTTATCAAAACAGAATTTAGGAGTCAGAAGTTATAATTCACGATAAATTATATATGACTTGGGGATGTAGCTGGCTTTAGATCAGAGTTAGAAATGGCTTGCCAATTCCTACCAAGTCATAGATTTTGTAGTCAAAACAAGTAGTTTTTCCCAATCCCCCAGTAATTAATTCTGACTCCTGAATTCTGATTTCTTCTTCAAGGATTTTTCTTGGCTATAAGCTCAAAAATTAAAGACTACGGAGTTACACAGATGGGTAAAGTATCCATCTTGCAAGAGGCTAACTCCAGTAGTTTGCCTTCACTATCAAATCATAACAAATAAAAAATACTCTGCCTCAGTATTTATATTGTAGCTTTGAATATCACACAAATTCACTAGATGAAAAACCCAGTAAAAATCCTGAAAATCATTTCGATTAATTAGCTTTCCCCAAGGCGATCGCTACTGAACCTGTGACGACTAAACCCGCTCCTAACATTGCTGTGAAACTCAAGTGTTCTGGTGATATCAAAGAAGGTGCAATAACTGATAAAACTGCAAGTAATATTAATGTCACAATCGGAGCTAAAGCTAATACTGCACTCACTCGTGATGCTTCCCAATGTTCTAATGATTCGGCAAAAGCACCGTAAGCAATTAAAGTATTCAAAGCGCAAAAAATCAACATTCCTAAATGTAAATAATCAAGTATAAAAAGTGATTTTACTCTGGCTATAGGAGTGAATAATAAAGCACAGCCCCCATAAATAATCAACATGATGCTAGAGGAAGATAAAGATTGTAATAACTGCTTTTGTGCCAAAGCATAAATAGCCCATGCTGCTGCTGCTAGGACAATCAGGACAGTACCTAGTATATATGTGCTATGCGCTGTAATTAAATTTGTTAGTTGTTCACGAAAAAATAAAAGATAACCGCAAGTCATTATACTTACACCAATCCATTGATACAGCCGGTAACGTTCTTTAAAAATCACTAACCCTCCCAAACCTAATAAAAGGGTACATAATTGAATGAGAACTTGAGCGTTAGCAGGCGATGTTAGTGCTAAACCTTGCATGAACAGAAAGTAATTAATCCCTAATAAGAGTGTAGCGATCGCTAATAACTTCCAAGAAGCAGAACGCAATTGTTCTAACTTTGGTAATTTACCACGTATTCCTAAATACATAGCAAGCAGTAAAAAAGATACCAAAAAGCGAAACCAAATGACGGTATAGACATCAACTGCTTCAAGAGTCACCGTCAGAGCAATAGGTAAAATTCCCCATAATAAGACCGTCAATAGCGACAAGGCTAGCCCTAAGCGCCACTGGCCAGAACTTTGATGTAGTGACATTCAAATATCCTACTCAAAGTAGGGCTGATCATAAGCTAAGATATATCTAAATTTTATAAAACTCTTGTGTATTAAGCATCTTAACACCCTAGTTAATGCCAGCTAAATGTAAAATAGCTTACCTACCCTCCGGAATTTATTTGTAGTCTATGGCGTTTTTTGTTTACATAAAATTCGTAAATTGCGTAATTACTTTACATGAATAATAAATTTAAAACTTGTTCATAAATGTATAATCTTTTCCAATGTTATTTTATCACAAAAAACTATGGGGATCATACCCATAATAAGCTTAGTAGTCTTTATTACTGGCTTATCAACTTACTTGCTACTGACCTCAAAAGGTCGATTTTTGCTCAAATCTTTGGTGACAAAAATAAAGCACCAAGGGTGGAGATTCAGAACTGGCCAGCTTAACTACCTGAGATCAAGATTTTCAAAGACTATAACAATTGCTGCCATTATTATGGTTGCAGTAATAGCTGGAAATACTGTATCGGCGCAGGTTACGGCATCGCCTCCAGTTTCGCTCAAGAGCGTATCAGTTCCAGAGCCTGACAATCTTGGAGACTTCGTAAAAGATAAAGTAGCTGCAATCAAGTTAGGAAAGACTCTTTTTTGGGATATGCAGGTTGGGAGCGACGGACAGACTTCCTGTGCTAGTTGTCACTTCCATGCTGGAGCCGACAATAGATCCAAAAATCAGATTAATCCTGGGCTTTTGCGGGTCAACGCCGATGGTACACCGAATCCAGATACAGCTTTTGATGTAGGTGGCGCACCAAACTACCAGCTCAAGCCGGGAGATTTTCCTTTCCACAAGCTGTCGAACCCCAATGATCCTACGACTCTTGTATCTGACCGTAACGATGTTAGCTCATCTCAAGGAGCCTTCAATACGAAGTTTGTTAATGTCACACCTGGTACTGCGGAAGACCAAGTAACAAACGAACCTGATCCGGTGTTTAATGTCAAAGGTACGAATGTACGCCGTGTCCAGTCGCGTAACACGCCAACTGTAATTAATGCAGCATTCAACTTCCGCAACTTCTGGGACGGAAGGGCGCAAAACATCTTTAATGGGGTGAATCCCTTCGGTTTAAGAGATCCTAACGCCTTTATTGTCAAAGCACAAAACCCCAAGCAGCTCGAATTTGTCAAAATCAGTCTGAATAATTCGTCTTTGGCTTCTCAGGCGGTCGGACCGCCACTCAGTTCTAGCGAGTTGTCCGCCGATGGTCGCACTTTTCAAAAAATTGGTGATAAGTTCGGGCGAATTGGCAGAATATCTCTGAGCGATCTGCTGCAAGGTCTTCTGTCAATTAACGGTACAAGCCTCCCGCGAGACCTGGCACAAAAGTTATCTCGCCTCCAACCGCTAGCCAAACAGGTTGTGCATCCACAAGATAGCGTTTTAGGTGCAGACAGTAAATGGCCTAAACCCGGACTGAACTATAGCAGCTACAATCAGCTGATTCAAGATGCCTTTAAGCCGGAGTGGTGGGACTCTAAGCTACTGATCCAAGTTGATGCTGAAGGTAGACGGACTTTTGTCAAGCACCCTGATTACTCTTCCAAAACCCAAGAGTACAGGCTGTTGGACTATAACTTCTCGCTCTTCTTCGGGCTGGCGATTCAGTTGTACGAGGCTACACTCATTGCTAACGATACACCCTACGATCGCTTCTTGGAAGGAAACACCAACGCCCTCACCGTGCAGCAGCAACAAGGGAAGAAACTATTCGAGGGCAAGGGGTGCATCGGTTGCCATAGTGGGTTGGAATTAACAGGTGCTTCGGTGAGCAACGTGGCTAAAACCGGACGAATCGGACGCGTGCCGTTCGGTGCAAAAGCCCCTGAAGACACTGGTTTCTTCAAGATTGGCGTCAGACCTGCCACGGACGATGCCGGTTTGGGTGGTAATGACCCTTTATCTGTTAACGGCCAAGGTAATCCACTCTCCGAGGCACGGTTGGCTCAACTGGGGAAATTTAAGAGTCTTCTAGGCCAAGACCCCCCTATCCTTACTCCACCGTTGAATTCAAGTGAGAGCGTAGTTGCAGATGGAGCCTTTAAAGCACCTGGGCTTCGCAATGTGGAACTCACTGCTCCCTACTTTCACAACGGAGGTCAGGCGACTCTAGAGCAAGTGGTTGATTTTTACAGTCGCGGTGGTGACTTTGGAGGTCTTCCAATATTGAATTTGTCACCAGTGGAAAAACAGCAATTGGTCGCCTTTTTAAAAGGACTCACCGATGAGCGAGTTCTCCATGACAAAGCGCCCTTTGATCATCCGCAACTGTTTGTTCCTAATGGACATCCGGGTAACTCTAGCTCTGTTACCAATGATGGTACTGGCAACGCTACAGATAGCCTACTGGAAATTCCTGCCGTTGGTAGGAATGGTGGTACTGGCACTCCAAATTTCCTGAACTAACTAGCAATTTGAGTTAGTAACTCAGGTGTGGGGAGATAAGGGAGATGAGGAAAACTTTTAACTCCTAACTCCCCACTCCCCTTAAAAGAAATCAGCCATCCAAGGAGAGCTACCTGCAAAGATTTGCGTAGCTGCTAAGATAGCTGTTTCTGTACCATGCAGTTTTCCCACTTGTTGCAAATAGTAGGGGGTGAACAAACTTGTATACAATGGTGTCAATTCCCGGATATCTAGCTGCAACTCACCCTTTCCGCCTTTTGTGACTTCACCGCGTCCATTGGCGACAGAAAGGATAAATTTACCATTATTTCCAGTTAGCAAATTATCTTGAATTTCTAAGTGCAGTTCAGCTTCGATTCCCGGTGGATAACCCCGCGCCTCTAGCGCCTTGACTACATCTATTACCCGCAGCAGCCAACGACTCTCACGCCATATCTTGGCAGTTTGCTCTGGTAGTAGCAATGTCAGGGAATCAATCGCAGAACTCTTCCATCGTACTTGGTGAATTTGAAAGCGATGATTTGCTAGAAAAGACCAGAAAGTTTGTGCAGCAGCAAGTGTGCGGAGTACCCAATCTTTCACCCAGAGGATTTCACCATCCTCTGTTCGCTCTTGAGTGAAGATAATGTAACCTTGGGGTTGGTCTTTAGTACCAATAAAATAGGCATAAACTATTTCTTTCTCATCTGGTTGGATTAAGCGCTCCCAGATTGCAGGATGTCGGTCTAAATATCCAGGCGTTTGTCTCGCCTGCTGCTGATATAGTTCATGAAAGACTTGATGATTAATCGGAACTACCGGTTCCAAAGGTAGAGGTTGCTCCCGCACTTGGATATTCCTGGTAGCAACTTCCCAAATACACCAGCTACCCCCCTGTTCGTACCCAAGTTTTCGGTACAGGCTTTGAATGGCTGGATAAAGAGCGGAAATTGCTACGCCCCTAGCATAAAGTTCTTTGAGGGTGTGCTGCATGAGAGCGATCGCAGCTCCCGAACCACGATATTCTGGAGCAATACCTACTACGGCAATTCCTGTCATTGGTACACGCACACCACCCCACCACTGACCCATATCCAGAGTTGCCAATCCACCAGCTACTTGCTGCAATTTATGGATTATGCGGAAATTTTCTACGCCAATCAGATTGATGTAAACTTCCTCGCCACCAAGTCCGCTGATAAAACATTGCTCAAGGATATACCCAAGCTGTTGAATATCCTGTGGATGGGCAAGAGTGCTGTATTCAAATTGAGGCATCATCTCTTATACCATTGGTAGTGCAAAACCACCATCATACTATTGCAGCCCTTGCAATTGCTTTATTCCGCTTCGCCATTCACTTAACTGATAACTGTTAAAATCTTATTCCCAGTTGCCCGTTAAAGCCACGAATAGAATTGTAACCAGCACCAACAAAAACGTTATCAGTCGCACGTACCTGAACGCCACCTGAAACTGCAACACCTTTATCTTCTGAATAAAGTCCAACTCCTACATAGGGTGAAATGACAGGTAAGCTGATAAATTTCAAAACATCTACTCCCGTAGCACCATCAGGGCCAGCTCCTAGCTCAACCCCAAAATTAAAAGCCCTAGCTCCGACTGCATAAGTTATATCACCATCTTTTCCACCGACTGAAACCCAAGGTTGCGGTATGAGTTGAGCGGAGACTTTACTTGGGGCAAATAAAGCTAACAAACCGATGGATGTAATTAATGTTTTAGTAATAATCGCTATTTTCACGTTGTTCTCCTATACTAAGTACTGCATCTTAATTGTTTTCTCACAGCTACCCCGGCTTCAACTAGAGTTTGTCCATGATGGCTAATTGTGACGGATTAAACCTCATTGAGTGCCCGATGAGTGCAAGCATTATTTTGCGAATGTAATATTAATTACAGCAGTTTTCATGTATTTGAACCACATCTGTTGTAGGTTTAACCCATAGTGAATTTACCAACAGTCTCATCTGAACTGTGGAAATATGACAGCGTGTCTTTTGACATGATTTTACTATTAGAGCAACAATCCTACTTAGTGACTATTTTTACTTGCTGTGAAAGAGAACGTGAAAAAGAATTTTTTGTTGCTAAAAGTTGCTTTACCGAGTTTATTGATATCGTTTCCTAGCTTTGCTGCTGAGAGTGAAATTAAGCAGATAAATACTGATAAATCAACCGAAGTCATTTTAGCTATTCCGAGTTTGAGTGAAATCGAGCTCCCCACTACTAATGTCGAATTATTAACTCAACAATTTAGACCGAGTGAAATTAACCCAGAGAATCAGCCAGAAACAGAGCAAACTCCGAGCGATGATCCAGACATTTCCATAGAAGCGATCGCAGAACCAGATAACCTACCTGAGTCTACTCCAACTTACGTAATTGATCAAGAAGAGGGCTAAGGCAAAGCTTTGACAGCCAGTTTGGAAATTATTTCAACCCTAGTGTTGGGTTACGTTATGCCGTCACACCAATAGTAGCAGTGCGCGGAAGTTGGGCAGGGGGACAACGCAATCCTGGGTTAGATCAGTTGTATATTTATGATACAGTTCATGGTTGGGACCCTAATCCTGATTTAAGACCGGAAACTGGCTCTACTTGGAGTGCGGGAGTAGATGTCAATTTTTCAGAAAACCTGATTGGACAGTTTACTTACTTTGGTAGTAGTATAGGCGATCGCTTGGGAGTTATCGCCGGAAAATGGGCAAACATTGGGCTAGTAGATACCAATGGTTTAGAGGCAGCTTTGCAATTAAAAATTGCGGCTAGCTGGTCAACTTTCCTCAACTATACTTATACAGAGTCCCAAATAAAAACAGGCTCAGAAAAAGGTTTACAGTTAGGTTTGATTCCCTATTCTGTACTTCAAACTGGTGTGGGTTATCAAAATACAGGTTGGCAAGCTAACTTATATGTTACTTATAATAGTGGCGCTCGTAGATCCATCTTTGCTAACCCTGGTGACAAGAGTACAGACTTTGCGCCATCTTTTGTGAATTTAGATTTGAGCGGTCGTATACCTCTAACTAGCAATTTAGGACTAACAGTATATTTAGAAAATTTACTCGGTGAGCAATATGAACGAGTTAATCGCATATATAGCCCTGGATTCACTTTTCGTCTGGGTTTAAGCGCCAATTTTTAGGTATTAAATGTAGAGATTTTGTGATTGCAAAGTCTCTACATTATTGGGATAAATAGTATTATTTGAGATTCTTGAAACAGTTTTTTGGTAAAGACGATGCACCACCATACAAGATGGTGCGTTAGGCTTTAGCCGTAATCCGCCCTACTTAAGATTTACTTTTAATCTAAAATCTAAAATCCAAAATTGCTATGAGAGCCAAAATAGAAAATAAAGTCCTTTTTATCCATCACGAAGATTTACCAGAGTTTAAGAAAGGTGGCTCTGTAGTGAGAAATTCATATTTCTGGGCGCTACGTTCAATTGCCGGTAAAGCTTCGCGTTATCGTGATTGGGAATATGAACCGGAGGTTTGGCTAGCACTTTCGAGAATGCTTTTGTCGTTTGCTGAATCTGGGTATTTGGGTTATAGAGAAACCTTGCTAGAGTTTCCCTTATCTCAAGGGGAAATTCCTAATTTGCTACGAGATGCCTCCACTTGGGAGTAGCTAGGGATGCATAGCATTTAAAACTGGCCTCATCCCCCACCCCAAGATGAACATTTTTATACAGAGTTATTTATACTCTTAGAGGTATTGACAAAATTCACTTGTTTTGAATTTGTTCCAAATACTCTAAGAGAGTTTTTCCCATAACTACCTTCATTTCAAATCTAGTAAACCTTCTTCTTTCAATTTAGGATTGAAGCGAATTTGCATTTGCAAACCACGCACTTCTACCAATTGCGTTGAAATTTCTGCTTCTACTCTCCGTGCCACATTTTTAATAATTTTTATTTGTGCTAATTCATCATTAGCTGGATGTTGATAATTTACCTGTTCTTCAGGTGTCATTATCAGTTTGACATCAATGGGATGAGTCCATCTTTCCTTATTATCTCCATTTCCCCAAGGCACACTGCCATTTTCCGCAATCCAAGCATTTTCAGTATTTTCTAAAATTGTGCGACTAGGACGTTCAATAGTTTCAACTTTCACCCAATAGCATTGCTGTGGCTGACGGACTAAATGCTGCTTGAGACTGAGATAAACATCACGGGAGTATCCGACAAATTGAAGTACTTTTTCTTGGTCAAAGATAGCATATACCCCGATTTTACTCTGAAATTGTTCGGGTAACTGACCGCGATCGTCAATGTAAGGAATGTATTCCAGGGATGCCAAAGAAGAAAGATTCGTTTCAAGAGCCATACATCAAATATCAAACTTACTATTTGCCTTCAGAATTGAGAATTGCTAATTAGGAAAAAATTATCTTCAAAATTATCCATGACCAAATTTTTGGTAAATTGCACAAAGGCGACTGGGTTTAAAAATCTTAGCACTAAACATGAAATTTGGTGGGACGTTGATGATCGCATATTGATCAGATTCATGGTATTTTTCAAATTCTCCTGGCATTCCTTTAGTGGTAGTTAAGCTGTAAGGAACTGGTTGGAAAAGTAATTCTGTAAATTTAATTTGCTCACACTGCAACTGTTGACAAATTTGGTTTAAGAAAGCAACGCTTGTCAATAAATCGAATAGAGTTTCTTGAGCTTGTGCTTCAAGAGTGAAACTGCTATCAAAGTTCTGGACGATTTTAAGAGGCATTTTCTGTATAGGTAGTTATTCAGGATTAAGTGATCAGAGAAAATAGGTAACATATTGCACATACTGATCAAAAACTGCTAGTCAACCAAGCCTACCTTTTTATGCAGATGAGCTTTGTGAAAAATCACCACTTTCAGATCAGCCTATTGGATTGTAGGACTTCTGTTAGCCACACGAGGAAGCTGTCATGATTAAGAATCGTGAAGCTTAGCAGATTTATGGATAAAGTCGAGCTTCAAAGGGGTTCAGAAATATCGAGACTTGATGTTGGGTTTCACTTTGTTCTACCCAACCTACGAATGATTAAATTCCATACCCTTTTTGTAGTGTTATGTACTAAGTGCCAGAAAAATCATAGGAATATATGGGATGCGGGAAACTCAGACACTTCTCCCTTGGCGCTAGCCACGCGCGTGAGGGAGAAGGGGAGAGGCTAGCACGTGCTGCCAGGGTTGCGGCATTTCGGCAAGCTCAATGACCACACGAGGGATTTTAATCCCCGTGGTATTTTATGTTAAAATGAGATTGTGAGTAAGAAGAAAAACATCTACGTGTTGAAGCATCCTAGTACGGAGAAATCCCGGCTCCGGTGAAACAACGGTTAGGTTTTAGTCCTGGCGCAGTCTGACAAGAAAGAGCAAATAAAGGCAGGTTGCGGAGCGTACCGCGTTTTGGCTTAGTGATGGATTCTGAAAGCATTAAAACAATAAAAGTAAACGCGATTACAACATTGGCA
Organism: Nostoc sp.; assembly: GCF_036919815.1. GTDB lineage: Bacteria > Cyanobacteriota > Cyanobacteriia > Cyanobacteriales > Nostocaceae > Nostoc. Next base: position 50,209 of record NZ_JBALCE010000019.1, read on the forward strand.
ATGTCGGTAGTTGTTTTAAGTGTTTAGGCGGCGTTTGACGGTCGCAGCGAGAGTTTACTCTGTCCGCAGAATCTCAGTGTCTTTAGACCTGAGAGTGTCAATTCTTCAGTATGGAGTCAAATAAAAGATCAGCTAATGTACTTTTAATTTGCATAACCAGGGCGGGCTTTCCGGCCCACCCCACAAGAGTTTTACTTCCAGGTAATATGCAACATTTTTATGTCCAACAGCTTCACTTACCACACCAGCCTCACTCTCTCTAAACGATTCTTACAAACAAAAATGAGTGGATAATCGTGATATAAACCACAACTATCCACTCAAAGTTTACTAAATCCGGGTTATTAGAAAAAGCCTAATTAGATTATTGAAACTTGAGAAAATTCAAACCAATTAACGTGACTGAGTTCCCTGATTGGGGCTACCTGCTATCGGATCTTCGCCTGGTGCTTCTGGTGTAGCAGTGGGTTTAGCATCACTCTTTTCAGCATCACCAGTTTTGCGGATACTTTCGTCGATGGGGGTTTGGTAGCCACCAGAAGCAGTAGGTGTACTTTCTTGATTATTAGGTTTTTGTTTTTCTTGTTCAGCCATGATTACATCCCTAATCATTTATTCTTACCATTATTTTAAGAAAATTTGGGGTTTGAGTGTATCTATCCAGAATCTAGTTATGGCTGATTCGCCCCTCTATCGGAAGTATTGTTTCTTACTACTCATGTATGCTGACAAAAATCCCTAAATATGGAATTTGTTAAGCTGAAAACGCTTGCTGTGGTTAAAGGAGAACTTAGAACGGGTTTGATGTCGAAGTTGCTTTATTGATAGTTGACAGGAAATGGCAAATGAGCTAAAGGAATAATATGGTGTGATGATTGTAAGATAAATTATCAAAGTATAAATTAATGAACCAGAGCAATCTATCGTTACCATCTGGATGTGTCCTTCGCAAGGCAAGCTTGGCGGATCAGTGGTCGATTCGATTGCTGGTATTCTCAGCGAAACTCGACCCAACTCAATTAAACTGGCGGCAATTTTGGGTAATTGAATGCGATGCCTACGGCGGGCAAAGCCTACGCAATCTGGTAGCTTGTGGACAGTTACGCAATTTCTCAGGGGCACAAGAACTTGGTAGTTTGGTGGTTGCATCAGCTTGGAGAGGTCGCGGTTTGGCTACTTTGCTAACGCAGCATTTGATTAAGACAGCAACACAGCCACTTTATCTGGAATGTTTAGGTCAGCGACTGGCGGAGTTTTACGGTCGCTTTGGTTTTGTGCCAATATCTTTTGAAGACTTGCCACAATTTCCTCAGACAAGTGGCTTATCTACGCTCAAGGGAAAATTTAGATTCTCGCAATTGGCTAAAAGGCTGCTCAGAGTTCCTGTGGTGTTTATGGAATATCGAGGTCAGTTAGGGCTTTATCCATCAATCCAACGGAGGTTTAGCAAAAATCGTTAGTAAGACTGGCCCTAGTAAATAGTGGTGATTCAAACACAATAATCCGCCAGAGGAGCCAAGAAGTTGACGTTGATTAGGGCTGTAGAGTCTAATTCCCTGGGGAGAGACTGGCAAGAATTGAGGTTCTGTCTCTTTTTTGGAGGTAATGTCAACCAAATAAAAACGTCCACCGGGAGAAAGTACCCGTGCTATTTCACTAACTACTTGTTTAGGTTCCAAATAGTGCAAGAAGCTGATAGTGCTGAAAACAGCATCGAATTGACCATCAGCAAAGGGAAGAGACTCAGCTTTGCCCTCAATATAAATTAAACGTGGACGGTGGCGGTTGCTCTGTCTTGCTACCCGCAACATATTAGCAGATAAATCTAATCCGGTGGCTCGCAGGTCGGGAAATTGAGTAGCAAGGCGGTCAAGTAAACGTCCAGTACCACAGCCGATATCAAGTACATTTGCTGGCTCTGGTAAATCGACGTACTGCAATAACTGTTTGTGAACGGCTCGATAAAACACTGAAGGAAAGAGCCAGTCGTAACTTGGTGCCCATCGGTCAAAAAGTAGCTTTTTGTTACTGAAAAAGTCATAAGTCATTAGTTTTCGCAGCTTCCCGGAAGCTTGATGCTTTTTTAGGGTAGTTTAGCTGCGCCTCCAATAAGTTGGTTAACAACATAAGTTAAATATAGCGGTTCTGAATTGTTTGTAATCAGGACTTACGCAAACAATAGCCCAAACCGTGATTGTCAGGTAGGGGCAATTCATGTAGCTTTAGCTGACCGCAGGGTATTGCCCCTACAGCGTGTCATTTTGCGTAAGTCATAGTAATGGATTGCTATAGCTAAAGGCGCTCATCTTGCTCACCCCGCAAGTAGTAGTAATTTATTTGTTGGAAATCCCTTACTTGAATGTGTAAATTAAATCCCGTATACGAGGAAGTGGTTGGTTTGCGTTGTCAAGCGCTCTGTTATCTTGCTGATGAATGGGGTGAGGATGTCACAGCCTATTGCTAATAGCCAGTTGGATCGTTTTTTGATCAAGCAGCGATCGCTAATTGCAGACTTACGGTTGTTACTTACTCAGGTTTATACTAAGCTAGCGTACACCTAATTAGATGTTTGGCTATTCAGTAGCTAGCACCTCAATCAAGTGTTTCCTTTCCAGACCTTATAGTTGCTTACCGTACCTTGCTGAAATCATTAACATGATCATGACGCACATCTTACTGGTTGAAGATGATGTCAAACTGGCACGATTTGTCGAATTGGAATTGAATTATGAAGGCTATCAAGTCAGTATTGCCTACGATGGATTAACTGCACTGACCGCAGCGCGTGAGCTACATCTAGATTTAGTAATTTTGGACTGGATGTTGCCAGGTTTGTCGGGGTTGGAAATTTGCCGCCGCCTGCGAAGTATTGGTGATCAAGTGCCGATAATCTTATTAACCGTTAAAGATGAAGTGAGCGATCGCATTGCAGGCATAGAGGCTGGTGCTGATGATTACCTCGTTAACCCCTTCAGCGTTGATGAATTATTAGCCAGAGTCCGCACCCACCTGCGAAGAAGCCAGCAAGCAGACGGTACAGATATTTTAGAATTTGAAGACTTGAGTTGAAATCGTCGCACGCGGGAAGTCTACCGAGATCATCGGTTAATTCAGTTAACTGCTAAGGAATTTGATTTACACCTTAGACATCTCCAGTAATTAAATATACGTTACCCAGAACCCTTGTAGAGACGTAGCAGTGCGACGTCAAAACAATTCTTTTTCACTTCTATGTCTCTTGGATGATTAAGTCTAGATTAACGCAGATGCCCCAAAGTCTCTTGTTTTATGAAGATTTGGGGTTTTTGCTGAGATTGCCAAAAACTCATCCAACTCGGAGTTTTAATTAGACTATGATGCACAAAACTATGATCATCTAATATCTAAAATGGCATGACCTATCTAGAAACAGCAGCGCAATTCTACCGCGAAGTTGCCCAAACCCCGCAAGTTGGACTTTGTTGTGTGCAAAGTACACCCCTGCAACTACCAGGATTAAAAATTCCTTTGTTAATGCAGGAAATGAACTATGGTTGTGGCACCACTGTTCACCCCACCGAACTAGGAAATCAACCAACTGTGCTGTATGTGGGCGTTGGCGGTGGCTTAGAAGCGTTGCAATTTGCTTATTTTTCCCGCCATGCAAGTGCTGTAATTGCCGTTGAACCAGTCGCAGCCATGCGGTCAGCCGCCGCACGTAATCTAGAAATTGCTGCTGAAGAAAATCCCTGGTTTGACATCAGTTTTGTAGAAATCCGTGAAGGCGATGCTTTTAACTTACCCGTTGCTGATGCTAGCGTCGATATCGTGGCGCAAAATTGCCTTTTCAATATCTTTGAACCAGAAGATTTGACCCGTGCTTTAAAAGAAGCTTATCGGGTATTAAAACCAGGCGGACGCTTACAGATGAGCGATCCAATTGCGACTAGTCAAATTCCAACACATCTTCAACAAGATGAACGACTCAGAGCCATGTGTTTATCAGGTGCACTCACCTATCAAGAGTATACTGAACGGATTATAAATGCTGGCTTTGGTCAAGTTGAAATTCGCGCTCGTCGTCCTTATCGTCTTCTAGATTCCCAAAGTTATAATTTAGAAGAACACCTACTTTTAGAAAGCCTGGATTCTGTCTCTTTTAAAGTTGCTATTCCCGAAGATGGTGCTTGCATTTTCACTGGGAAAACAGCAACTTACGCTGGCTTGGAACCCTGCTTTGACGATTCAGCAGGTCATCTACTTCAGCGAGGTATTCCGGCAGCAGTGTGTGATAAAACTGCTGCTAAACTTGCGGCTATAAAGCCATTAGAAATCATTGTGACCAATTCAACTTGGCACTATAGCGGTGGTGGTTGCTGTTAATTTATAAACCCCAAGATGTTGTTAATTAGTCTGTTTTTAGCTACGCTTTTTTTGGCATATTCAAATGGTGCAAATGACAATTTTCAAGGGGTAGCAACGCTATTTGGTAGCAGAACCACCAGCTATCAAACAGCAATTTTATGGGCAAGTTTTACAACTTTGGCTGGTGCGGTAGCTGCGACTTTTTTAGCAAGTACACTAGTTAAAAACTTCTCTGGAAAAGGACTAGTACCAGATGCGATCGCTAATAGCCCAGAGTTTCATATAGCAGTGGCGATCGCAGCTGGTTTAACTGTACTCATAGCCGCCCTCATGGGGTTTCCCATTTCCACAACTCACAGTTTAACAGGTGCTATTATTGGTGCTGCATTAGTAGCGATCGGACTCAAAGTTAATTTTTCAGCTTTGGGAACTTCCTTTATTTTGCCTCTATTACTCAGTCCAATCATTGCTATTCCCTTGGGAGCAGGAATTTACAGCTTATCTGGCTATATCAATTCTAAATTTAAGCTACCAGTCAATCAGAAAATGATTGATACTTACCATTTTATCAGCGCTGGAATTGTCAGTTTTACTAGAGGATTAAATGACACTCCTAAGATTGTTTCACTCATTTTGATTATTGAGTATTTCTCGATTCGGGGAGGAATGATCACGATAGCGATCGCAATGGCACTTGGCGGTTTACTCAACTCCCAAAAAGTTGCTGTTACCATGAGTACAAAAATTACCTCAATGAATCAGACTCAAGGCTTATCAGCAAATATAGTAACTGGAGTTCTAGTAATTGCAGCTAGTCTGTTTGGGCTTCCGGTTTCCACCAATTATGTTTCAGTCGCTTCGATTTTTGGAGTAGGACTAATTGCTAAAAAAGTGAATATACAGGTTTCTTATCAGATAGTATTATCGTGGCTTTTAACTTTACCTACTGCTGCAATTATTAGTGGAATAACTTACAGATTATTGCAAGCTTAGAAAATTTGAAGATATTTGCTTATGGTATATTTAATACAATTGTGTATGAAGATGCGCTAAAACATATTTAAGTACAATAAAGAAAAACGAACCGCAAAGGACGCAAAGGACGCAAAGAAAGAAGTTAAAATGGTTTGGCGCAGCCTCACAAAGAAATGGTATAGCGTTTATTAGTCAGATGAGGTACATCATAGCCCCCTCTCGAAGAGCGGGGAGGGGGTTGGGGGTGGGGTTCTTCTACCTCACAAGGAAGGGCTGAGAACCGCTATATAAGAAGTAGTAAATAATGCAAACTCAACCAAAAGTTATCCTAAATACAACAGTCACATCATTTAACCACAAACTAAATTCACCTTTGACAAAAAAGGGAATCACTGTTTTACAAATTAATCTAGGTAAGCGTTGTAACCTTGCCTGTACACACTGTCATGTCGAAGCCAGCCCAAAACGTACAGAAGAACTTTCTCCTGAAATTTGCGAACAATTGATTTCGCTAATTCACAGATTCCCCGAAATTCAAATTGTGGATTTGACTGGTGGCGCACCAGAAATGAATTATGGATTTAAACCACTGGTAGAAGCAGCAAGAGCAACTGGTAAACAAGTGATTGTCCGATCTAATTTGACCATTTATTTTGAAGATGGATTTACTGATTTACCAGAATACTTTGCTCAACACCAAATAAGAGTTGTGGCTTCCCTACCCTGCTACCTAGCAGATAATGTTGATAAAATGCGCGGTGCTGGTGTTTTTGATAGTTCAGTTAAAGCTTTGCAGTTGCTTAACCAACTCGGCTATGCTAAAGAGCCAAATTTAACTTTGGACTTAGTATTTAATCCCCAGTTACCCACCGATGAAAAATTTTCCTTAGCTCCCGAACAGAGTAACCTAGAACGAGATTACAAAATGTTCTTACAAGAACATTTTAATATTGTGTTTAACAACCTCTTCACCATTACCAACCTACCAGTTGGTAGAACAAAAATGCATTTAGAACGGAGAAAACTGTACAGCAGCTATTTGCAGTTTTTAGAGTCGCATTTTAATTCCAGCACACTTGAACATTTAATGTGTCGTGATCAACTTTCAATTGACTATCTGGGTAATGTATATGATTGTGACTTTAACCAAATGATGAATTTGCCTGCGAAAAATCGCAATGCTGAAACCTTGACAGTTAGCCAACTCTTAGAAGCTGGCAGTTTAGACGTGATTAGTGAGATACAAACTGCTGCTTATTGTTATGGTTGCACTGCTGGGTGTGGTTCTAGTTGTGGTGGTGCTTTGGTCTAAGGTTGTTAAAAAAAGTCTGTTACCAAAATTGTTACGAGTGCGTTGTTGTTGGGCTGTTACTTTATGATGATATTTAGTTAAGCTCCTTACACCACACTGAAAACCGTGAAACTTGATGTTTCACGGTTTTTTCCTTTTCTGTTGTACAGTGGTAAATTGATTGCCGCTTATCTCAATCTCATCCGGCACAGTCACCAAGATATAGTCCCTGGTTTGATTAACCTTAAATACCCAGACGCATCTATTGAGCTTCCGGCTAACTTTCGTGATGTAGCTAAGACACCCAGATTTTTATATGGCGATGCCTAGGTTGGACTCTCTACCCAAAGGAATACTGACTGGGGTAGTGTCATCGGTCGATTTTATAGCTTTGCTTGCGATCGCCTAATTTCCTCAATTAGACTGAGACTGAGTAATAGATAAAGCGCGAATTTGTGGATTATTGCAGCAAAGCAGTTGTGCCATTACCGTTAGTTGACGCATTCGCAATTGCAGCTTGAGTAGGTTGAGTGGCAAGAACCGCTACAACTGGAGTAACTTTTGAACTAGATTGTTTATTTCGTTTTCGATTAGAGCCGCCAGCTTTGGAATACTCTATACTGTTTTTGCCGTAGACAGTAGCAACTCCACTTAGCATTCGTTCAGATATTTCGGAGAGGGCTTTATCCATCTGGGTTACTGTTTTACGCGATTCTTCCAGATTGGACACCAGCGTATTATTAGCTTCTACCATCGCCCGGGTAGTGTTGATTAGGCGGTTGTAGGCTTCAATAGTTAACCCATGTCCTAAATCCAGATTTTCATCAATAGATTTAAGCAAGGCGAGACGAAGTTGGGCTTTGTCGATAGCAACAGAACCACGAGTTTTTAAAGACATGAGACATCCTTTTTTTATAATCCTTTTTCAACATAGTGGAATATCCTTTTCCCTGAGATGGGTAGTTTTGTGGATTTATTTCATTAAAAGTTCAACGAAATAATTACGAGCTTGTCTGTGTTTTTACTCATTTTTCAGATCGATTTGTTGTTTTAGAATAAGTGCAATCAGCAACAATAATGACAAAAGCAATAAATGCATACCCCGAAATAACAAACGCGTACCCCGAAATAACAAACGCGTACCCCGAAATAACAAATGCATACCCCGAAATAACAAATGCGTACCCCGAAATAACAAATGAGTACCCCGAAATAACAAATGAGTACCCCGAAATAACAAATGAGTACCCCGAAATAACAAATGCGTACCCCGAAATAACAAATGCGTACCCCGAAATAACAAATGAGTACCCCGAAATCACAAATGAGTACTCCGAAATCACAAATGCGTACCCCGAAATCACAAATGCGAACGCCAAAACCACAAACGCGTAGGCGTTGGCGTAGCCTCTCGTAGAGAAGCCCGCCGTAGGCATCGCCGAAATCACAAACGCGTTTGCGTAGCCCAACCCAGACATCGCAAAATCATTAGGCCTAGGTTATCGCTCAACCCAAACTAGGCAAAATCAGGTTTTTATCTCTAACACCGAGCGTATTGGGATATTATGCAGGATAATAGAGATGGTTGAATTACCGTCGGTATGAGCGACAAAGACTTGAGAAATACCTCTGGTACTAACTGGACAGCATTGGAGTCAATGAACGATGAAGAAATTGACTACTCTGACATTCCACCATTGACAGAAGAGTTTTTTCAGAAAGCTACTCTCCGAGTTCCCGCACCTCAAGCAAGCAATTGGTACAGATTGAGCCAGATATACTAGAGTGGTTTCAAGCTCAAAGCGGAGAATAATAAGAGGATGTTTTAAAAGTCGTGATTGATGTATCAAATATTTTTACCCCACCCTAACCCTCCCCTTATAAAGGGGAGGGAACTTGATTTTCTTGTTTCCCCCCTTTATAAGGGGGGATTAAGGGGGGTAAAAAATCACACCGTATAACTTTTCAAACACCCTCTAAAGCCTTAATCAACTCTGTTTTGCGTCGTTACATCAAAAACTGTGAAGAATAGGGAGGAGTGTAACAATTTAAAATTCAATATTACACCAGAACTTCCCCCCAATTAGCTGACAATTTATATTGGGTGGGTGTTGCTTAATATTTCCTCAAAAGCGCGATCGCTAAAATCACAAATGCGTTGGCATAGCCCGCACTATTTTGTAGGATTGATGTCTGGGGCGATTACTCTATTAATTGAATTAGATATTGACTAAGATTATATAATAGTTTGTTATGCCTTTCTGTTGATATTGTGCCAATTGAGCCAATTATACTGTTACGAGTAATGACAGCTAAAAAACTTAATCTAATAACAGATTGACGAACTAAACCACTGGATTGAAAATCATCATCATTAGGTGAAATGATTTCGTCAAAGTTAGGAATATATTGTTTTAATTGTGTACTAATCCCACATATCAAAAAGTCTTGATATTTTGGCATTTCTCTCACAATCAGCGTAGGACGGTTTTTTATTTCTTCATTTGCTTGAGGAATAGGAGTTAGTATAATGTTACCTTCTTTCATAATTAGGGTTATATTCTTTAATTGATTCTATAGCATATTCTGGTTCATCTTCTGCATAACATTGATTTAAGTTATTTAAAGAGAAAGATTGCCAATTTTCTCTTTCTTCTGTATTGGTTTCTAAAACGGTTACATCTTCGACTTGTGGAAGTGTTGAAGATTTAGTGATTAAATATTCGGCATAATGTAAAAGTTCAATTTTCAGGGAACTGGGCAAATTTTCTATGATTTTCCATAGGGCAGTTTCGGTACTCATAATTACTCCTTTTGGAATTTATAAGGATTAATATTACTTATTATTTTGATTGTAAGGTAGAAGATCGACAATCGCACTATTTTATAGGAGTGATGTCTGCGACGAGGAAGGCGATAAGCCTAACGGCATAGCTTCTCTACGAGACGCTCCGCGAACCCTTACCGCAAAATCAGTATATTGTCTGTTGGCAAGTAAAAAACACTCATCCACGAGGTTCTTTCATTGTCAGAAACAGATCATTTGTCATGAAATTCTCCACTTTTCTGGAATTTAGGGTGTTGGTGTTGTATTGTTATTATGATCTAGTTGCGTCTCGCAGCCTTTCCCATGAATGAACATCGTCAGCAAGCCTATCTCAACCTCATTCAACGCCTGTTGAATTGCCGTACTAACGATGAATTCCAAGAAACTTTGGCAGCAAACCAAGAATTAGTAGATATTGGCTTCTTGCAGACAATAGAAGCAGTAGCACAGAGGTTTTCACAGCAAGGAGATGAGAAGACAGCGAATTGGTTGCAAGGTTTGGCAATGCAACTAGGGGAAGCGTTGAATCTAGATAATAAAGTAGATTTGCAATCTCTGAGTGAGGAGGAGATACAGACATATTACCAATTCTTGATGGAAGTACTGCAAGCAACCGCAGACAGTAAGTATAATTTCCAGGTAGTTTACCCCTTGCTGGCAAAGAATACAGACAAACTCGACGGAGTGTTAGCAGAAATATTCCGCCGTTGGGGGATAAATAGACTTGGGGAAGCGAAAGCAGATGAAGCGGAATATTTAGCATCAGTTATTTTCAATTTTAGCAATCTAATTCAGGAATTTCCCTTGGGTGACAAAGCCAGCAATATGGAAATTGCCATTACTGGCTATGAAGTCGTGTTGACTGTCTACACCAGGGAAGCTTTGCCTCAAGATTGGGCAGGGACGCAATATAATCTCGGAAATGCCTACGGGGATAGAATTAAAGGAGACAAGCCAGAGAACATCGAAAAAGCGATCACGGCTTATACTGCTGCTTTAACTGTTTACACCAGGGAAGCTTTGCCTCAAAATTGGGCAACAACGCAATATAATCTCGGAATTGCCTACGGGGATAGAATTAAAGGAGACAAGGCAGAGAACATCGAAAAAGAGATCGCTGCTTATACTGCTGCTTTAACTGTTTACACTAGGGAAACTTTGCCTCAAAATTGGGCAACAACGCAATATAATCTCGCTGTTGCCTACGGGGAGAGAATTAAAGGAGACAAGGCAGAGAACATCGAAAAAGAGATCGCTGCTTATACTGCTGCTTTAACTGTTTACACTAGGGAAGCTTTGCCTCAAAATTGGGCAACAACGCAATATAATCTCGCTGTTGCCTACAGGGAGAGAATTAAAGGACACAGGGCAGATAACATCGAAAAAGCGATCACGGCTTATACTGCTGCTTTAACTGTCAGAACCAGGGAAGCTTTGCCTATTGAATGGGCTAGTACCCAAAATAATCTCGCTGTTGCCTACAGGGAGAGAATTAAAGGACACAGGGCAGATAACATCGAACAGGCGATCGCGGCTTATACTGCTGCTTTAACTGTCTACACCAGAGAAGCTTTGCCTTTTGAATGGGCAGCAACGCAAAATAATCTGGCAAATGCCTACAAGGATAGAATTAAAGGAGACAGGGCAGATCACATCGAACAGGCGATCGCGGCTTATACTGCTGCTTTAACTGTTAGAACCAGAGAAGCTTTGCCTTTTGAATGGGCAACGACGCAAAATAATCTCGCAATTGCCCACAGGGATAGAACTAAAGGAGACAAGGCAGATAACATCGAACAGGCGAGCACTGCTGCTACTGCTGCTTTAACTGTTAGAACCAGAGAAGCTTTGCCTTTTGAATGGGCAACGACGCAAAATAATCTCGCAAATGCCCACAGGGATAGAATTAAAGGATACAAGGCAGATAACATCGAACAGGCGATCGCTGCTTCAACTGCTGCTTTAACTGTCTACACTCCTGAAGCTTTGCCTATTGATTGGGCACTGATGCAAAATACTCTCGCTGCTGCCTACAGGGAAAGAATTAAAGGAGACAGGGCAGATAACATCGAAAATGCGATCGCTGCTTATAATGCTGCTTTAACTGTCAGAACCAAAGAAGCTTTGCCTATTGATTGGGCAATGACGCAAAATAATCTCGCAAATGCCTACAGCGAGAGAATTAAAGGAGACAGGGCAGATAACATCGAAAATGCGATCGCGGCTTATACTGCTGCTTTAACTGTTAGAACCAGAGAAGCTTTGCCTTTTGAATGGGCAACGACGCAAAATAATCTCGCAATTGCCCACAGGGATAGAACTAAAGGAGACAAGGCAGATAACATCGAACAGGCGAGCACTGCTGCTACTGCTGCTTTAACTGTTAGAACCAGAGAAGCTTTGCCTTTTGAATGGGCAACGACGCAAAATAATCTCGCAAATGCCCACAGGGATAGAATTAAAGGATACAAGGCAGATAACATCGAACAGGCGATCGCTGCTTCAACTGCTGCTTTAACTGTCTACACTCCTGAAGCTTTGCCTATTGATTGGGCACTGATGCAAAATACTCTCGCTGCTGCCTACAGGGAAAGAATTAAAGGAGACAGGGCAGATAACATCGAAAATGCGATCGCTGCTTATAATGCTGCTTTAACTGTCAGAACCAAAGAAGCTTTGCCTATTGATTGGGCAATGACGCAAAATAATCTCGCAAATGCCTACAGCGAGAGAATTAAAGGAGACAGGGCAGATAACATCGAAAATGCGATCGCGGCTTATACTGCTGCTTTAACTGTTAGAACCAGAGAAGCTTTGCCTATTGATTGAGCAGCAACGCAAAATAATCTCGCTGTTGCCTACAGCAATAGAATTAAAAAAGACAAGGCAGATAACATCGAAAAAGCGATCGCGGCTTCTACTGCTGCTTTAACTGTCTACACCAGAGAAGCTTTGCCTTTTGAATGGGCAATGACGCAAAATAATCTCGCAAATGCCTACAGCCAGAGAATTAAAGGAGACAGGGCAGATAACATTGAACAGGCGATCGCGGCTTCTACTGCTGCTTTAACTGTCTACACTCAGGAAGCTTTACCTCAAGATTGGGCAATGACGCAAAATAACCTCGCAAATGCCTACAGCCAGAGAATTAAAGGAGACAGGGCAGATAACATTGAACAGGCGATTCGCATCTTTCCACTCCTTCTAAAGAATTATCGCTCCATTCAAAAGCAAATCTCCCCTTTATCCAATTTTTCCTGAAGTTTTTTTCTAACTGCATGGGTAAATTTTAGATCAGATGCCAGACTTTCTAAGCGAATATAGCTTTTACGTTGTCTAAAGTTTATTAGCTTATCGATAGTTGTTTGTTTTACACCTGTACCTTTGAAAGCAACAGTAAGTCTATCTTTATCAGCCTTATTAATATTGATAGCAGTAGGTGATGATGTTGATGTTGAGTCTGGTGTCGGCGTTGGTGTAGGCGTTGGTGTAGGCGTTGAGACTGGTGTCGGTATTGGAGATAATTTTTTAGATTCAATAAATTGAATATTTTTAAGTTCTAGCTTTCTTTGTAAAAGAGATGGGCATGAAGGAGCAATCATAAAAGCCAAATCAGGTGGGCTTCCGTCTGGCTTGAAATTAACATCCTTTAGCCATTCCTCAAACGTCTGCAAGTGTCCGCTCAAAAGCTCATAGTTTTTTGCTTCACCAAAAGCTCTAGCTACACTTGTACCGTTATGCAACAATTCCACGTAGCAGTCAAAAGCATGACCTGATAGCACAGTTGTAGTTAAAACTGCCGATAAAGTATATGTAGATTTATTCAAATAACTTGCCCACTTTGTTCTACACTGCGCTTCCACTAACTCGCGGGCATTGCCTTCAAAGATTTGCTCAGGTGCTTCGGTAAAATATCTTTCATGTATTTCCAGCACTGCGGAACCATATTCCTGACAGAATTCTCTTAATGTATTAGCAGGGTTTAATCGTATATTTTTAATTTTTTTCCATGCTTGATCAAAATATTTATACCCCTTGTAAGCTCCTTGAATCCGCTCGTCAATCTTGACTTTAATCTGAACAAATTCATTGCTATAACCCTTGTTTAAATTAATAACTAAGTTATTTACAAGGCTTTGTATAACAGAATCTCCAGCAATGAAACTATCTACATTATTGGATGTTCCCACTAAATATATCAATAAACGTATTTTTGATTTGAAGTCTGTAAATGCTTTTCTAATCAATTCTTTAAATAGTAATCTTGTTTCTTCAATTTCATTAGGAAATTTTTCTAAAGCATCTAACTCATCTGTAAGATAGACAAAACTAAATTTCGGATCTACAGATGATATTTCAGAAATAATATAAAAGAAAAATTGTTCAAATCCATCTACAGTATTGGTTGTAATATAATTTTTAAACTTACTACGAAATGGTTGCAACTTTGTTAATGCTTTAAGTTGAGCAACTTCAAGATTATTTAAATAATCGCTCAGAATGCGTTCAGTTACATTTCTAACAGACACGGATAAATTTACATTATGTAGTAACTGGCAGAAGGTATCAGCTAGAATGTGGCAGTATAGTTTATCCATAAAGGTTTGACTACCACCACCTCTCGGTATATCAGAAAGTAGAAACTTAACTACTACAGAGTGATTTTGATATGTGGGTTTAGTTTCAGTTAACTGTTGCAAGTAAGTTAGTAATGAAGTCTTACCACTACCAACTACAGCAGCAACAAATCTAAATGTGAAGTAGCCTTCATCAAAGGTATGCGTGAGATCATCCCCAAGTAACTCGGTTATGTTAGATATTTTTCGTCCAGAAAGACTTTTAGCTGTAGACCCTTCACCATCTGAAGCTGGAGGTCTAACAATGCGTTCAATTCTAATATCGTCAATGAATCCAGTACCTGATTGAACATCTTTAAGAAAATCTTTGATAAATCTTTTTTTTCCTGCATCTTCTGGCATTAATTATTCTACCCACTGAATCAGTTCTTCATCTTTTTCGGTAACAGCAAAAACCTTGTTAGTCGATTTTAGTTTATTAAAGTAACTCTCCAAGCTTAATTGAGAAATAGTATTTTTTTCACTAAACTTTTGGCGAATATCTTGACTGCGAATAGCAACAACGCCACGCAATTCTTGTTGCTTTCTTTCTGCAAAATATAGTTCTTTAAACTTTTCTACGAATGTGTCAAAGTCCATATCTTCTATAGGCACAGAAGAAGCATAGTCTTTCAACGATGTCAGCTTAAGGCAATGCAGAAGAGTGTTTAGAACTTTTTGCCCTTTTGAAGAGTCGAACTTGTAGTCTGTAGTTTGTAGATTGGCGACAAGGGCTTTCCTGCCCTCTTCTGTGACTGAAATCCGCCTTCTCTTGGGAGATTCTAGTAAATTTTGTTCGTATAGAGTGTTGTATATATCACCAGCATTTCTTTTGAGTTCTTTAGACAAATGCTCTTTGACAGTACCTTGAGTTACCGTACCCTCACCTGAGTAGGCAACAGTGTAAAGCAAGTAAAGCATTTGCTCTATGGAGAGTTTGGTCATAAATTCCTCTTACTCTTAAACAATTTTACTTAGACTCCTTTGGTGAACATAGATATATTAAGAAAGTAACATATAGTACTTAAGCCTAGAAAGTATTTGTTACATTCCGTCAGTTCACCGACGAGTAAGTATGCAGAATTCCCCAAATTACTAATCTTGGGGATACAAATAACATTACCAAAAGTAATCGCCCCTTGTATGATTTGCTAATCAAAAGCGCGATCGCAGTTTTCCCTCAAAAATAACTTTGTGTCCACCCTCTTGCGCTAAAGTTGCAAATAAACGTGCATCTAAAGCCAGGAGGAAAGAGTTGTGAAAGCAGTCTTGATGACAGCAGCTGGCAGTCCCGAAGTTCTGCAATTACAGGAAGTGCCAAACCCTGTTGTTCGTGTAGGTAATACTGAACTTTTAATCCGCTTGGTGGCGGCTGGCATTAACCCCATTGACACTAAACTTCGTAGCCGAGGCACTTTCTACCCCGATCGCACACCGACCATTTTAGGATGTGATGGCGCCGGTATTGTCGAAGCGGTAGGTGCTAGCGTTCAGCGTTTTCGCTCAGGTGATGAGGTATATTTTTGCTATGGCGGCTTGGGCGCACACCAAGGAAATTATGCTGAATATACCGTTGTGGATGAGCGGTTTGTGGCACGTAAACCCGCGTCTATCTCCTTTGCCGAAGCAGCAGCAGCGCCTTTGGTGTTAATCACCGCCTGGGAAGCTTTATATGAACGGGGACGATTGGAACCTGGGGAACGGGTTTTGATTCATGCGGGTGCTGGTGGTGTCGGTCATGTAGCAATTCAATTGGCGAAACTCAAAGGTGCTACTGTCTCCACCACAGTCAGTTCTGAGGAAAAAGCTAATTTCGTCAAAGAACTCGGTGCTGATCATGTAATTTTTTACAAACAAACAGACTTTGTGCAAGCAGTATTAGATTGGACTGGCGGCGAAGGCGTAGACTTGGCTTTTGATACCATAGGCGGCGAAACCTTTCACAAAACTTTCCCCGCAGTCCGAGTGTATGGCGATATTGTGACGATTCTCGAACCAGATGCCAATACTGTTTGGAAAACTGCTAGATTACGTAATCTCCGCGTTGGTTTTGAATTAATGCTGACACCAGCGTTGCTAGGATTGGAAGAGAGTCTCCAGCACCATGCAAAAATTCTCGAACAATCTGCCACCTGGATCGATGAAGGCAAGTTAAAAATCCATGTTAGTCACAGGTTCCCCTTGAAAGAAGCGGCTAAAGCCCACCAATTACTTGAAAGTGGTTCTGTGGCGGGTAAAATTGTTTTGCTGATTAGCGACGAATGATCAAGCAATTTGCATAAATTATTTTTGAACCTGCTCATATTGATGCTGTCCTCTCCGTGGCTAGAAGAACCCAAATCGATCACTTAACTTCGTGCATTGACTCTCTTCGTCAAAATTGGGTGGACTTGTACGATAGCCTCAAAGATAAAAAGTAAGTCGAATTATCTATAGGACTTACGCAAAATATCTCTGAAACTCTGATTTCTCCGTTTCCTGACAAAGGGAATTTGCAAGGTAAATGGGGTCTCTAAATCAACCATGAAGAAACATTTCTTAATTGCTCTTATCCTCATTCCTGTCTTATCGGGGTTAGCGATCGCGGCTTCATTGCAAGCCCGTCCTAAGCCGATTGCAGGGACAAAACCTCAAGTTCATCAAGTTGTTTCCCAAAAAGTTGAAATAATCAAAGGTTTGCCAGTTAAGCGTCTTCCTGGTTCAATCATTCCTATTGATGGACTTGATGATTTAATCGCCAAATCAGACCTCATTGTTATTGGGAAGACATACAAGTTTGTTGCTGAAGCACGATCGATCATTGGCAGGGATCACGAAGGATTTATTGCTACGGCTGTTTCAGAAGTCGCTTTTAAGGTGAGCAAAGTTTTTAAGGGAGATCCAACCCTCAAAGAAATTCGTCTTGGACAACAAGCGGCTGTAGTTCAAGAAAACGGGAAATCCTACATTCGAGTGTTTGATGAATATACCCCATTAGAACCTGTCAAAAAATACGTATTGTTCCTTCGTAAAGGAATCGGTACGGGTGAAGGATTGTATTTCCCAACTGGCGTAATGTATGGCAAATATAATGTCGATGGGGGTGACGCAAGAGAAGATGCAGCATTTGATGACCCAACGTTCAAGGCTATCAAAAAAGCTGTGAAAAATCGGTTCAAAGAGTGAGATCGGCTCAATGCCGATCGCGTTCCCAACTAAACTTTTGCTTCCAAAGACTTGAGTAACTCGGTATTCACACCCGACTCACGAGTCAGGGCAATTTTGCCAGTGCGGGCGATTTCTCTCAAACCAAATTTTTGCAACACCTGCACGATCGCTACCATTTTACCTGGATCTCCCACAACTTCTAAGGTAAGAGAATCTTCCGCTACATCCACGACTCGCGCCCGGAAAATTTGAGACAGTTCGATCACTTCTGAGCGATTGCTGCTACTAGCATTCACCTTCAAAAGCATCAATTCCCGCTCGACACAAGGTGTTTCGGTAATGTCCTGTACTTTCAGGACATTGACTAACTTATACAGTTGCTTGGTGAGTTGCTCGATAACGCGATCGTCACCAGGTATAACCATCGTAATTCGGGAGACTCCTCCTTGTTCAGCAGGACCAACGGCAAGGCTTTCAATATTAAAGCCGCGACGCGCAAATAAACCAGAAATGCGGGAAAGAACACCCGCCTCATCTTCTACCAGAACTGAAAGAGTATGTTTCATCTTCGCCAACCGCCAACAGAGGCTAGAGCAGGAATTGAGGAACGCAGACACTAGCTAACGGCTACGCTAGACGTACTACCGCACTAAAAAAGTCAGTGCGACCTTCTATTCTAAACTTAATAGTTGCACTCATTGCATTTTCTAGAGAGAAATTGGCCAGAAATCATACTGCAAGCCGGAATTTTATTGATGCATATCTTTTTATTGGCAGATGCGGCATTTTTGTAAAGCTTTTATACTCAGATTTGATGAGCCTCTAATCGGAGAAAAGTTTATATGGGTTGGTTAAAAAGACTATTTGGAATGGAAAAACCTCAAAATGCAGAAGTAAATCCGGCTGCACAGGCAATAGCGCCAGATACTAGTACTACTGTCGATACTGATACGCAATCGATACCGCCAGAACGACTGGGATTAAACGGAGAATACGACCAAAGTGGTTTAGCAAAGCGGGTAGCGTTGGCATTTGATGAAGACCCCCAACTCGACGATGTTGATACCCTTTGGGTTGCTCAGACAGGCAGCACTGTCGTATTGAAAGGTACGGTTCCTAGTCAAGAAATTCTCAACCAAATGATTACTGTAGCTCGTTCTGTGAATGGGGCTACAGATGTTGACATTAACCAAGCCGCGATTGGCTAGGTGTTAAGGAATTAGAAAGTGAACTACTTAGACTTGCCTGCGGCTGAAGTCTCAGCTTCCCAATTCATCGGGAATAGCGTCAAAAGCTCCGTAGTTTTTTTGGTCTGACATTCCCTCCAAGGGCAGGAGTCCTGGTTCCCAAGACCCAAATCTTTCTCTTGCGACATATACCTAGTAGCTTGGTTTTCGCTTATGGCATTGATGGTCAAGACATCACCTATCTTACCAGAAAATCTTGGGGATTCGTCATGCATCCAGAATTTGTTTTTACTGTGTAAAAAAAATCAATTCCAGATGTAATCCTTATCACCCGTGGTCACTGAGCTTGTCGAAGTGCTCACAATCCCCATCTTAGGAGTACCTTGAAGATGGGGACTTCCGCGATCCGTTAAGAAATTCAATCGTGGCGATCGCACTGCTTACGCCATTGCACAGAAACTATCACATTTAGGGAATAATCAACGGTTAGCGATGCCTGCGGCGGGCTATTCGGTGTCGCCAATCCATCTCTCAATCCAATCTAAAATAGCTTGGTTGACTTGTTCTGGACATTCATCATGGGGACAATGGCCTACATCCTCCAATTTCAGCACTTCCAATTTCTCGTTGTACGCGGCGAATTGGCTAGCCAGGGCTGGGGGAACAAACCGGTCTTTTTGTCCCCAAATTAACAGCATCGGAATTGTTAAGTTTGGTAATACTGTCTTGACACTGGGACTAAAGTTAATTCCGATCGCAGCTTTAAACAAAGCACTAAAAGCCCTCGCCGAACCTCTATCTTGGGCAGGCTGTGCTAAAATTTCGATGAGTTCATCGGTAATCGCCTCTGGGTTAGCGTAGGCAAGACTAGCCCAGCGACGCAGCACCCCAGGACGGCGCACGAAGTTAAACACAGGTTTAAGAATCAACGGCGAAGCAACAATATTTTTAATTGCTCTGACAACTGGTTGCAGTGCAGGGGGAATTGCTTCTTGCTCTAATGAGGGGTCGGGTAAACTCATCATTACCATACCCCGCACCATATCGGGGTGGGTGGCGGCGGCGGCCATAGAAATCAGTGAACCGTTGGAATTACCTATTAATATCGCTGGTTCACGGATAAATGTTTTCCAGAAGTCGTAAACCTGCTCTACCCAGAATTCAATGCTGTAATTAGCTGCGGCTTTTTCCGAAGCGCCAAAACCCAACATATCTATGGCGTAAACTGTGTGATGTTCACCCAACACCTCTAAATTATGTCGCCAATGACCAATGGAAGCGCCAAAGCCATGTAGCAATATTAGGGGTGTTGTATTCTGGTGATTTTGGCTAGGGCGAATATAAGTGTAGCGGGTTTGCCAGCCGCGCCAAACCCAATCCCTTTGATTACCAACCCGTTCTTGCCAGTGTACCGCAGTGGTCACACTTACCTCCGATTTATCAGCGTGAAATTCTATTATAAAACTTTGATTTTTCACATTATATGGAAAAACCTAACCCCCAGCCCCTTCCCTACAAGGGAAGACTACGGTGTACAAACAAGTCGGATTTACCCCCCTTAATCTCCCCTTGGAAAGGTGGGAAACAGGAAATCCAGTTCCCTCCCCAATCCATCGGGGAGGGTTAGGGTGGGGTAAAACCTTGGTTAATCAACTATTTCAGACTTATGTGTACACCGTAGCCTTAATAAAGGAGAGGGACAGGTGAAAGCGTAGCAGAACCTTTTTTGAGGTTTCTTTGGGCTATTCGATAAACTTAGGAGAGAGGTTAAAACTACTTCCGTAACTTCTTAATCTCTGCATCTGTAAACGGATTCTTCCCCGCCCGTAAATCTTTCACCCAGCGCTGCCGTTGTGCTTTAATATCTTCATCGTCAGTCTGGGCAATGTATGCTTCAAAGTCAATAATTGCTCCTTGGGTATTGCTTGTCAGCGCCCTCGCCAGCCCCCGGCTATCACGATTATTGCGATCGCCAGGTGCAAGGGCAACGGCTTTGTCACAGGCAAATAACACATCCTTGGCATATCCTCCCAGACTACCTTGGCGACAAAGTGTGTTCCAAGAGTCGGCAGATATTTCCACATTGGGATCTAACTTTTGGGCATCTGCGTAATCTGCTAGTGCTTCCTTGACATTACTCTCTTTCAGAATTCTCTCTCCTTCTGCAATCAAACTTTCTGCCTTTCCTTTGTTAGCAAACTCTTGGGCTTTTGCCTTGGGGTCAAATTTTAAACTGGGATTCCATCTGAAGGCTGTGTGAAAGGTTGCAACGGCATTATCAATATTGCCGCTTCTGGCTTCGTTTTCACCTTCTTGAACTAAAAACGGTGCTGCTGCTATTAAGTTAGATTTATTTTGGCAGACCTCTAATGTTTCCAAGTCTTTGGGATTGGTAACAAGATAATCATTCAGCCATTGGCAACCGCGAGACAACAGTTCATCGAGATTGTCAGCCCGCCACACCCGCGCGGTGTTGTCTAATGAGGCGGTGACAATGCGTTTGCCATCCGGGCTAAAATTAGCGCTGTAGACAGCTTGGGTATGCCCTTTGAGTTCGGCGATTTGCTTACCGGAGATGTCCCACACCCGCGCGGTGTTGTCTGCTGAGGCGGTGACAATGCGTTTGCTATCCGGGCTAAAACTGGCGCTGTAGACAGCT
>NZ_JBALCE010000020.1:0-39379 GCF_036919815.1 Nostoc sp.
CTAAAAAGTAAAACTACGGTCATACAAAGCTTTCAGCGTCAGCTAAAGCGTTGCCAAAAAATGGATAAAGTCGAGCTTAGAGGATGTTTGAAAAGCCCTGGCGACTAGAAGTCGCGGCTAAACGAGAACTTTACCCACACTTCGACCCTTCTCTACGAGACGCTGCGCGAACGACAAAGCTCAGTGACCGCCTCCGTGGGTTAAGAACCTTGATTTTGTATTAGTTCACTGAGGTGGACTTGGTTTGTGTAGTTGCGAATTCTATTTGTCCAATACTCCCCTAATACTTTACTTGGGCGGAAACACCCTAGCTAAATCAAGAGATAAATCAGGAGAATAGGGAAAATTTATTACCTGATTTGATAAGAATATTCGCTTATTTAAATAACCATATTTACCTTTAGTATCCTGATATGGTTCACTGTAGCTTTCCCAATAATTATCGAATAAATTAAATATCCAATAATCAGTAATACCTGCTTGAGCATAGAGAGGAATTTTCACATCTTGGTCATAACCTAAAGAAGAATCTGAAACTTCCATCACCAATAACACATCAGCCGCTTTAGGGTGAGCCGACAGATAATTATCATCTCGGTTTTGAAGAATAGCAAAATCCGGTTCAGGTTCACTATTAGGTGGGAACGCAATCGGAGCTTGAGATTGCAAAGTTGCCCGATCACCTACAAGTTTTGGAAGTTCCCACAACAAGTTTGGCAAACAAGTTTCATGGGCTGTACCTTTGGCTGCCATTTCAATAATTTCCCCGTTGATTAATTCAATGTGGTCATCTTCATGGAAAAAGCCCAATTCTCCAAGCCTGTGGTATTCATCCAGTGTGAAGCGTTTAGCCTGAGCAATACTCATAACCTTACCTTTTTATGATTGCCATAATACTTATTCTAAATGTGTCAGAAATTGGTATGCTAAAGACCAAGACTCGCTATGAAAGCAAACAATGCCTGCGCCTACTATCAACTCCACGATCACTGCCTTTCCCTTGAGTGCCGTAGTCGGTCAAGAAGCAATTAAATTAGCCTTGCTGTTAGCCGCAGTTGATCCTGGTTTGGGGGGAGTGGCGATCGCAGGTCGTCGTGGTACGGCAAAATCTGTGATGGCTCGTGCTATCCACGCTCTACTACCGCCGATTGAAGTTGTCAAAGGTTCAATCAGCAATTGTGACCCCAACCATCCTGAAGAATGGGATGATCAACTGTTGGCGGAGTATGCAGACAAAGACATTCAAGATGTTCCCGTCGAAATCATCAGAGCGCCTTTTTTGCAAATTCCTTTAGGTATCACCGAAGACAGACTATTAGGTTCTGTCGATGTGGAAAAGTCGGTAAAAGAAGGTGATACGATTTTTCAGCCCGGTTTACTCGCTACAGCAAACCGGGGTGTGCTGTACGTAGATGAAATTAATTTATTAGATGACCAAATATCAAATCAACTTTTAACAGTATTATCTGACGGACGCAACCAAATTGAACGGGAAGGGATTAGTTTTCAGCATCCGTGTAAATCTTTGTTTATTGCCACCTACAACCCAGAAGAAGGCGGATTACGGGAGCATTTATTAGATAGAATTGCGATCGCCCTCTCTGCTGACGGTGTACTCGGTTTAGATCAAAGAGTAGAAGCAGTTGAAGTTGCGATCGCCTATTCTCAATCTCCCCAAGACTTCCTTCAACAGTACAACGAAGACTTAGACGCCCTCAAAACCCAAATCATCTTGGCACGCGAATGGTTGAAAGAAGTAATCATCACCCATGAACAAATTGCCTACTTAGTAGATGAGGCGATTCGCGGCGGAGTTCAGGGACATCGCGCCGAGTTATTCGCCACGCGGGTTGCCAAGGCGGCGGCGGCTTTGGAGGGACGAACAACAGTTAATGCTGAAGATTTGCGCCGTGCTGTGGAACTGGTAATTGTACCACGCGCCACAATTGTGCAGACACCACCACCAGAACAATCACCGCCACCACCTCCACCCCCACCGCAGAATCAAGAAGAACCCCAGGACGAATCAGAACAGGAAGAAGAGCAAGAGCAAGAAGAACAAGAAGAAAATCAAGAGCAAGAACCCCCTAGCATCCCGGAAGAATTCATTTTTGATCCAGAGGGGGTAATTCTTGATGACAACGTGCTTTACTTTACTCAAATGGCGAAGCGGCAAGGTAAATCTGGTAGTCGCAGTGTGATCTTTTCCGATGACAGGGGACGCTACATTAAGCCAATGTTGCCCAAGGGGAAAGCGCGACGCATTGCAGTAGATGCCACCCTGAGGGCTGCGGCTCCTTATCAAAAAGCGCGGAGAGAAAAACACCCAGACAGAAAAGTTATTGTTGAACAGGCTGATATTCGCTCGAAACGCCTGGTACGCAAAGCCGGGGCATTGGTAGTATTTGTGGTAGATGCTTCTGGCTCAATGGCCTTGAATCGAATGCAATCGGCGAAAGGTGCGGTGATGCAACTGTTGACAGAAGCTTATCAAAACCGCGACCAAATAGCATTGATTCCCTTCCGGGGAGAACGGGCTGAGGTATTATTGCCTCCAACACGTTCTATTGCCTTAGCGCGTAACCGCTTGGAAAGGTTGCCCTGTGGTGGGGGTTCGCCCTTAGCGCATGGTTTAACCCAAGCTGTGCGCGTCGGCTTAAATGCCCAGATGAGCGGAGATATTGGGCAAGTTGTGCTTGTAGCAATCACCGATGGGCGGGGTAATATTCCCTTAGCGCGTTCTTTAGGTGAAGAACCAGAACCAGGAGAAAAGCCAGATATCAAAGGGGAACTATTAGAAATTGCTGCCAGAATCCGGGCTTTAGGGATGCAACTATTAGTAATTGACACCGAAAGTAAATTTGTGTCCACGGGCTTTGCTAAGGAATTATCGCAAACAGCAGGTGGTAAATATTATCATTTGCCGAAAGCGACAGATCAAGCTATTGCTGCTATGACCAAAGGTGCGATCGCTGATTTAAAATCTCGATAATTTAGTCATTAGTCATTGGGTTTTTGACTTAGCACTACTAAGACCCTGTGGGCATTACCTGTGGTTGTAAATAGTATATCAAATCTTGAATTCCCTTTTGCAGATACCGCGTTACCGTCATTGGACTAGTGCCAATATTTTTAGCCGCATCCTTGCGAGAAAGTTCCTTCAAAAATACCATTTCAACTGCCATGCGGGGCTTATCTTCTAACATATTTATTGCACCTTGGAGTTGTTGGCGTTCTTCTTCTTCTTGGAGGAGAACATGAGAACGAGGACAAGGAAGTGCCTCACCCAAGGTGATTTGGGAATCAACATAGTTAAGTGCGGTAGCATCTAAACTCAAAGGCATACGGTTTTGAGCAGCTAACTTGGTTTCTTGCCATTCTTGCAGAGATACCTGAAGTTCCTTGGCGATTTCAGCATCTTTGGGAAGGCGACCTAAAGACATTGCCAAGTCTTTGCGAATCTTTTGCCCTTCATTATACAGTTCTTGCCAACGACGGGGAATTCTTAATAGAGTACTGCGATCGCGCAAAAAGTGCAGCATCTCACCGCGAATGTATGGTACAGCAAAGGAACTAAAAGCAAATCCCTGGCTAGGGTCGAAGCGCTCAATTGCCCTAATCAAACCAATATAACCGATTTGTGCTAAATCTTCATAAGGTTCATTACATTGATGGCTGAATTTATGAGCCATCTTTCGCACTAAGCCAGTATGTAACTCTACAAGTTCATTACGAAGTTTTATAGAAGGATTCTGGTGGTACAAGTGTAATAATTCTATACCATCAATTCGTAAAGAGGACTCACTTGTTGCCATATACATTCCCTTGTTGTAACTCCTATTCCTAAGAAAATGGAGTTGCGTATATTTTATTTTAAGCTGTCATTATTTTCCCTAGTCAAGCCTGAATAAGCTATCGTCGTTTCACTGAACTTATCAGGGGTCGCACTTTAGAGTTCAGTATTTTTACGCATGATTTTGCTAACCTCTCTGTTGCAGGTTATTTTTGTTTTATAGATAAAAATTTCAACATTGCATAATCTTTTTTGTTTAGTTGTCTTCTAACTTGCGTCACCCCTTCTTGGTTTGTTGCCCTAAATCTTGGTAAGAATAGGAATAAGCAGAACGTTTTCCTAAAAAACAGTTTTTCAATATGAGCAATACCAGTAATTTTCGTGAAGCTATCCGTGAGGCTAAATCTCACGCCCTCGTTGGCCCAAATGTGATTGCCAACGCCCTCCCCTACGTCGGTGGTGGATTGGTGCTAACAGCATTAGGAACCTACGGCGGTTTGGGAGTTATCCGTACTAACCCCGGAATATTTTTTCCCACCTTCATTGGTGCGGTGATTTTGGAGTTAATTTTGTTCTTTGTTGCCCAAAATGTTGCCCAAAAAGGTAACAAGGGTCTTGCACTACCCCTGTTGGCAACCTACAGCCTCTTGTCTGGATATACTCTCAGTGGGTTGATATTTGTCGCTTTGAGATCCCAAGGTGTTGGCATTCAAGGCATTGGATTGGCTGCCCTTGGTTGTGGCGTCACCTTTATTTTCGCCCGTCAAATTGGTTCAAATCTTTCTGAACAAGACGGCATGGCTTTGACAAAAACCATCAATCTAGGCGTTATTGCCTTGGTGGTTGTGTGTCTAGCCCAATTCGGATTTGCCATGTTTGGTGTTTACACGCCAAATTGGTTAGAAATCGCCATCTCCGGTTTAGGAGTATTCCTATTTGTTGGGGTTTCTGTTGTCGATTTCTATATCTTGCCCCGCACTTACAGCGATGATCAATATCTGCCTGCTGCTTTGTCGATGTACCTCACTTACATCAACTTGTTTGTCTTTATCTTGCGGTTGCTAATTTCCCTAAATGGCCGCAATTAATTGTCTGTAGGCACTAACACAAGTAAAGTTTTATAAAGTAAAACCGTGGTTAAATTTTCAGCAACCACGGTTTTTTTTTATCGCTTTAATAGTAGAATATGTAGATAAGTTCAGCCTTAAGTGAGCAAAACTATGCTCGAACTGTTAAACATCAAAAGTGAAGTAGAAAAGTTGTCGAATATCCTGGGTCAACCAGTGGCCTGTCTTTGACCTTCATTAAATGGAATCCAGTATTTAGAAAGGTGATGAAAACAATTTTATGAATGAAATGACCAATAAATTGATGACAATTTTACTTATGGTCAATGATTGGCTAAAATTTGCGGAAGCTAAAAATAATAATCTTCTCGGATTTTCAGGGATAGGTATTACAGTAACAATCACTTACTTAAGTGCAGTACCTAAAATACCAATATCTATACAAGTAGGGATTTTAGTAACTGCGTTCTTATTATCTATATGTGCGCTAATTTGCTCACTCTCCTTTCTTCCAAAGACTGATCTTGAAGTCATTGTATGGAAAAAGAATAAACCAGGGAGACAATCCAAAGGTCAACCGAGTGATAATGACAATTTTCATTTTTTTGGACATCTTTATAAATATCAGGAACATGAACTCCTAGATTCATTAAACAGGCTATACTTTGGGAATACAATTCCAGATTTTGATAAGAAGGAACACCAAGATTTAGCCAATCAAATTACTGTTAATTCTGAAATTACCTATTTGAAATTTCAAATTTTTTCATGGGCACTATACTTATTAATAGCATCAATAGCTTGTATACCTATTTGTATACTCATCAATGTGCTCATTTTTCATTCTATTTAGGTACAGAAAAAATAGCAACAAGTTAAATTAATAGGAAAATTCACATAGCATCGCAACTTTAAATGGATATATTAAATTTTCTTAATGAAATTAAAGACGAAGTAAATCTTACTGTTTCCAGTAATTTCAAAATAGAGGTTATTGAAACAGAGCGCGTTCCTTCTTTTGATGATTCCAATATTACTTATTATAATCCCCTGACAAAAACCAAGAAATGCAAAAGACTAGAGAGTTGCGTTCTCTATGTAGATATGAGAGACTCAACCAAAATTAGTGCAGCTAAACGCCCAGCAACACTGGCAAAAATTTATTCTACATTTGTATCGAGTATGATACAAGCATCTCGATATTTTAATGGTCATGTACGTAATATTATCGGAGATAGGGTAATGGTTGTCTATGATAGAGAAAATTGCTTTTTGAATGCTATTAATACAGCCATCTTGATGAACAGCATCAATCAATATATTCTAAAGAAAAAGATTAAAGATTTTGAATTTCGTTGCGGAATAGGCATTGATTACGGAAATATGCTGGTTACTAAAGCCGGAACAATTCGACGCGGTGCAGAAACAGAGTTTTATCGCTCACTAGTATGGCTTGGCAAACCTGCCAACATTGCTTCTAAACTGACGGATGTAGCCAATAAAACTGTATTCAAAAAGAGTGATCCACTTCGACAAGGAAACTACTTTCCTCTTACTCAGAAGTGGTCGTGGGTTGATAAATCTTACGAAGAATTTATTGATGATTTATCACCTACCTTTTCTCAAAACCTGGTACATAAAGACGAGTATTTTAGCACATTTATTAAATCGTCTAACTTGTATTCCGAGACTCCTAGCCCCATTCTCATCACACAAGCTGTCTATGAGGGACTTAAACGCGAACACCCTAGTGAGCAAAGTATTTTCAATAATTGGTGGAACATGCAGAGCGTGAACGTACCAAACTATAATGGTAATGTTTTTGGTGGTGATATTATTTATAAAGCTGCTGAAATACTATAACCAGTTGTCAACTAGCGTTTGATATATCCTTCTGTATCACCCTAACCTTTAAACAGCCTAAAACCAAGCACAATTTAGTACATTATAATGCAACTCATGCTAAGATACTGTGGATTTATCCTATTCAAGGCAATGGCAGGCGGCATACTTCCCTAGCCAGTGTAGAAGTCAGCCCTATTCTGGATAAATATGTTGAGTTTGAGATTACAGAAAAAGATTTGGAAATTACTGTCCCACGCCCACTAGGGAATGTCAACCGCCCAGAAACATGAGTGTGGGTGTTTCACATTCCTGCCGGGATTAGTGTATTTTGCGACCAAGAGCGCCGTCAAATACAAAACCAATAACTAGCCTTAGCTATTCTCAAAAGTAAACTGTTTGCGATCGCACTAGCCCAAGGTGTCCAACAAGTTGACAAAATTCAACCTCCGCAGATAAAATCGTTATCCAACAAGCTCATCCTGGAATATATTTTGCATCCTTACATGAGGGTGAAAGATTTACCTACCAATGTAGAAACACTTGCTGCGGCAGAAGTTTTGGACAGTGAAATTGATTTGTTTATCAAAGCCTATTTGCAACAGCAAAATCAAACCACTTCTGTTACCCAAGAAGGGCTTGATAATTTCAAGTAATTTTTGTAACTTATATAATTAGGAACGTGGATTAAATAAAATGCAAAACTTCATTCTGTCTCTAGCTTCCCTCTCCTTTATAAGGAGAGGGATTGAGGGTGAGGTAATATTCCTTAGTGCAGAAAAAATTTGCCCAACTACAGCTAAAATTAATAAATAGTAGAATAAAGAGCAATTTTCAAATCCAAAGCGCTCTATCTATCATTCAGCAAGCACTATGGAAGTCTTAGAACTCAAACGCGAAATCGAAACGTTGTCTGGCCGCCTGGGTAAAACCCAGGACTATCTTTGACGTACCTGCACTGACAGCGAAAATTCAAGACCTCGAAAAAATATCAGCACAGCCAGAATTTTGGGATAACCAAACCCAAGCCCAACAAACGCTACAAGAACTCAACGACCTGAAAGCCCACCTCCAGCAATACGATCGCTGGCACGCCAATCTAGAAGATACTAAGGCTGTTGTTGAGTTGTTGGAGTTAGAAACCGATGAAGGACTACTCCAAGAAGCAGAATCTACCATCACTAAACTGAATCGTGACCTGGATCAGTGGGAGTTACAACAGTTACTTTCTGGCCCCTATGATGTGGAAGGTGCTGTACTGACGATTAGTGCTGGTGCTGGTGGCACAGACGCTCAAGACTGGGCATTTATGCTGATGCGAATGTACACCCGTTGGGGCGAAGCTCACGGGTATAAAGTAACTTTAGCTGAAGAGTCGGAGGGTGATGAAGCCGGAATTAAATCGGCAACCCTAGAAATTACTGGTCGCTATGCCTATGGTTACTTGCGATCGGAAATGGGTACACATCGCTTAGTGCGGATTTCGCCTTTTAATGCCAACGGCAAGCGACAAACCAGTTTTGCAGGTGTGGAAGTGATGCCACAGATAGATAACTCTGTGCAGTTGGACATTCCAGACAAGGATTTGGAAATCACCACAACTCGTTCCGGTGGTAAAGGTGGGCAAAATGTCAACAAAGTAGAAACGGCGGTTCGGGTTGTTCACCTTCCCACAGGTCTTGCCGTGCGCTGTACAGAAGAGCGATCGCAGCTGCAAAATAAAGAAAAAGCCCTAAATCGTCTCAAAGCAAAGCTGTTGGTCATAGCCAAGGAGCAACGTGCCCAAGAAATTGCTGAAATTCGTGGCGATATGGTGGAAGCCTCCTGGGGAAACCAAATCCGTAACTATGTGTTTCACCCTTACCAAATGGTGAAAGACTTACGTACAAATACTGAGACGGCAGGGATCGGTGATGTGATGAATGGCGAACTTGATACATTCATCCAAGCTTATCTGCGCCAAGAAAATAAACTAGTAGAAAACACTCCAGCATAATTGGGGATTATTTACAAGTGCCAAGGAATTATTTTTAATATTACTTAGCACTTGTGATTTATTTTTTAGTATTTTCATAGGACTTACGCAAAATATCTCTGAAACTCTGATTTCTCGGTGTCCTCTGCGCCTCTGCGGTAGCCTGCGGCAAGCCGCTTCTCTACGAGACGCTCCGCGTAGCTTGCTTCTCCGTAGGAGTATGCGTCTACGTTATTCCCTAACTTGTTCGTAAGTCCTATTTCAGATGAGCGCGTAGGCGTAGCGCGTCGTAGACATCGCATAGTACCCCATCTAATTAGTGTCTTTTCAAAATATCCCTTAGTAATATACAGGCGATCGCAATTCTATCCCAGACCAACTGTTACAGTTATAAAAGAGTCTGTGGACAAATAACTATGAGCAATACTCCTTCAACAGAACCTCAACCTAGCTATGTAAAACTCGCCATGCGAAACATGGTGCGGAAGGGTGGAACTTCCCTGAAACATTTTGCGTTAACTGGAGTAGGGCTTCTAGCTCTCCTTGTTGGTCTTGCTTACCTAACTCACTAACGACAAACCGTAAACCTCAGACTAGGAGACTCTGTGCCCCTGAGAGTTGAACTATATGTGGAGGATTCTTTTTACGAGTTGTCCCCGACAACATCTGTAAAGATTGGCGAGGCTCATCCCCGAATTACTCCTGAAACTTGGGAAAATTGGTTTAATCATTGGTTAGAAATACTTCACCCTCATATTCCGCCAGCCCCAAGTTATGAAATCGGGCTGCGTTTGACAGATGACTCGCAAATTCAAGAACTGAATGCCCAGTATCGTCAACAAAATAAGCCCACAGACGTTTTAGCCTTTGCTGCTTTGGAGGTAGATTTTCCTCAAAGCGAAGAAATGCTTGCCTCTGTACCATTATATTTAGGTGATATTATTGTCTCTGTAGATACAGCACAACGTCAAGCTCAACAGCAAGAACATAGCTTACCAACTGAGCTAGCCTGGTTAGCTGCTCACGGTTTATTACACCTGTTGGGCTGGGATCATCCTGATGAAGAAAGTTTGGGGCGAATGTTAGAACAGCAAGTGAAATTGCTGAACGCAATAGGTATTGCTATTGACATGGAATAGCAGTATGTGTATCTCTTAGTGCCAATTTTGAGCAATACTTTTATAATACTTCTGGGGAAAATTGCTTAAATATTGCCTGAAACTTAATTCCGCCATTAAGATCGGCGAATATTCCCACTGTAGCAACTCTGTTCTTGTGTTTTTAAGTCTATGTCCCAAAAAATTTCTCCATCACCAACGCCCACCTCGTTACAAACACTCGTGTCTAACGAACGGGAATTTTCTTGGAAAGTAGCCTCTAATTTATTTGTTAGTTTTAAATATGCCTGGGCTGGAATCAGCTATAGTTTTCAAACTCAACGTAATTTTCGCATCCACATAAGTGTTTGCGCTTTAGCAATCGGTTTGGGCGTTTTTTTGCATCTGCAAGCGGTGGAAATAGCGGTAATTGGCATAACTAGCGGTTTAGTTTTGGCATTAGAGTTACTAAATACCGCGATCGAGTCTGTTGTAGACTTAACCGTTAAGCAGACATATCATGATTTGGCAAAAATTGCTAAAGATTGTGCGGCTGGTGCAGTCCTTGTCTCTGCTTTGGTGGCGGTGCTGGTAGCTGGTATACTATTGCTCCCTCCTCTGGTAAGGTTAATTATATCGGCTTTGTAGATGTGATTTGCTCCGGCGTAGCCCAACCCAGGCATCGCCAAGTGACTTGGTAACACGATCAAACTCTGTCCGATCCCTTTAGAGAACACATTATCAGCAATTCAAAATTTAAATAATGCGATGTCTACGATGGTCGCTGAGCTTGCCGTACCACTTCATGGAAGCAAGCTACGCGCAGCCTCTCGTAGAGAAGTGCGGGCTACGCCTACGGGTTACTTGGTAATCTTTAGGAAGTAGACTGATCGTCGAGTAGCCGCTTTATATTTACGCATCCACGTTAGCGTTATTTTTACCCTAGCAAACAAATATCATGAGATATTGGTCTATGCTTTTTGCAACTGATCAGTGGTAAAAACCAGGAGTGATGAGCTTTGATTATAGTTATCGACAATTATGACAGTTTTACATATAATTTAGTGCAGTATCTGGGAGAATTGGCATCAGAGTTCCCAGTAGCAGATGATATTAAAGTTTTTCGTAACGACAAGATATCTATAGATGAGATTCGGGCATTAAAGCCGGAAGCCGTAGTTATTTCTCCTGGGCCAGGTCGCCCGGAAGATGCCGGCATTTCTTTAGAATTGATTGAACAGCTAGGACAAGAGTTGCCAATCTTGGGTGTCTGTTTAGGACATCAAAGCATCGGTCAAGTGTTCGGTGGTAAAATAATTGCTGCTCCAGAGTTGATGCATGGCAAAACCTCTCAGGTGTCTCACAGTGGGGTGGGGGTGTTCCAGGGATTAGAAAATCCTTTAACTGCCACCAGATATCATAGTTTGGTGATAGAACGTGAGACTTGCCCAGATGTGTTAGAAATCACCGCTTGGGTTGAAGATAACACCATTATGGGAGTCCGACACCGGAACTATCCTCACATTCAGGGCGTCCAGTTTCACCCAGAGAGTATCCTGACATCTTCAGGAAAACAGTTATTGCGAAATTTTCTGGAACAGTTACAGTCAAGAGCATAATTAATGAAACGACGACAGTTGATGGGCTATGCTGGGGCGGGGTTGGTAACTGCTTTAGTTACTACCTTGGGTTCGGAATCTCAAGCTGAGGCACAATCTAGCGGTTTATCAGTTCAGTGGTTGGGTCATACTTGCTTTCTTTTTAGTGGTGGCGGTGCGAAAATTCTCGTCAATCCATTTCGGGCGGTCGGTTGTACTGCTGGATATCGTCCACCAAAAGTTGCAGCAGATTTGGTGCTGATTAGTAGCCAACTGCTGGATGAAGGGGCTGTGGATGTACTACCGGGAAATCCAAAACTCATCTACGAACCAGGAGTTTACGAGTTCAAAGGCATTAAGTTCCAAGGAATTGCCATAGACCACGATCGCAAAGGTGGTAGGCAGTTTGGCTCAAATACTGCTTGGAGTTGGAAGCAAGGCGGAATTAATATTTTACATTTAGGGGGAGCTGCTGCACCCATTTCCATTGAGCAAAAAATCCTGATGGGGCGTCCCGATGTGGCATTCATTCCAGTGGGAGGCAGTGAAAAAGCCTACAATGCTGAGGAAGCAAAGCAGGCTGTTCAAGTGTTAAATCCCAAGTTAGTGATTCCGACCCATTACCGGACACAGGCCGCTGATGCTGCTACGTGCAATATTTCGCCACTCGATAATTTTCTCACCTTGATGAAAGGTATGACAGTGCGGCGTAGCAACGGAGATAGTATTTCCATTAGCCCTAAAGATTTACCGGAAAATAGCGTGATTCAGGTTTTGAGTTACAAGTTTTAACAAGAGAAAGTAGAGATACGAAATTTCCCGTCTCTACTAGGTTAATTAAACATCGGAGTGAAATTAAATATGTTTTATATAGAAGCCTTGTAGAGACGTAGCAGTGCTACGTCTCTACATTCTTTTTCACTTCTATGTCTATTGTCTTAACCGAACTTATTGGGTTTTAGAATAATACGCTTGGCTTTGTGAAAAATAGCGTAGGTTGGGTTTCGTTCCTGAAACCAACCTACGCAGTTTAAGGTTTTTGGTGCTAACCCAAGCGGATTGGGTTTTAGAACGTATACCACTCTGGGCCAAGCTTATCTGCATCGCTGATGGGAGTTTCAGTGGCTGTTGTCCCATCTATAGTCCAAATCTTGTCTGCACCAGCTGTCTGATCACGCCAGTAGATGTCGGTCTTACCATCGCCGTTGAAGTCGCCAAGGGTTGGTGTCAAGGCCGCGTTATTAGCCGGTAAGAACGCTTCAGTAGCAACCGTTGTACCATCCATCAACCAAGCGGTGTTCGCACCAGTTGTGCCATTGTGCCAGAAGATATCGGTCTTGCCATCGCCGTTGAAATCGCCAATTTTAGAAGTCCAGGCTGAGTCAAGTGTCCCCAGAGTACCCTCTGTGGCTAAGATACCATTCATCGTCCAAACCTTGTTCTCACCTGTTTGAGCGTTTCTCCAGAGAATGTCAGTCTTATAGTCGCCGTTGAAATCACCAAGGGTAGGAGTCCAGGCGGGGTCTTGTGATTGCAGCGCAAATTCACTCTTTTGCGTACCATCCATAAACCAAGCGCCGTTAGCGCCGGTTGTCTGATTGCGCCAGAAAATGTCGCTCTTACCATTGCCGTCGAAATCAACAATGGTAGGAGTTAGCGCTGGGTCTGTTTTATCTAAAACAGTTGCATTCAGAACTGTGGTGCCATCCATCTCCCAAATAGCGTTATCACCAGTTGTGGCATTATGCCAGAAGATATCGGTTTTGCGATCGCCATTGAAATCGCCAATCTGAGGAGTCCAGGCTGGGTCAACGCTGGTTAGAGAAGTCGCATTAGCAACTTTGGTTCCATCCATTAGCGCAATGCTATTCTCACCGGTTGTCTTATTGCGTAATAAGAAGTCAGTTTTGCCATCAGCATTGAAGTCAGCAATTTTGTAATCATAGGCGGATAAGTCGAATTTACCTAGAGAACCCTGTTCAATAACTTTTGTTCCATCCATCAACCGAATGATAATCTCACCGGTTTGAGAATCGGCCCAAACTTTGTCCGTTTTGCCATCACCGTTAAAGTCAGGAGTAATCGCCGCACTAGTTAAGTAAGGATTAGGATTGGGATTTGCTGACGTTTTTACAGGTGTGGTCAAAGGTTGACTTTGTAGTGCTTGTGAGGAACTTTTCCCAAATCCCAAATCATAATTTAAATTCTCAAAAGAAGATGTCAATATTTGTGATTTTGCAAAAGAGTCTGATGCCCATTGAGATGTATTCAAAGTTAAGGGTGAGGAATTGCTATTTCCAGACATGGTGTATTTTTATGATTGGTTGTTATATTTTTTTAACTTTTTTTTGAGATGTCTTTCTGTAACCCAATAACATTTACTAGACTTTCAATATTTCTTTATAACTATTTTTTATTTGTTAATGTCATTATTTAAAGATAAATATCTATTTGCTTTAAACGATTATTATCAAAGTTTCAAGTTCTATACAAGCAATTGCAAAAGATTTTTTGTATCTGATGATTTATCAATATGGTTCGGATCAGACTTGATCCCCCCAACCCCCCTTTTTAAGGGGGGCTAAGAATGACTCTATTTCCCTCTTAAAAAGGGGGACTAAGGGGGATTTTTAAGGACTATGCACCTTAACCGAACCGTATTGGATGATTTCTACAGATGTAGGGGCGTACACATATACGTATCTAGAGTGGATTCATCTATTGCAAAGATTTTTTCGATGGTATTATCTGTTTTATTTGATATTTTAAATATTGAATTAAAACATACACATTTAGGTAATTAAATAACAACTATAAAAAATATTTATCAGAGACAATTTGATGTAATTAGATAGTAGTTTATATAGCAAGTCTAAATTCTTGAGCAACAACAAGATCCCCGACTTATTTAAGAAGTCGGGGATCTGAGCCTTCTGAGATAATTGATTATTCCCCAAGGATTTATAACTTGAGTTGAAACAAATATTGGTTAGAATAACTTAGATTAGCAACTATTAAGAGGCATGATCTGTACATCCTCTGGTTGTCAAAAGTGTAAAATGAGACAATACTTTAATACATACATCAGCTATGCAAGCAGAATATCGGCAGCGTCGTGAGCAGTTAATGGCAAAAATTGGTGATGGTACAGCCATTTTTCGCAGTGCGCCAATGGCAGTGATGCACAACGATGTCGAGTATGTTTATCGCCAAGACAGTAATTTCTTCTACCTGACTGGTTTTAACGAACCACAGGCAGTTGCAGTGTTAGCGCCACATCATTCAGAACATCGGTTTGTGCTGTTTGTCCAACCGAAGGATCGCGAAAAGGAAGTATGGACTGGTTATCTTTCTGGGGTAGATGCAGCGAAGGAATTTTATGGTGCTGATGAAGCGTACCCGATTAGCGAGTTAGATGAAAAGCTACCACAGTATTTGGAAAAAGCCAGCCGCATTTACTATCACTTAGGACGCGATCGCACTTTTAATGACCAAATCTTGGGACATTATCAAAGTTTACTACGGACTTATCCTAAGCGCGGTACAGGCCCGATCGCTATTGAAGATACTGGGACTGTCCTCAACAGCATGAGATTAATCAAAAGTGAAGCTGAGTTGGAATTGATGCGTCAAGCAGTTGCGATCGCTACTGTTGCACACAATTACGCCCAAGAAATCGCTGCACCCGGACGTTATGAGTATGAAATACAAGCGGAGATGGAACGCATCTTTCGAGTGCGAGGTGGTTTAGGCCCCGCTTATCCTTCGATTGTGGCTTCTGGTATGAATGCTTGCGTACTCCACTACATTGAGAATAATCGTCAAATGCAGGATGGAGAATTACTGCTAATTGATGCCGGTTGTACCTATGGTTATTACAACTCCGATATTACCCGGACATTTCCTGTTGGGGGTAAATTTACGCCAGAACAAAAGACGCTGTATGAGATTGTTTTGGAGGCGCAAAAACAAGCGATCGCTCAAGTTCAACCAGGTAATCCTTTCAAATTAATTCATGATACAGCAGTGCGCGTCCTCACCGAAGGTTTAGTTGAACTTGGCATCCTCAAAGGCGAAATTGATAAGTTAATTGAAGAAGAGAAATATAAGCCATATTATATGCACCGCACCAGCCATTGGTTAGGTTTAGATGTTCATGATGCGGGGGTTTACCAACATGGTGAAGATAAACCGCAGATTTTACAACCAGGTCAAATTTTGACAGTGGAACCAGGACTTTATATTGTACCTGACACCAAACTAGCAGAAGACCAACCAGAGACTGATCCTCGATGGATTGGCATTGGTATTCGTATTGAGGATGATCTGTTAGTTACACCTGGGGGACATGAGGTATTAACTGCGGGAGTTCCCAAAGCAGTGGATGAAGTGGAACGATAAAATAATTCGTAATTCGTAATGACGCTCGAATACTCGCTAACGCTACGCTAACGTAATTCGCAAGAATAAGCGGTGGACTTAAACCCACAGAATTAGTCAAAACATAGGGATCGTGTGTACCATCCCTAAGCTAAAATTGCGGACAAGCCATCAGAGTTGTTGTCAGAATTCCTAAGATTTTATCTATTTCTTTAATAAAGTAATCGTTCTTATCGATAAAGATGGTATTGTCACAAAGTTTGAGAAATTTCCAATTTGTTCCTGTTGTGACTACACCATAAATTTCATTTATAATATTTCCTTGTTGCTGGTTAAACAATTGAGATGCAATCATTGTCGCAATACATTGTCCTAAACCAGATTTAATACTTTCATTTTTAGCTTCCACAATAGTTACAACAGGGCTAGTAATCTCATATTGTTCTGGGGAACAACTGAGAATAAAATCACAGCGTCCTTCTAAGCCTTTAGAAGTATCTACATTAAACTCTGAACCAGAAAATATACTAATTTGGTATTTAAAGAAGCGTTTAACTTCAATTAAAACAGGCATAATAATTAGTTCAGAACGAGCTTTTTCTGTATTTATTGCTGTCACCAAAGGTAGATGCTCAGAGAAAATCAAGTTTAGATATTCACTAGGCGAAACTGCCTCTACATCCCGAAATAAATCTTGATTTTCAACAAAGATTAATTTAAAGTCAGTTTTTACTTTGCTAAGATTAAAGGCGCTATACGGCATTGGATCATCTTAGGAATAAAGTGCAGCTATGCCTAGGGCGGCAAGCTACGCAACTTGCGGAAGCTAAGGAACTGAGTCTGATCATATCTGAAATCAAGAACAGCCCTCAACAAATTCAACTTCCGGCAGTTTACCTGACCGAAACTGAGTAACACGCTTACCGTCAGTCTCAAATACCACACGATAGTTCTGGTTAGCACGGTCTTTTGGGATAAATGTCAAGTAGTGTCCGCCTTGGACGTATTTATGAGGTGTGACTTGAATTTGTCCTGAGTAGAGAGACTTGATTTGCGCTTCGGTGTCGCCAATTTTTGCACCTTTGAGGGTAGTAATCTGCGTATTCTGCCGCACATCTACTCTAGAAATGCGACCTTTTGTAACCATGAAGAAAAGATTTTTGGGTTCGTTTTGTGGCTTAACGTAGTAGCAACTTTTATTGGGTGAATCGCCAATTAGCTGAGTACCAGCAGCTTTCCTCGCTTGGGAAACAGTTATCCCAACTCTAACTTGTCCGATACCATTGATGGACAATTTCGATTGGTTGGTTAATTTTGCCTGTGCTAAAACTGTGCCGATTGTCAAACAAGAAAGGGCAAGTGTTACGGTACTAAGAGTTAATAATTTAACTTTGCTATTCATTTTCTGCAAATAAAAAGGGGTAGATAAGCCATATTACCAATTTTGGATTTTCAAGCTGTTGACTGAGGAAATTCAGCTACCACTGCAATCAAGGCAATAAGCCAATATTACGATTGAATTCAGCTAAATTGACGCAATTTTAAATTTTATTGAAAGAACTTTAAGTTTTTGCGGCTTGAATACCAACCATCTGTAGTCACTGTATAAATTTGTAAAGTACTTCGTAATCCTTAAACTCACTCCTGATATTAGTCATATACATCGAGTAATACTTTTCAGGAGTTGCTTTATGAAATTATTCAAGTTATTCACAACTCTATGTGCATCTATGATTTTAGCTTCTGCTCTTGCTGCGCCAGCAAAAGCTTCTGATTTTGATGGCGATCGCAAAGACGATTATGTGGTATGGCGTCCTAGTAATGGTACGTGGTACGTGCTTACGTCTTCTAGCAACTTCACTAACTCCATCACCCGATCCTGGGGCGTAGCTGGAGACATTCCCATAGGGGGATCAGATTTTGATGGCGATGGCAAAGACGATATGGTAGTGTGGCGTCCTAGTAGTGGTACGTGGTTTGTGCTTACATCCTCTAGCAACTTCACTAACTCCTTCACCCGTGCGTGGGGTCAAGGTGGGGATATTCCTATAGGGAATTTAGATTTTGATAAGGACGGCAGAGACGATATGGTGGTGTGGCGTCCTAACAATGGAGGTTTTCCTGGCGCTCTTGGGACGTGGTTTGTGCTTACATCCTCTAGCAACTTTAATGGCTCTTTCAGCCGTTTGTGGGGTATAGGTGGGGATATTCCAGTCGGAGGAGCGAAGTAATTAGAACGAAAATTTTAGAAATCCACACTAACGCTGAAAACGGGGATATTCCAGTCGGAGGAGCGAAGTAATTAGAACTGAATGGCACTAAGAAAAGCGCAAACTCCTAAGATGACTGGCTTTTGAATATAAAGGTGTAAGGGAAAGAACTAGCTTTGAAATCAATAAACAAGCGAGTCATAGCAGCAAGCGTCTCCCTAAAACTATAAAATTTCACATAAAAAAATGAGGATGGCACATAGCATCCTCATTTGATTTTTTGCTTGTTAACTTATTTCCAGGTATTAGCTCAGAAAAGAGTCAACTATTACAGTTGCGGTACATACTCCTGCTTTTCAGGGACTTCAGCGTATTCAGCCACAATCTGGCGGAATTCTTCGCCGTCAATGGTTTCTTTTTCGATCAGCAAATCGACTAAGCGGTCGGTGACAGTGCGATGATCGCGGATCAGCTTCTTAGCTTGTTAACTTATTTCCAGGTATTAGCCCAGAAAAGAGTCAACTATTACAGTTGCGGTACATACTCCTGCTTCTCAGGGACTTCAGCGTATTCAGCCACAATCTGGCGGAATTCTTCGCCGTCAATGGTTTCTTTTTCGATCAGCAAATCGACTAAGCGATCGGTGACAGTGCGATGATCACGGATCAGCTTCTTAGCAGTGTCGTAGCACTGTTCAACAATTTCCCTGACTTGTCCATCAATACGCGAGGCAATGGATTCGGAATACTCAGATCGGGTTGTCCAGTCACGACCCAAAAATACTTCTCCCTGTTGGCTTTCTAAGGAAAGTGGGCCTAAGTTTGACATTCCGAACCGTGTCACCATTTGCCGTGCCATTCCCGATAACTGTTGTAAGTCTCCACCTGCACCAGTGGTAACTTCCGCAGCCCCAAAAATCACCTCTTCGGCAGCGCGACCGCCTAAAGCACCAGTAATTCTGGCTTTGAGTTGAGAACGGGAAATTAACCCCTGTTCTTCGTTGGGAGTAAACCAAGTTAAACCCTGTGCTTGTCCTCGTGGAATCAGCGTGACTTTCTGCACTGGGTCATGGTCTTTTAACAAAGTTCCAACTAAGGCGTGTCCAATTTCGTGGTAGGCAATTAAGCGCTTGCTCTTGCTATCCACCAAAGGAGTACCTTCCATCCCCGCAACTACCCGATCGACCGCATCATCAATTTCGCGGAGGGTGATCGCTTCTTTGCGTCTTCTAGCAGTGAGAATTGCCGCTTCGTTAAGTAAGTTGGCTAAGTCAGCACCAGTGAATCCGGGAGTGCGGCGAGCGATCGCATCCAAAGATACGCTAGTGTCTAGTTTCTTATTCCGCGCATGGACTTGCAAGATTTCCAAACGCCCTTTGATATCGGGTGGATCGACTGTTACTTGGCGGTCAAAGCGACCGGGACGCAACAAGGCTGAGTCGAGTACGTCG
Source organism: Nostoc sp. (assembly GCF_036919815.1). Lineage (GTDB taxonomy): Bacteria > Cyanobacteriota > Cyanobacteriia > Cyanobacteriales > Nostocaceae > Nostoc. The sequence goes on from NZ_JBALCE010000020.1 coordinate 19,413, forward strand.
GGACGGTTGGTGGCAGCAATAATAATGATGCCTGTATTACCTTCAAACCCGTCCATTTCGGTGAGGAGTTGGTTGAGGGTTTGCTCTCTTTCATCATTACCGCCACCGATACCAGCACCCCGTTGCCGTCCTACGGCGTCGATTTCATCGATGAAGATGATACAGGGGGCGTTGTCTTTAGCTTTCTTGAACAAATCGCGGACGCGGGATGCACCCACACCAACGAACATTTCCACAAATTCCGAACCAGAAATACTGAAGAAAGGTACACCTGCTTCCCCAGCGATCGCTTTTGCTAGTAAAGTTTTACCAGTTCCAGGAGGTCCAACTAACAGTACTCCCTTGGGAATGCGTGCGCCTACTGCGGTAAATCTTTCTGGCTGTTTGAGGAAGGTGACGACTTCTTGCAATTCTTCCTTAGCTTCTTCAATTCCGGCTACGTCGTCAAATTTCACGCCAGTTTTCGCCTCCATTTGGAAACGCGCTTTGGATTTGCCGAAGTTCATCGCTTGACCTGGCCCGCCGGGGAGGTTACTAGAACGCCGGAACAAAAAGAATAGCCCAGTAATCAATAAAACTGGAAATATGAGATTGCCCAACAATCCCCAAATTGCGCCATCATTCCGCATCGGGTGAGCATCAAAACTGATGTCTTTTTCTTTCAGCTTGCTGATTAATTCAGGAGCGTTAATAGGCAAATCCACCCGCCATCTTTGGACACGATTTTCGATGTCTGGATCGCGAGCTTCTATAATTGCTGTCCTACCGCCTTCGTACAGATCCACGCTGTTGACGCGATCGCCGTCCAAGTATTCTAGAAAGCGACCATAGGTCATGCGGGTATTGGCTGTATTCTTACTCATGTCAGCAGGAGCGGCTGCAAAGGCCCCTTGCCAGAAGAAAAAGCCAATTACCAAAGCCGGCAATGTCCAGAGTCCTAGTACTTTCCAAGAGAATTTCATCTTAATTTGCCTCTAGATGCCTATACAACTCATCAGCCTTAGCAACCGAATATTCTATTACTCTGTCACTTTGGGCTGTTAAACGGATGTTTATAACTCCATTTTGTTTAATTTGATCTCTTATATGCACTTCCATAGAGCGATCGGCGCATTATGGCAATGCCAACAAGAATCTTAATCAAAGTTAACTTAATTTTAATACAATATTGCACGAGAAAAGGGAGCGCAACGCGATGCAAAGACACGGAGAATTTCTCCAGAATGCTCCTTGTGTCGTTCAAGTCCCTCTGAATCATCATTTTGGGGAGTGGGGAGTGGGATGAGGGCGACAAGGAGAAAAATTCCATGCCCAATGCCCCATGCCCAATGCCCTACTTAACTTCTGTAATTTGTAGAGTGTAAGGAAGATACTTGCCTTTTTCGTAGGAACCAACCCAAATTTGGTAACTTCCAGGAAGCCATTCGCCAATAATGCCAGAATTTTTGCCGTCAAAATCGTCATTGCACCAAGTACCACCAGGACCCTTGATAATCATAGTGGTGTCTTCAGGACTTTGCACTTGCAACTTCAGGTAGTCAAATTTACTTGTTAGCGCTAATGTATGGTCTGGTGTTTCATCAACAAATCCAGTACAAGGGCCAGTGGCTGTTTCGTTCCTCCCGGCTACTTGACTACCAGATATTGAACCACCACTCATCCCGCGAACTGTCAGGGGGTCTGGCGAAAACTGTGGGTCAATGGTGACATCTCCAAATATTGTTGGCGCTTCCTGAGCATCAGTGACAGCATTAACTGTCGGTGTGATGAAGAGCGTAACTATCATGAACGATAATCTCATCCCTCTATTGAGCGCTTTTGTCGGCATTGTAATTACTTCGCTTCTAAGTGTTTTTGAAGACATGAATTTTACACACCAAGTTCCCAATGTGAGGAGAATTGACTACCTATTTTAGATTGGATATTGGGGATAATTCATTAGTAATTAGTCAATGATTTATTGTTGCTATAGTTGCTCTACCTTAGATTTTAGGGGCGCACGTTTGTACGCCCCTAAAATCTAAAATATTTCTAAAATTTGGAAGTAATCACTAATTAACTTCCGTTATCGCCCGACTCAAGCGCGACTTATCTAAACTAATCTGATTTAGTAGTAACCAAGATTGGATCAAATCGGGGCCATGAACATCTCCAGTTAAGGCTGCTCGGAGCGATCGCATGACTAAGCCTTTTTTGACTTTTTGCTCTTTCACCACCTGCTTAATAATATCTTGGGCGGCGACTTCCGACAGTTGCGGCTGATTTTCTAAGGCTGTGACAATCCCCTCAAGAACAGCAGCAGAACCTTCTTGCTTTAGCTGTGTACTGCCTTCCTCGCTAAATTCAACGGTGTCGCTAAAAAACAGTTGGCTTTGAGGTACTGCATCTACTAAACGAGTCAAGCTTTGGCTAATTAAAGTTACTAGCTGTTCTAACCAGGGGCGTTCTCTTCCACGATCAAATTTATACCCAGCCGCTTGCCAATAGGGTATGAGTAAATCTGTGAGTTTATCTATCGGCGTATTGTGGACATACTGACTATTCAACCAGTCCAGCTTGTCCCAGTCAAACTTTGCGCCTGCTTTATTTACACGCTCAAAGCCAAATTCTTTAGCTGCTGCTTCTAAGGTAAATATTTCTTGCGTCGAGTCTGGTGCCGACCAACCCAGCAATGTCATGTAATTCACCAAGCCTTCAGCAATAAAGCCCATTTGCTGAAACTCAGAAATAGAAGTGACACCATCTCGCTTAGAAAGCTTGCGCCCTTCTGTGTTCAAAATCAGAGGCGTGTGGGAAAACTCTGGAATTTTTGCACCCATTGCTTCATACAATAAAATTTGCTTGGCGGTGTTGGCGATGTGGTCTTCTCCCCGGATGACATGGGTGATTTGCATATCGATGTCATCCACCACAACTACAAAGTTGTATAAAGGTTGACCGCTTCCCTCTTCTGAAGCGCGGGCGATGACCATATCACCACCTAAATCGCTACCTTGCCAAGACATCTTTCCCCTTACTAGGTCATTCCAGACAATTTCCCGCCCATCTTCGATTTGGAAGCGAATCACAGAGGAGCGACCTTCGGCTTCAAATGCGGCGCGTTGTTCTGGCGTGAGATGACGGTGACGGTTGTCATAGCGAGGAGCTTCGCCTCTAGCTTTTTGGGCTTCTCGGAGAGCCTCTAATTCTTCGGAAGTGGTGTAGCAACGATAGGCTAATCCTTGATCTAGCAGTTTTTGTACTGCTTCTTTATAAAGATCCAGGCGTTGGGATTGAAAAAATGGTCCTTCATCCCAGTTCAGTCCCAGCCAGCGCAGTCCTTCAAGAATATTCTCGGTGTATTCGGGACGCGATCGCTCTAGGTCTGTGTCTTCAATTCGCAGGATAAACTTACCACCGTGGTGGCGGGCAAATAACCAGTTAAATACAGCAGTTCTAGCTGTACCAATATGTAAATTTCCGGTTGGACTTGGTGCAATACGGACTCTGACAGTCACAGCTAATTCTCTCTTTCGCAAAGCATGATCAATGTAGCTTATATCTGAAGCACCCCAACTTAGCTTTACTTAAAGTTGGATCTCTAACCAAAACAAGGAAGGATAAATTTAGAACGGGACTGACGGGGCTCGAACCCGCAACTTCCGCCGTGACAGGGCGGTGCTCTAACCAATTGAACTACAGTCCCTTGTTTGTCAACTTTGCTATTATCGCTATTTATTTTCTACTTGTCAAGTGTTTTGGAGTTGGGAATTAGAACTTATTTTTGTCCAGTCTCTCCAAGGTGCAAATTTTTCCTTAAATAGAGCCTGATAATACAACCAGTGGCTCTGATTCCAGATGCTGCAATATCCGGGATTGCATTTGTTTATACTGCTGCTTTAATAGCTGTTTGCTCAACTGGAGTTGAGAAGCAGGTGGTAGACTATGACTCTGTTCCACCCAGGTTTTTAATATTTGCCGCTGAGTTGGCTCAATGCCACTGGTGAGAACGTTGGTGCAGGAATGTGGTGCTTCTAGGGTAAAGAAAATCAAAGGGTAGCGTTCATTTTCAGCCAGGGAACTTACCAGCCGAAGATTTTGGGGATTTTGCATATCTAAGTAGCACGGTAGCCATTTAGGAGCCAACTGCCGATTGTAGAGTACAGTCACCCACAACAGCATTGGGTGAGGGGATGTCATGAAGATAAATTGGTTGTAACGAGTCGAAAGGGCATACTTTTTGATTTCTTCTTTAGGCAACATCAACCATAGTGCTGTCATCGATGCTTGTGCGGTGTCTAGAAGCTGGGGAAAAACAATTTCTTGAATTGGTTTATTTTCAGGCCACAAAAGTTGCTGACAGCTTTGTTCTACTGTGATTGGTAATCCAGAATATAAGGGAGGGGTAAGGATGAAAGTAGGAACTAAGATTGTCGGTAAGCTGGGATAATTGGACTGTTCTAAACTGTTTAATATTTCCAGAATTTGAGCGATATTTTGGGGGCGTTCGCTGGCTTTTTTGGCAAGACAAGACATGATTAAATTATTTAGTTTTTCAGGTAATTCAAGAGTGGGTTTAATATCTGCGATCGCTTTTGGTTGTTCAAAGTGATGTGCTTTATACCAAGCACCAAAGTAATCAGTTTCTGGTTCCCAAGGTTTTTTACCTGTGAGCATCTCAAACATCATCACACCCAGGCTATAAATATCTGAGCGACTATCTAATTTTTCCCCATCTAGCTGTTCTGGAGAACAGTAGGGTAAAGTGCCATTAAATCCCCTACTTATACTAGCTGTTGATGTATAATTCAAAAATCTAGCAATACCAAAATCGAGAATTTTAACTAACTGACCCAATATCGGATCGGGAATAACTAATATATTCGCAGGCTTGATATCTCTATGAACTAGCGGACAAATTTTGCCATCAATGTTAATACCTTGATGAGCGCACTGTAAGCCCAAACAAATTTGGCGGGAGAGAGTTAAAAACATGGGTAGCGGCAACGGAATTAAATCCTTTAAACTCTTGCCGCTTAGATATTCCATAACGTAGTATGGTTTTCCTTTCTCATTTATACCATAATCATACGCCCGCACTATATGTACGCTCTTTTGACTCAAAGCTGCACTCATTAAAGCTTCACGAGCAAAGTCTTCTTGCATTTTTGTATCGACAAAAGTCTGAGTCAAAAACTTGATAGCAACTGGTATACCTCCTAACAAAATATCATTTGCTAAAAAAACTTCACCCATGCCACCACTGCCAATTAATTGCTTGAGTTGATAACGATTGGCAAGCAAGCCCGTACTAATTGGAGATGTAAATGGGCTTTGATTCACTTTGATCACCTTTGCTGCTGAGTCCATTTAAAGTTAGCAATACACATATAAGAATATAATTAGGTAATGATGACAAGAATTTTTATTTTGAGAGCGGACTTTCAATGACGTGATAAAAGGTTTAAAAAAATCTCCAAAAATTTAGCCATCCAGTTTTTTGAACTTTCTTTCTCAGTTTTTTGATCTGCGGCTAACTTTAGTAAAATATCTAATTTCAGTTTTTCATATTCTGTTTTTAGGAGATTTTTGGCCTGATTAGGCAAAATTATTTCATTTGACTGTTGATTCATATCTAAGCAATCTACAAGTTGCTGGCGCTGGTTAGCCGTCAGGCTTAAAGTCGTTACGTGAGAGCAACAGTCTGGATCTTCTAGGGCAAAAAATAGGAGATGGTAATAGCCTACTTCTGCTAAACTACGCGCTATCTTTTCCCCTTTATTATCTTTCAAATCCAAAAAGTAAGGTAGCCACTTAGTCAGAGAAGGCTGGGAATTGTATAGGACTGTAACCCATAATAGCATCGGAGATACATTCATTTGAGTAATAAATTCAGTGCCATGTATTTTGTCCAAAAAGTTTGTAATCTCTTGTTTGGGCAACATTGCCCAAAAAGTTGGTATAGGTCTTTGAGTAGTATGTAGTAAATGGGGAAATCCAATTCGCGCAATTGGTTTATTTTTAGGCCACTTTTTCTGCCAACACTCTTTTTCTGATAATAATGTTGCAGGTACTAATTGGATGGGAATTGAGAGGTTAATAATGTCACTACTATTGTTATGACTAACTTCATTAAGCTGCATATTAACCTTTTCTAAATCTTCTAATATTTGGTTTATATTTTGAGGGCGATCGCTTACTTCTTTAGCTAAACAACTCATCAACATTTTTTCTAATATCTGCGGGATTTTGACTTGCGGATTAACTTGCTCAACTGTAGGTGGCATTTGAAAGCGATGTGCTTGATACCAAGTACCAAAGGAGTTACTTTTTGTCTGAAATGGATGCTTTCCTGTTAGCATCTCAAACATTAGTACTCCCAAACTGTAAATATCAGAGCGGACATCTAGCAATTTGCGCCCTTCCATATGTTCTGGAGAACAGTAAGGCAAACTGCCAATAAAAGAATCTGTCAAGGTCATCCCACTTCGCTCTGTTAAAAACTTGGCAATACCAAAATCTAATATTTTAACAATTTTTCCTTGTTTACTATCTTCACTAATGAATATATTTTCTGGTTTCATATCCCTGTGAACAATGGGATAAATCTCTCCTTTGAGGCTGATTCCTTGGTGGGCACATTGTAAGCCTAAACAAATTTGATTAGAAATATTTAAAAACTCCGATAATGTTAAAGGCTGAATTTTGAGAATTTGTTTGAGATTTTTTCCTTGCAGGTATTCCATTACATAAAACGGAGTTTTATCCTCAGTAACTCCGTAACTTAAAATGCGAACAATATGTTTACTTTTGCGACCCAATTGAGCGCCAATAAAAATCTCTCTGGCAAAGCGTTGGGACATTTGTTGGTTTGCCAAACTGAGTGATAAGATTTTAATTGCGATCGCCATACCACCTTTAGCAGTATCTTCTGCTAAATAAACTCTACCCATCCCCCCTTTGCCAATCAAATCTCTGATTAAATAGCGATTATTTAAAAATTGTCCAATATAATTGTCTAACTCTGCTTTTTGCCCTACCATTTTATCAATTTTATTTTGTGACATAAAAATCATTTATAAAAAATATTGTTGGCAAAATACTTTCATAAGTCTATCTAATTATTAAATTTAAATCTAAAAAATATCATAATTTGGAAAAAATTAATTATCTCCTGTAATCATAGTTAATCACTCTGCAAAATTCCCTAAACATTCTATAACATATTTATTAATGAATTCGGTTGAGAAATTACACGTAAACTACAAAAACGCTAGAAAAACTTGCCTACTAGATTCCGTAAATACACAGAAATAAGCTGCAAATAAGTAAATAGCAGTAAAGGCGCGATGTCTACGACGGGCGTAGCTGCGGTATCATGATCTCCGTACAGCTAATGGTTAAAATTGGGGAATAAACGGCGTAATAATCTAATTAGTGGTGTTTCAATTTCAATTTTAAAGGCTAGTATCTGAGTGCGTTGCAAGGAGTTGAAATTGTTATCACTGACGAGAATTAATGATTGCTGACCATCGGGTAGTTTAGCTCCAAGAGTTAAGCCTTCGATGTTGTCTAGCAGTACATCTAGGGTTCTCAAATCTAACAGCAGTTTTTTCTGAACTGGTTTAATATTTTTAGAGTCAACTGCTAAAAGGCTATCTATTTTATGAATATCATCCGCTCCTTCTAAAGAAACCTGAAACAGGGAAATAGCAAATCCTAAACCAGTAAAAGACCGCTCTAAACTTAGGAAGTGTCCTTGATTATCGAGAGCAAGTAAATCAGGTAATCCACTAGCGAATTTGCCAGTCAGATCCAAAAATGGTGTAACTGGTTCAGTTTGATAAAGAAATTCCTTTTCTGGCTGGTTGTTGAGCAAGTTGTATTGCAAAATCCGGCAAGGACTACCGATGTTAGGTTTAGCTGCGATACCATCTTGAATTAGAGCATTTTCGGTGGCTGTGAATATATGCTTTTTATCAGGTGTGATGGTGAGGCTTTCAAAAGCCAAATTGTTGCGGATACCTTTTTGACTACTTTTATCTGGCAAAAATTTGTTTGGGATGGGAAGTGTTTTAATTTCCCTACCAGAAGATAGGGAGAACTCTTTAATAAAAGGATTAATTAATTTTCTCACATCGCCTTCAGAAGAAATAAACACAGTTGCCTTATTAGTTAACGCAATCCCTTCTGTATCAGTTTCACCAGGGCGAAATGTTTGACCATTCTCATTTAATAATGTAGTAACACTGACCGGAATAATTCCACCTTTTTGTAGGGAACCCTTGCTTAAGTCGATTTTCAAGGTGTAGAAACGGGCGGCAGCTTTTTGCCCACGGTCATCGGAAATAGCATAATAAAGGTTGCTTTTTGGATTATAAGTAATTCCAGATAAACCTCCAACTTCAGTTTTTTTAAAGATTAAACCTTTCGGTAAAGTGGCTTCACCGATAAATTCTATGCTACTGACTTCAACAGCATTTGACAGTAAGTTTGTGAATAGGAGGCTAATAATTAGAATCGGGAGCAAAAAGTAAATAATTTGCGGGAATACGAAGATTTTTTTAATTAGCTGCATAAATTTTTTTATTACATCAATACACGTAGGGAGGCACAACTATATTTAACTTGCATTAATTAAGGCGGGCAAGATGCCCACCCCACAAGAGTTTAATTTAATTCAATTATGCAATTTAGATGTTTTTCAGCTTACAAGCCTGGAAACTCTGATGAAATCAGGTTTTCTTAATTTTGAATTGGGATAATATGTATTCCAACAAATTAAAAACTTTTAGAAAATACGAAATTAATTAAGCTCGTCGCAAACCATATTCATCCTGAAAAAAGTTGACAAGCCAATCTTTGACTCTGCGGGTAGCGCGGCAATCATCTTCGTTATAGCTTTGGATAATTTCTAGTAAGGTGCGATCGCCTGTTTCTAGCCACTGATCATACCAATAAATACACTTGGCACCACTGGCTTCTTTCTCCCGCCACTCAAATCCTAACCAACGAGCGATCGCTTTCAGGGCATAACTTTCTACGGGCAATGCTACACTTTGGGTTAATTGTTCATACACATCCACAAATCGGCTCAGTACAGGACGCACTGAGGCGTAGGGGGTGTGGTAAAGTTTTGCTAACCGTTTGACTGTATCAAACTCGTAGACACAAAAATGATAAATTGGTGCTTCGGGATATTGCCAAACCAAATCCAAAAATTGCTGCCAAACTAATTCTTCGTCTTCTGGTTTGTCTGCTAAAAACGAATAAAACTGTTCTGTGTTGGCAAGTCTATCAACGACTAAAACCCCCAAAAGATAATTTAAATCTAAGTCTGGCTGTGCCTCAATATCAAAGTAAAGCTCTATGGGTGCTGTAAATGTAATATCTTTTATTGGTAGCGGGTAGGGTAAAATGAGAGGTCGTTTTTCCAGTGCAGATTGAGCTTGCACTACTAGCTTCGGCGCTACTTCGCTGTCAAAACCAAGCAGATTTTCGAGAGTGCTGGGATTGGTGTTAGCGAGAGATTCCAGTGTGGTGATGGCTAAGGCTTGCAGTTGAGTGTAGCGAATGGGTGTTACGCCTGGTACCAGTGAAAGATGTTTTTCAGATTGTGCGATCGCATAACATTCACTATACCAATGGCAAAGATTGCACTTTTGACGGGCAATGAATACTTCTGGCGGATTCGGTAACTCTAAAACTTGGATAAACTCCTCCAAAATCTCCTGCATCCGTGGCATCCATTTAAACAAATCCACCGCATAACTTGTATTTTTGGTTCGCAATATGAGCGAAGCTGTTTCAGGTGCAACTCCCTGCACTGTTGCCAACACTTGGGCATGAAATGCAGCGACAACTTGATATTCTTGCTTAGGGCGCTTACCCAGTTCAATATTAGCCGGGACGTAGATCCAATCTCCAAAATGGGATTGTCCTGGTTCTTTGACAAGTAAATCTGGACGACTCAGTAAGGTGTATCCTTCAGAATAAGTTGCTAACAGTACTCCTTTATATATGTACTCAACCCCACGCTGCATCAATTCTAAAGTTGCCTTCTCTGCATTTTCCCAGTTTCCATAAGAATAATTTGGTTGATCATAAGTCACCTGTGCCAAAGCACTCAGCTGATGGGCGATTTTGTCCTGTTGGAGTTTCCGTAGCAACTCATTGGGAGCATCGCGCTGACTTTTGTCACCGTGGATATCTAGAAAAGGCCGGCGTTTACAGCGTTGGTATTGCAGTAGGAGTTCAGCATTAATTAGCATCCTTTTAAGTTAACAAGAATTAGGACACTCTGGGAATAACTCAGACAATTAATTAGGACTTACGCAAAACTATACACGGTAGGGGCAATACTACATGAATTGCCCCTACCTAAAAATCATTCTTTTCGGCTATTGTTTGCGTAAATCTTGTTAATGATGGAGTGAGAGAGGGGGAGATGAGAAACTATGACTAATCCAAAATCCAAAATCTAAAATCGGTATGACTAGTATTTCTGTCGCACAAACCAGGCTGCATAGCCATCGAGAGCAATTTCCCGCTTTAGGGAATAAAACTTATTTCAATTATGGGGGACAAGGGCCGATGCCTCAAAGGGCAATGGATGCGATCGCCCAAACTCAAGCTCATGTTCAGCATATCGGTCCCTTTGGCAATGAGGCGTATAGCTGGATAGCACCTCAGACTCAAGCTGCAAGAGAAGCGATCGCTTTGGAGTTAAATGCACCAGCTCAAACAATTACTCTTACCCAAAATGTCACTGTTGGCTGTAATATCGCTATGTGGGGCATTGAGTGGCAAGCTGGCGACCATCTGCTGCTGTCAGACTGCGAACATCCAGGCGTGATTGCCACAGCCCAGGAAATTGCACGAAGATTTGTTGTAGAAGTTACTACCTGTCCTCTCAAGGCGACTTTAAATGAGGGCGATCCCGTAAAAGTTATTGCCCAGCACTTGCGCCCCAATACCCGCCTAGTGATATTGAGTCATGTTTTCTGGAATACTGGTCAAGTTTTACCTCTTGATAAAATTGCCGAAATATGCAGAAATAATCATTCTTTACTATTGATAGATGCTGCCCAATCTGCTGGTTTATTGCCTTTAAACTTGACTGAATTGGGAGTAGATTTTTATGCTTTCACTGGTCACAAATGGTTATGTGGTCCTGCGGGTGCTGGTGGTTTGTATGTTCGACCAGAAGCACAAGAAAGCCTAAAGCCTACGTTTATTGGCTTGAATGGCATTGTTGTAGATAGTCAATCTCAGCCTGTGGGTTGGCTTCCAGATGGGCGACGATACGAAGTGTCTACATTAGCTTATCCTTTGTATGTTGGGTTAAAGGAGGCGATCGCTATCCATCAGCAATGGGGAACCTCACAAGAACGTTACGAGCAAATCTGCCATAACAGTGAGTATCTCTGGCGAAAATTGACGGCGTTACCCGATGTTAAATGTTTGCGAACTTCCCCACCTGAAAGCGGTATAGTTTCTTTTCAACTAATAAATAATCAGCCGCCAGATCATTTGCAGCTGGTGCAATTTTTAGAGTCACAAAAGATATTAACTCGGACAATTGCCTATCCTAGCTGTATACGCGCCACCGTTCATTACTTTACTTTAGAATCGGAAATCGACTTATTGGTTGAGACGATTCAAAGTTTTTGCAAAACTTAGTTAAAAGTTATAGGGCTTTTCGTTTGTATGCAATACACTCTAACCTCTCTCCTTTTAGGAGAGAGGCTTTTAATCTTACTCCCCTTCCCTTGCAGGGAAGGGGCTGGGGGTTAGGTCTGTATTTGACTCAACTAAGAAGTGCTATAAGAGTTATAAGTTATCGGTGTGGAAATTGTGATTTTAACTCCTAACTCTGCCAATTTTAGATTTTGGATTGAAGGAAAAATCTAAAATCTAAAATCTAAAATCCAAAATTGAATGACTCCTAACTATAAAATGGAACGCCCAATCTTATACATAGTCATAACTAACCACGGCTTTGGTCATGCTGCTCGCACGGCTTCTGTAGCTGCGACAATTCAAAAGTTATGTCCAGAAGTTCTGCTAATTCTTGTTACCACTGCCCCACGCTGGTTGCTAGAGTGCTATATAGAAGGCGATTTTATCTATCGTCCCCGTGCGTTTGATTTGGGTGTGGTGCAAACGGATAGTTTGACAATGGATAAAGTAGCGACTTTAGAAAAGTTGCTGGATATTAAAAAGCATCAAAATTCGCTGATTGCCTCAGAAGTGAATTTTATCCGCCAAAATCGCGTTAATCTCATCTTGGCAGATATTCCCTTCCTTGCTCCTGGGTTTGCCAAAGCTGCAAACATTCCCTGCTGGATGATGAGTAACTTTGGCTGGGACTTGATATATCGAGATTGGGGAGGTGAATTTACCCCAATTGCCGATTGGATTAGTGATTGGTACTCAAAGTGCGATCGCCTGTTTCGTCTTCCTTTCCATGAACCAATGCAGGCTTTTAACAATATCACAGATGTCGGCTTAACAGGCGGTTCCCCACGTCACTCTGCTGATGATTTACGTTCTCTTTGGGGAATAACTGTACCAGTTGAAAAAACTATTTTGTTGACCTTTGGCGGCTTGGGTTTGCAGCAAATACCATATCATAACCTACGACAATTTCCCGACTGGCAATTCATTGTCTTTGATCAATCTGCCCCTAATTTACCTAATTTAGTGAAAATTGATGACCGCAAATATCGCCCTGTAGATTTTATGCCTATTTGTGGACGAGTCGTTTCTAAACCTGGTTACAGCACTTTTTCTGAAGCCACACTACTACAAGTGCCTATTGTTAGCATCCCGCGTCAGGACTTTGCCGAAGCAACTTTTATACTAGAAGGTATAACTAATTATAATCAACATCAAATCATCACCCCATGTGAGTTTTTTCAAGAAACTTGGGATTTTCTACATGATTTACCTCAACCACCAAAGCAATCTCAACCAATTGCTAAGGATGGTAATGAAGCGATCGCTCATGCCGTTATTAAGTATTTACACTCAAATTAAAGTTATTCAAAATAACATAAATTAATAATGGAAAATCCAACAATAGACAAAGAAACGTTGGAATTAGCCGCCCAAGATGTGCGTCGAGTTATAAGCTAAAAAACATCTAATTTGCATAACCAAATTAAACATAACTCTTGTGGGGTGGGCATCTTGCCCGCCCAGTTCATGCAATTTAAATGTGGAACAGCTTAGAAAGACATTCTATTTGTCACAAACACCGCATTATTAAGTTTTCTAACAATATCTAGACTGATTACGATATTTAGTCTTTTCAGTGCCTTAGAAATATTGTTGTTTTTCATCAACTTTCTGTTACTCATCTGGGCTTTATTACCACAGAAGTTTTTTATCAGCCCCAATCTAGAAGAAAACGAAGAAAAGAAAAAAAAGCTAAAATTTCCAGAGGATTATTTAACGTTTTCACCTCAAGAATACCATTTACAGATGTTAGCTGACTTGAGAGAGACTTATAATAATAACCAGAAGCAAGTAGACGATATTTCCCTAGCCTTGAAATATGCTACTGGTGTTACTGGTGGAATTACTGTGGTTACCTTGTTACATCAAGTAACAGTTTATTTCATTCCTGAACTACAAAAACTATGAATACCAACCAAGACGATACAACATATTCTAAAAATAGTTTACAACTGCCAGAGCCAAACCTAGATAACATTACAGCTTTATCTCACAATCTACCTAACACACCGATCATCCCAGATATCCTAAAAAATTCTGTAAATGCCGTGTTAAGCCTATTCAGGAGAAGACATACTCAGTCTAGCGATCAACCAACGGCAGAACAACAACCAAATCAAGTAGATTCAACTGCTAATTAGCTTTTACTTTCATCAATAATTCCTGTTTTAAATGAGTCACTACCAAAAGTTACTAAAAATTTCCACCACTGGCAAATCTTTTTACAACATCACTGCAAAAATTGAAGCTATAGTTGCAGAGTCGGGAGTTGAAATTGGTCTTTGTACTCTATTTTTACGCCACACTTCAGCCAGTTTAGTCATCCAAGAAAATGCCGATCCTGATGTTCTTGTCGATCTAGCTAATTTTATGGCAAAACTCGCCCCAGAATCAGGGAAATACATCCACGATGCAGAAGGCACTGATGATATGCCGGCACACATTCGTACCGCACTTACCCATACTTCTGAACATATCCCCATTAATCGTGGTCATTTGGTGCTAGGAACTTGGCAGGGAATTTATATTTGGGAACACCGCCAGCGTAGTCATTTAAGAGAATTGGTTGTCCACATTTCTGGATAGAAATTCTCACGTTTGATTTATTTAAAGTGTAGCTTTGTAGAGTTTAAATACCCTGTTTCTAGTGCGTAAGTAGGTAGGCGTATGTAACCATTTTTAAATATTAAATAAATTTTGCAGTGATAACTTTCTGATGAAAATTATTGGTGCAAAATTAATCAGGCCCATACTAAATAATTTGTGTAAATTTGTAAATTCAAAAGTTAAGTTTATTTGTGATTATTTAATCATCTACTTATTCCGATATACACTAATAGTTAGTGTAAGCTGCGTAGGCGATTGAAATTACTATGAAGCAACAACTGACACTAACTCATACTTTCCAATTTATTGATGAAATCCTTGCCCAGCAGTCTGTTAACCTATTGTCACTTAATCCCCAAAAGACATTAATTACCAGTTTTGCAGAATTGGGAAATTTTATTATTGAACAAAACCCTGAGATTCAACTCCTCACAACCCTTCAGGAAACTCTCGAATGCATAGTATATACTCAGTTGCAAAATTTTCCAGAAAACATCTTCTGGGATTTTGATTTTCTGGTAAGTAGTATGCTTAGGCAAGCTTTAATCGCAGATGAGGGCGCTGTTCATTTTTTAACAGTTTTTGCTGAAAAGATGGTTTCTCTGACAAAGATGTTCGGAAATAAAACGGAAATGCGCTTTCGTTACGTTCACGATTTTATGTATGGATTTGAGTGGGCAAGATGGGTACAAAAAGAGCCACAAAAACGCGCACATATAGAGCCTTTTAGTCTGGTTTTTTTAGATTATTTGCTTGTCAAAGGTAAAGAACTTTTACAACGTATTAGTTACAGTAAAGTCACATCTTATAAACTGTGTGATACTGGCTACCGCAATCCCTTCACTTTTTCTCGTGAACCAGAAGATGAATATCGTCTGCTAACTTATCTTGCTGAAGAACAACTTATCCCGGTGGCAGTGTGGAACTGGAATGCTAGCCCTGTATGGAACAAACCTTTTCAGGAAATGCGCCAGCAATTAGCATTAAAATTAGATATTCAACCACAGAGACACTGATTAGCAATTAAAAATTAAAAATTGCTGAAGAAAATAATTATGAAAATTGCTGATTTAATTACTTGGTTTGAAGCATGGGCAAATCCCGCTTGGTGTGAAAGCTGGGATAATTGTGGCTGGCAGATTGAACCAGGAGTTTTGCAGGAAAAAGCACGGGTTTTGGTATGTTTGACACCGACTTTGGCCGTAATCCAAGAAGCGATCGCTCTGAATGCTAATCTGATATTTGCCCATCATCCCTTAATTTTTACTCCTCCCAAATCTTTACGCACTGGTGAAGCGATCGCCGAAATGGTAAGGTTAGCCTTTACCCACAATATTGGTATTTACACTGCTCACACAAATTTTGACCAAGTGCAGGATGGTACTGCTGACGTTTTGGCTCAGATTTTAGAACTCAAAGAAGTTACTCCCATAGTACCTACACAAGCCGGATTAGGATATGGGCGTGTTGGTTTGCTAGAGCCATTTCTGACATTACAGGAATTACTCACAGCCATTCAAACCCGACTTGCTTCCCCGAATTTGATTTTTTCCCCAACTGCTGATTTACAGCAAACAATTTCACGAGTTGCCGTTTTAGGCGGTTCGGGGGCTAGTTACATTTCAGGCGTAGCGAAAACTGGCGCTCAAGCTTACCTGACTTCTGATTGTAAATTTCATCAGTTTCAAGAAAGCCGCGATTGCAATCTTATTTTAATCGATGCCGGACATTATGCTACCGAACGTCCGGCTTGCGATCGCTTGGTGCAAAAATTCCAGTCTTTAAACTTAGACTGGGTGCAATTAAGTCAAAAGGATGAAGATTTCCGCCAGTTTTTTGCTTGATTGCTGATGTTTGACGAGATTTTTTGGATACTTACCTAAAAGTTTCTCTATGTTTTAATATTGTTAAATTATCTGCCTTCTGAACATTGGGGCGAAAAATTTTTGTAACCATCTATCTCTATATACTAAGAGATAGATGCACTTAGAGCTAATATTGTGATCCAAATCACTAGTTACGTGTAATTATAATCACATAATACTTATGTTCCATATCAATTAATAGCAGAGAAAAATGTTCCACACTTGAGGTAATAAATTATTTACCCTGCCCTAATCAAGATGATTCGCACACTCGTTGCATCTGCCTTCCAAACTGGATATCTTAGTGTTGAATCTGAGGGTTTACTCCAGCAAGTACTAGCCACTAAATGCTGGAAGCAAAAGGATTTGTTAGCCCTGGCAACCTTATATCATGCAGTTCGCGCAGGTCAAATTAAACGAGAAGCGTCCTCCTCGAATGTGCTTATGGAATTTCCCATACCATATAAATCTTGCTGATCCTCCCAGATGGGCGACAGAGGGGAATTTTTTCATGGTCTTTCCCCTTTGCCGCCCATCTCCTTTGCCTCTTCCCCTGACTCCGTTGGCTTTTTCTTAGTCATGAGCAGCCAAAAACCTTAAAAACTCAAAACTCTTTGGGTGTTGTTCTTGAAAACCATCAAGGTCAGCAAGAGAATGAGTTAAGATCAGATACAAGTGGGTAAAAGTAAAGCCAAGTCCCCGGACTTCCCCGTAATGCCAATGAGTAAAAGTAGGCAAGTTAAACAACCGCAATCAATGATTATTTTGGAGTATTCTTTATTACATAATGGTAAGAATGACTCACCAACAAATATAAACCTGGTTAGGACAGGTACCGAATTGTTTGACTTTTATCAAGCAGACATTCCCTAGAAGAAGCCAGAGGGAGATTGAGTTCATTGCTAGAGCAATCATTGATTGATGATCCAACATTTCCCGATATTTTGACAACTACAAGCAAATCTTGGGATTGGGTCATGAAGCGTACTTGTTCTGAACCGTGAAATTAACCTCTTAAAGGTGTAATGTAATGGGGTAGAACCCAGATTTTGACAGGTTTAACTACGTTGTTTAAAAAGGCAGAAACAATACATGCTACACCGCAAGATTTATCAACTGTGTTGCGATGGGCGCGAGGTATGTGTTTTCTTGCGGGACCAGCAACGCTGGATTGAACGCGCCCGCATCATCGACATAGAGGGAGATTTAGTGACCCTACGCTATGAAACAGAAGAAGAGGACGAAGTTTGTTCTTGGGAAGAAATGGTTCGCCTTGAGAGCATTGGTGCTGTAACCCAAAAATTGGCTTCAGTACCACGCGGTAATGTGGAACCTTTGATGACTGAAGATTGTCCCGAAGCTGAACGCATCCACAACCGTTACACTGACTCGAATCCAGAATAATTAGTCATTGGTCATTGGTCATTGGTCATTAGTCATTGGTCATTACTCATTAATGACAAAAGGCAGCGGACTGATGACTATTGACTATCATTTAGACTTTCAAAGGCAGGACAGTAACCTTCTAGAGTTACCTTAAAGTTATATAACGGGGAAGCTGGATTCCAACACCGCTGCCCCCTTTGATGTCGGCAAGTACCGCAACAGTCTACATCTGTCCATGTATAGCGATCGCTATTTTGGGTGAGCAGTTCTCGTTGAGACAATCCCCTTAATACTAATTCTTCCCCTTGCCAACGAGCTTCGATTAAACCAGTATCGGCAAATTGCCGCCAACGCGAATCGCCAGTAATCACATTGGGTAGGGTGATTGTGATTACTGTTGCCAACTCTGTCAGTTCGCCTTCGTAGTTAGTTTCTGGTGCTGCTGGTTGTAAAAATGTATCGCCGATGGGCAGTTCTACTAAGGTGTCAGCCGCCGGTGAATGTACATGGTAGCGGTTTTGCAACTCCTCTAAGCTAGTCAGGTCTGCCAAGTAGGCAGGAGAACCGTGGACAAAAATGACGTGCTGGGGTCGCAAATTATGAATTAGCTGCGTAGTACCAGGGCCATCACTATGTTGAGCCAAAAGATAGGTTTCGACACTGGTAGGCGCTAAATATTCTTTGTTAAGTTTTATATCAATTTTTTCTGGTAGAAGGATCAGCCAAGGGCCTGTGTCTAGTTGGCAGTGCTTACCCAAATCATCTGTAGAGTCGGTAAGGACTATACAAGGTGACTTGCCCACTGTGGGACGATGTTCTGGTTGTAAACGACGCACGCGAGGACGCACCCGTTCATCCCAAAACAAGGGTTGATGGCGGGCGAAATTCTGCACGGATGGCGGCAGGTGGGGTAGCAATTCTAAGTAGGCATCACACCCAGTAGCGACAGCCCCATCTACCCAGATATCTAAATCTCGTCCGGTGAAGTGGTGATGTGAGCGTAAGAGCATTAATAGTTCTTGACCCAATCCTAAAGCCGGGGTGGGAAGGATTACACAACAATGGTCAGCGATCGCCCGATTAATTCGCTCTGCTAGTTGATTTTCTTGGGTACGGCGATGGGGATGACGGGATGTGCCATAACTGCCTTCAATGATCAGCACATCCAAGTCTAATCCTCGCAATTCCTCTAAACGCAAACCTTCTACTAGGCGGGAGTTTGACAGGAAAAAGTCGCCTGTATACAGTAGCTTGTAAGTACGCTGCTGGGTGGTGTAGGTAAGTAGAATTGCTACTGCCCCCGGTAGATGCCCGGCGGGAAATAATTCTACTACTAGACCCTCTTGGAATTCCACAGGCGATCGCAACGGCAACGCATGACAAAATTGAGAAATTTCCTCAGCATTTTGGTCTAGCCAATTCAGTGGCAGCAACTTGCTAGTCACCTCACTACCATAAATAGGTAACTTGGGAAAAGCTTTATGCAGTGCCAGTAAGCCTCTGGCGTGATCTGGGTGAGCGTGACTAATCAAAACTAAATCTGCTGGTAGGGGCGAACTAGCTCCCCGTTCCGACTTAGTAAGCCCCTTAGCCAGCGATGAAATATCCTCCAAACCACAGTCCAACAGGATGCGGTGTGGCCCCATCTTTACCAATAAACACACGCCCTCATTGTCATGCTGGACACTATAGGGCAAACATTCTAATTCACTACTCGCTTCCGCAGCATCTACGCGAGAAGATGCCGACAGATTATTCCTCATGCTTCCTCCCCTCAAACCTGATCATCATGGACATATCCCAAAAGCCAAAAGTTACACAAATTTTGGTTTTGTGACTTAGGGGTAAGTTTTATTGTGCGCCCCTACACCCTGAGAATACAGATTTTTGATTGGGGAGGACGCCTCTACCGAACCCGCACTGGTTCGGAAAGGTGGGCTAACAAGAAAGCGATCAAATTAGGAGCTAAAGGATGCCTCTTGTTTATTTTCCCTTTGCAAGTTCTGAGCTATCTTAACCAACTCACCCTATGGAAAGTCGTAGCGTCTACAGATTTATCTCAATGTGCAGAGCCATTGCCGTGATAGTTATCTGAATCATAGTATCCATTTTTCGTGCCAAAAAATAAGCACGATAGCGTAAATATAACTGTTAATCCCGCTAGAATCAGCTTTACATCCATTTGTTTGCTGCGCCTTAACTCAAAGACTTTCCTATATTAATTTAGTGCTTGGGCAATCAAACGCAATCACTAGAAAATCTTTACTATGCTTATGTGGATTGGGCAATAAGTAAATTTACCGCAATCAGTCAGATTGTAGAACTTTTCGGTCAACCTGTCTATCTATCGAGTATTAAAGACTCATTAACGATGCTCTGAGGTTCATC
>NZ_JBALCE010000021.1:0-2760 GCF_036919815.1 Nostoc sp.
GCGATCGCAACCATGAAAGGAAGCGATCGCTCCTAAAGACGCAACAGAAACTAAATTTCGGCAGCTATCTTGTCTAGTCGGTCATTAGTGTCCTTCACCAGTTGGAGGCAGCGAACGCTAGAGGCTAATCCACCTGCTGCGGCAACAGATCCTTCTGTAGTCTTGCCTGATAGCAGTAGTCCAACACCGACTAAGCTGGTCACAGCAAAAGCCGCCGTCATTGCCAAAGCTAAATTAAAACTCCACCGAGCTTGACGGAGGCGTTCTTGGGCAATACTCAACTCCACTGCTGAATAGGTCTTGATGCAGCTATCGGGATTAGACACGTTTTCATCCCTAGAGGATCTATGATTTGGTAACATATACTTTCCTGCTTCTAAATTGAGTGCAATTGATTTAGGAGAAATGTTTGAGTGTCCATCTGGTAGGTTGCAACTACCAGATGGGCATTTACTTTTTGTTTCCACGGGATTAGCAACCGGTGCAATTTCGGGGAACTTTGCACTTTGGCGTTTTCTTTCGAGTTCTCGAACCATATATTAGGTGTCTTGCGTTCTTGGTGCGTGCGGACAGATTATGACTATACGCCAAGTAGTTTTAGTATTAAAGATTGTCAAATTGTCCACTTTACGCTAGGGATAGACCGTACTATTTGCAACAAAAATTTATGATGTATAATAATGTCCCTCCGCTCTGGTTGAAGGT
Organism: Nostoc sp.; assembly: GCF_036919815.1. Taxonomy (GTDB): domain Bacteria; phylum Cyanobacteriota; class Cyanobacteriia; order Cyanobacteriales; family Nostocaceae; genus Nostoc. Next base: position 706 of record NZ_JBALCE010000021.1, read on the forward strand.
TCTATATCGCTTGAGTTTTCCTCGCTTGATATAGATGCGATCGCCCCATTGGGGGTTCAGCCGGGATATCTGCAAAACGGGACACGTTGTAAACTTCTGTAACGCAAATCAAGCAAAAACCTTGATATACCGTTGTTTCAATACCAAACTTTACTTGACTCCTCCAGTTTAAACATTCCCAAAAATGATTGAATATGGGCAAGTTTAAGAAACCCTAGAGGTTGGAGAGGTGATTTTACCGTAGTAAAGTTAAATTGCCCGTATACCATTTCTGGGCAAGTTATAAAACTACGAAAACAATTATTGTAATAATTATTTGCACTGTGCCCGATTTTACAGGTATCCCGGCTGTACCCCTATATACACTGAACCGTATTGTTTTATAGTAAAATTTCTTGCTTGACTTGAATGAAGGGGAGTTTTTTAAGTGATGTTGAACTTAAATTCTTAGAGGAAAAATTGGGATGAGCGACACCGAATAGCCCGCCGTTAGGCATCGCCCCCCTTTGTCCCAGAACTACCCCGCAAACATGGGAAGCGATCGCTCTCCCGTTTTCCTCTAAGAATGGGAGCGATCGCCCCATCGCACCCCTACAGTTGCTCCATCTTAATCCCCGCCACTTCCAACATCACCGTAGTAATCGGCACAAGCCGCCCGACAGTCGTGTAATAGCTACTCCCCACTGGCGTTGTAGTTGAATGCTCCCGAAAGCGCTTCATGGTAATCAAAAACCACTCCCGCGTTTTTGGCATCGGTAGCCTGTACAGTTGGCGAGTGTTGACAAAGTAGTAAAACAGCCAGTCCGCCTCAGTGTACATAAAACAGCCGGGGATTCCCTTCTCTAGGTTGCTATGCGTCTCAAAAAACAAGTTACGAGTTTTATTCCATCTGTCACCCTTAATCTCAATCAAAATTTCACCCGTCTGCGTTGTCCAGATGAGGTCAACATCGCGGCGCTGATAGTCTAAGTCATCCTCAACATTAACAACGCTAATAGTTTCTGGTTTAGAGCGCAGCCAAGCCGAGATGTCAGCAGCAGCAAGGTTTGCTACTTCTAGAGCGTCGTGCATGGTGTAGGTCATGGCTGCATCTCCTGTACCAGCAAGGCATACTAGTTTATTATTTCACTTTCATTGCTTCTCACGTAAAGCACTTATAGAATTCTTAGAGGAAAAATTAAACGAGGTAGAGGAGCGATCGCACATAAGTGGGCGGGTACGCCATCGCACCCCCATCAAGCAAGTATCACAGCTAACCAAAGAAAATCAAGCGAGGAAAAATTGCCAAATAGCGTAGTTTACCGCCGTAGGCATCGCCTCAGCTTATTTCATAGGAAAGTTAGATTTTGTTGCTGCGAACGCAGATATCATGTCAATAGTTTCTTGACAAACTACTAGTAGGGACTATTATGTTCCCGGACGAAAGCGAATATGATCGGGTATATGATGGCGATCGCCTAATATTTCTAACAAAGGGCCATTAACGTCAAATTTAACCATACTTACCGACGCGACTAAAATATTCACCCGATAGCGATAGCGTCCTAAATCAATTCCCAGTAAACTGCAAAGCATAATCCGAATCGTGGCTTTATGAGAAACTACTAAAACATTACCTTGGGGATGTTTTTCTTGAATTTCAGCAATTACAGGCATAGAACGGTTAGCAATATCTACCGCAGTTTCTCCACCTAGTGGTGCATTCCAAGCGGGTTCTGTCAACCATTTTACATAGTTTTGGGCGTAATTCTCTTGGACAAAGGATTTACTCAAAGTTTCCCAAGAGCCATAACTACCTTCTCTAAGTCCGTCACGTAACTGCATATCCATACCGATAGCATCACAAAATGGCTTGGCAGTTGCAATTGTGCGCTTCATCGGGCTAACATAAACAGCCGACCACAACAAGCTTTGATAAACATCGGCAAAACCGGATGCCATCTGCATCCCCTCTGTTGTCAACTCCGCATCAGTTTCACCGCAGAAATTACCACTTTGACTAAAAGTAGTTTCTCCATGTCGCAGTAAATATAAATTGAGTGTCATAGCTTGTAT
>NZ_JBALCE010000022.1:0-11395 GCF_036919815.1 Nostoc sp.
ATTAATAGTAGCTAATTTATTTCCGTGTCTATATGTGTAATTGTCGTGTTGATTATTATTGACAAAACCAGCATTGGTTTCAATAAAATTTGTCTCTTCTGGATTATACTGTTCAAGCTCAAATTCATTATTATCTGAGCTTAATAAAGCAATATAATGATTTACTACCTGCTTAGGCTCACCTATTTCTAAGATTCTTCCATGATTCATCAATACTGCGCTATTACACAACATCTTGACGTTTCCAGAATCATGAGAAACAAATAATATAGTCACTCCTTCTTCTTTTAGCTGACGAATACGCTTCATACAGCGAGCTTGGAATTTCGCATCTCCTACAGCCAAGGCTTCATCTACGATTAAAATACTCGGTTCTGTATTAGCAACTACTGCAAATGCTAGTCTTACTACCATGCCACTGGAATAGGTTTTAACGGGATGCTCAAGAAAATCGCCAATTTCAGCAAAAGAAGCAATTTTGTCAAATTTTGCTTCTATTTCGGCTCGGCTTAACCCTAAAACTTGCCCATTAAAAAATACATTTTGCCGCCCAGTAAACTCAGGATTAAACCCACTACCAAGTTCCAATAATGCTGAAACGCGACCATTTACGTACAATTTGCCTGTTGTTGGTGTCAGCGTTCTGGCAATAATTTGTAGCAGTGTACTTTTGCCAGAGCCGTTTTGACCAATGATGCCTACAGTGTCACCTTTTGAAATCTCTAGGCTAATATCCTGTAATGCCCAAAACTCCTGAGCATGGGTTTTAGCAGGTAGTAAAAGTTCTTTTAGTCTATCTACCGGACGAGCATACCGCTTATAGCACTTCGAGACATTCTTCAGCGAAATTGCAATCTCCTCACCCATATTACTGCACACTTACTATTATTTCATCTAGACTGCACAATTCTAATCAGTCAGATACATCATCAACTAATCAAAATTTCCACCCTTTTTTGAATCATATCGCTATCGTGTACTGTATAGTTCACCTTGCCATTAGGCTGATTTAAGATTTAGTGGATCAGTAAAAATTTCCTACAAAACATCGGCAAAAGCTGGACGCAAACGCTTGTACACTGTAAAACCACAACAAAATATAATTGTTGCGACGACAGAAGTAACTCCCCATTCACCCCAATGCTTCACCTCCCCAATTAAAACTATGTCACGATAAACTTCAGCGATCGCTGCCATCGGATTTAACCAGAATACCAAAGTCTGCCATTGCTCTGGAATTGCTGATGCTGGATAGACAAGCGGTGTCACATAAAACCAAATATTTAAAATCACTAATAAAGTCTGCGGAATATCTCGCAAAAATACTGTTAGTCCTGCTGCTAAATAGCCCAACCCTGCTGTTAGCAATAGCTGTGTTAGCCAGACCAAGGGTAATAGCGCCAAGGTAGTATGTAAAGTATGAGAAGTTACCGCTACGAAAAAAATCAATGCCATTAAACCAAAGGAACTCTCAATGAATGTTGACAAAACTGGCACTAGGGGTAACAAAGCTAGAGGAAACACCACTTTCTTGACTAAATTCGGTTGTCCTACTACCGAATTAGCGGACTGGATTAGACCACCCGTAAAAGCAATCCAAGGAAGTAACCCTGCAAATAGCCACAAACCAAAGGTGAAATTATTTTCTGGTAAACCCTTGAGAGTAGTGAGCTTCACCTTCAGCACAGTGGAAAACACATAAGTATAAATAAATAACTGTGATAGCTGATTTAGCAAAGGCCACAAGTTGCCCAAAACTGAACCCTTGTAACGTGTCTCTAAATCCCGGCGTACTAGAGTTCTTAGTAAGTCGAAGTTCACCCACAACTGTCCATTTATGGGCAAAATGCCCCTCGATCTCCCTAGCTTACGTACAACTCCCCGCATTGTCGGCAACAATTTCTGCTTCCTCGCTCACAACTCACTATCCACTCACCTAATTGCTCTCACAGAAGTATTATATTTATGAAAGTTCCTTTTTTAGGAAATTTCAAATAAAAATATCCCACTACTTCTTGTAAGGTGGGTGTCTCAATCGCCTTTGGCTGTGGGCGGACAGGATACCCACCCCAGAAGATTGAATAATTTATTTGTTGAAAATCCCTTTAGTGCTTTTAGAATCTATCATGACTAGAAAATTCTCTTGAAATTATCTTCATTAGTATACTATCAATCAGCTATTGTCAAGTGTATTTTTACTACAAATATAACTTCTGTTTGCAAGCCTGCTTTGCTTGTTAAGGATGCGAGTTTTTGCTTAACTCAAGTTATCTGGATCAACTCCCTGCGATCGCAAATATTCTGCTAATCGCTCTGCACGTTGATGTTCTTGTTCAGCCCGTTGGCGTTCTTGTTGGGCTTGTTCCGCCAACGTCGGCACCCAACCTGCGGTATTATACCAACGTAACCACAAACCTGTTGTTTGCTGATAAGTACCCTGCCATAGTCCTAATCCTAGTTCTAACTTGTCCAGCCAGAAACGGTTTTCTGTTAGGTAAATTGCCTCATAACTAGTGCCAGTGAGTCGAAAGGCGCGGAGATTATTTTCATAACGGTCATAAACAACGTAGTAGGGAACACGCAAAATCCCTTCGTATACTTCCCACTTCGTCGGCGGTTGATTTACCTCCCTTAATCTTTGTCCCAAGTCATCTTGTTCAGTACCTGGGGAAAGTAATTCAACGATTAAAAATGGATCAACTCCCTCTTGCCAAACGACGTAACTTAAGCGTAGGTCTTGTTGTTGACTAGCACTAGGTACTCCCAAAACTAAGTACCAATCAGGACGCTTGTACCATAAAGTATGGCGGGGGTCGTAGTAAAGGTTCAAGTCACTAGCAACTAAAATTTCTTCAGATGAATAGTTAGGAGATTGACAAGTTTCACTAAGTAAATCCGCCTGAATGCAATGAAATTCGTCTGGCAAACCTGATTCCCCTACTAATTCACTAGGTAAATCATACATCGTCGGCATGGTTTCTTGGGGTGGACGGGGTGGAATTGGTTGATACATAACTACTACCTTTGTTGCTTAACTCAAACTATCTGGATTAACTCCTAACGATCGCAAATGTACCGCCAATAGTTGCGATCACATCTGTTCTTGTTCCAACTGCAATTGTGCCTCAAATGCCTGTTGCGCTGTGACAAACATTGGGTATATAAGAGTTTGGTTGTTGATTTAATTTTAAGCTGTAAGCTCAGGAGTCAGAAGTTTGAAATTTTCTCCCTGATCTCCCCTGAATTTGTCAGAGCAGAGTCACGGATTCCGCTACACTGAGACTTGGTTTATTTGAAAATCAGGCATGGAAATCGGACAAAAGGTTAAAGTATTTCGTTTGCGCGATCGCGTTTCTCCCCCGGTTGTGAAAAAACTCGGACAAGTGGGTATCATCCAAGGCTACAAAGTCACTGATGGTGGTGGAATCGGTGTAGTGGTGGTGTTTGACGACAACACTTCCACTTGGTTTTTTGAAGATGAAATCAAACCTGTGTAATCGGAATAACTCAGAACCGGGTTTTTCTTGGACTCTGAAGTTGAAAGCACAAGCTCAGAGTCTTTATTGAGTGCTAAGTTGGAGTTGAAAACTCGGCGGTGAAAATAGGAATCAAGTAATGGCTCTAATATTGACATTTTTGGGCAAAGGCGGCACCGCTCGTACCAAAATTGCGATCGCCGCCGCCAAATTATTGGCAAGTCAAGGCAAGCGCGTACTTCTAGCAGGACATCCAGAACCAGCATTACCAATTCTGCTGGGTACTCCCATTGCTGCCGATCCCCAAGAAATTGCTCCCAATTTGCAAGCAGTCCAGTTTCAAGCATCTGTACTACTAGAACGCAATTGGGACGAAGCGAAGAAACTTGAGGCGCAATATCTCCGCACGCCCATCTTCAAAGACGTTTTTGGTCAAGAACTGGTAGTATTGCCGGGGATGGACAGCGCCCTAGCTCTGAATGCGATCCGCGAATATGATGCTAGTGGCAAATATGATGCGATCGTCTACGATGGCACGGGTGACTCTTTAACGTTGCGAATGTTGGGTTTACCAGAATCTCTCAGTTGGTATGTGCGGCGATTTCGGCAATTGTTTGTCAACTCCGATTTGGGAAAGACGATTACGGAATCGCCCTTGATTCAACCACTAATTAGCAGCTTTTTCAATATCAACTGGACAGCAGATAACTTTGCCAGTCCCACTAATCAAGTCAATAATTTCTTAGAAAAGGGGAGAGCCGCTCTTGCTGATCCCAAGCGTCTGGCTGCTTTCTTGGTGACTACAGGAGATCCCATTGAGGTAGCAAATGCTCGTTATTTGTGGGGTAGCGCTCAACAAATCGGTTTAACTGTCGGTGGTGTTCTAGTTGTGTCTAGTGAGACAAACGTCAACCTGTCAGAGGAATTTATACCCCTAACAGTGAGCGTCATTCCCGACTCGCCAACAGGTGATTGGCAACCACTGATAAACGCCCTACCCAACTTTGAAGCCCAAGCGTTACAGGCTCCCAAACCAATTGAAATAGACATCCACAACCGTCAAGTACGCCTATTCTTGCCAAGTTTTGACAAAAAGCAAGTCAAGCTCACCCAATATGGGCCAGAAGTGACAGTAGAGGCAGGAGATCAGCGACGGAATATTCCCTTACCCCCGGCTCTGAGTGGCAGACCCGTTGCTGGAGCAAAGTTTCAGAATAATTATTTGATAATTTCCTTTTAAGCTATGGGAATGGGGAGTGGGGAGTGGGGGAACAAGAATTTTAGATTTTAGACTTCGGCGTGAGCGCTCAGTCGAACGCTTTTGGATTTTAGATTGAAATTTAATCCAAAATTTAAAATCCAAAATCCAAAATTCAATTGCCCCATGCCCAATGCCCCATGCCCAATGCCCTATTAATCAGTAAATCTTATGTCAGAATCAACTCCCATTACCCCAGACCCCAATCCATCTGAGGCGCTAGACTCAGTGATAAATAATCCCAATGAGCAAGCGTTCGCATCTGCCTCTAGCAGCGCGAAAACTAGGCAACTATTGGGGATGAAAGGTGCAGCGACAGGGGAAACTTCAATTTGGAAAATTCGTTTGCAGCTAATGAAGCCGATTACCTGGATTCCCCTAATTTGGGGCGTAGTCTGTGGTGCGGCTTCTTCTGGGAATTATACCTGGACAGTGGAAAATGTGTTGAAAGTAGCAACCTGTATGTTATTGGCTGGGCCATTGATGACAGGTTACACCCAAATCCTCAATGATTACTACGATCGCGAAATCGATGCGATCAATGAACCCTATCGCCCGATTCCTTCTGGGGCAATTCCCCTACCCCAGGTAATTATTCAGATTTGGGTATTACTGATTGCTGGCATTAGTTTGGCATTTGTGCTAGATGTGTGGACTGGTGATCAATTCCCGACAATTACAGCGATCGCAATTATCGGTTCTTTCATCGCCTACATTTATTCTGCACCTCCCCTGAAACTCAAGCAAAACGGCTGGTTAGGCAGCTACGCCTTGGGTGCAAGCTATATCACCCTACCTTGGTCTACAGGACACGCTTTGTTTGGTGATCTCAATTCCACAATTGTAATTTTGACAATGTTCTACAGCTTGGCTGGATTGGGTATTGCCATTGTCAATGATTTTAAGAGTGTAGAAGGCGATCGCCAGCTAGGATTACAGTCATTACCCGTAATGTTTGGTATCACCACTGCGGCATGGATTTGTGTAGTGACGATTGATGTCTTTCAAGGATTGATCGCAGCTTATCTGGTCAGCATCCATGAGAATTTGTACGCAGCAATATTAGTACTGTTAATCATCCCGCAAATCACCTTGCAGGATATGTATTTTCTGCGCGATCCCGTGAAGAATGATGTTAAGTACCAAGCCAGCGCCCAACCGTTCCTTGTTCTAGGAATGCTCGTTACTGGTTTAGCACTGGGTCATGCTGGCGTTTAACTAATACTTCTTAGGAATTAGGAGTTAAAATACTAGGACTTACGCAAAATTCTCTCAAAAACCTGATTTGTCGTAGCGGGAATTCATGTAGCTTTAGCTTTCCTACGGAACGCTACGCGAACCCGCAGGGTATTACCGCTACTTCGGAATTTTTTTGCTTAAGTACTGGATACTTCTAACTCCTAATTTGTATTAAGACATACCGTGTTTAAACTGCTATCTTTCCTGATTCATGCAATTCAACCTTTCTTAATCCCGATTTGCTTTGTCGTTGCTTGGACTGTAATTATTCTCGTTGCTTTGAATCTCTGGGCGGCGGCGCGGGATAGTGTGACTACAGCCAAGCAAATGCATCAAATTCCCTGTACTGGTTGCCAATTTTTTACCGACAATTACCGTCTTAAATGTACTATACGCCCATCTATTGCCAACACAGAAGAAGCGATCAATTGTTCTGACTATCAACCGAAGACGAATCCTTATCTCTATTAGCCTGTGGACTCGTATTTTTGTATCGGCTATTTATGACTTTAGCATTTAATGAACAAGCTGCTATCATTCGCACCGAGCGAGGACTGACGATTGCCGGCACCCGCATTACTCTCTACGATGTGATGGATTACGTTACCACTTATTAATAATCAGTAGGGGCAATACCCTACGGGTTCGCGTAGCGTTCCGTAGGAAAGCTAAAGCTACATGAATTGCCCCTACAGCGTGTACTTTTACGTAAGTCCTATTTATCTTGCCCATTGCTGCAATATATAAGCATAAAAAGCCTCTTTATCTACTTGATCCATTGCATAAATTTTCCGACCACCAGGAATTACTTTAGTACGCCCCTGACTCAGACCAGTGGTGATAATTTCTGTTTCCCATTCGCGTAACTGATAGAATTCCGGGTTTCCCAAATAAGCTGTCGCCAGCACATCCCAAAAATAATAATCCTGGGAGATAACTAGTGCGTAACATTGTCCAGCTAAATCAGAGATGGGATAGTGGCGTTGTCGCCCCATTTTTTGCACTAGTTCTGATGTGACTGGGACATTGTTAGTTAAATCCAAAGGGCACATAATAATTTCAATTTGGCTTTGCCATACCCGCGCTGCTGAAATTGCGTCCCAATAAACATTCCATTCGGCAGAACCATCTTGTCCTGCTTCTAAACTTCTTTCCACATTACCACCAACATTCAACGCACCCCCCATCCAAACAATTTTGTGAATCTTCGCTTCAATTTCTGGTGCTTTGTCTAAAGCCACTGCAAGCGTCGTCAGCGGCCCCGTTACCATCAACGTTACGGGGCTTGATGCCTCCTGCAACACCTTGATCATAAAATCTTGACCTGTTTCGGCAACCAGAGGCGTGGTGATGCTTTCGCTTTGATTGAGAATGGGGAGATGGTCAACGATAAACGAATCGCGGCGATAGAGAGTAGGAAATGGATTGATACCGCGCACAGTGCTTTCTGCAACCGAGATATGAGAAAATCCCATCAAATCGATAATTTTACGTGTGGCGCTAACAGCCGGTTGAATATAACAATCTGCTGGAGTGACGACAACGCCAAGAAGTTCAATATGATTCATTGTCAACAGCAGCATAGTTGCTAGATAATCATCTACACCGCCATCATGATCCATTAATACAAGTTGTTTTGACATAAAAGGAAAATTAATAATGAATGAGTTTATGGAAGCTGCAATTCAAGAAGCAAAACAAGGCAGACAAGAAGGTGGAATTCCCATAGGTTCGGTTCTGGTCAAGGATGGTAAAATTCTTGGTAGAGGACACAATAAACGTGTGCAAGATGGCGATCCTGTCACTCACGCCGAAATCGATTGTCTCCGCAATGCTGGGAGAGTTGGCAGCTACAAAGGTACAACACTTTATTCAACCTTAATGCCGTGTTATCTCTGCGCTGGGGCAGTGGTACAATTTGGGATTAAAAAAGTCATCGCTGGAGAATCGAGAACTTTTCCTGGTGCAAAAGAATTTATGGTATCTCACGGCGTGGAAGTAATTGATCTTAATCTTGACGAATGCGAACTAATGATGAGTGAGTTTATTCAAACTAACGCGGAACTTTGGAATGAAGATATCGGTAATTAGAGAGACGCGATTAATCGCGTCTGTACAAAAGTTAGGAGAGACGCGATTAATCGCCTCTGTACAAGAGTTTGGAGTAGCCCTGCCAAGGTGACTTTTGATCAGAGAATTATGGCAGGGATGAAGGAGGCTACTGATCACTCCTAACTCAGCAAAAGTGTGCTGTTATTATCAATTAGGGTAAGAGTTTCACTAAAAGCCATGTCTGGGTTGGGCTGCGCCAATGCATTATAGGTCTGAATGTAGCGCCGCACTTCTAGCGGAAAGTTGGGGTAATCTAATACTGCATCCCCATCGGCAATAGTTGACCAAAAGTCTCGCAAACTAGGAGCTAATTTTTTGGCCTGTGATAATGGTAAGTATAATGGAGAGTCAGTTAGTAACTTGATTAAAAAGGGGAAAGAGCGATCGCCCATCCACTGCCGCGATGACTGTTGCAAGTCGGGAAACTCCGGCACTGACTCTACCCGATGGGATAAAATTTGCAACGATTCTTTACCCTCGTTATCCCGATGAAATTCTAGCACCCGATAAGGATGAGGATAGCTAACTAAAGAACCAGTGGTAATATCATACACTCCATCTGAGTAAGCAACATCCTGAATGTGCAAATGCCCGGTAAATACTAGCTTGACTCCGTAGCGCCTCAGCAATTGCAACAGTTCTGGTGAATTCGCCAACATATAGCGATTTGCCAGTGGATGGCTCGATTGATTGGGCAAATGCTCCACTACATTATGATGCACCATCACCAGAACTAATTCATCACCAGATGCCGCCAGCACCTCTTCTAACCACCGTAGCTGTTTGGTATCCAAACACCCCACCTGCTCATCCTGTTCATTAAAGGAGTTAGAATTCAGTCCAATCAGCTTAACACCAGGCAATAACTGACGAATGTAGTACATCTGCTGTGGATCGTCATAGCCAAACTTCGTGTAATAGTACGGAAAATCCGCAAAAGCAATTGATTGCTGCGAAGCCAACAGCACAGGAACGTCATGATTACCAGGAACAACATAGACGGGAAAAGGTAGCTGGGCTAAACATTGTTGCAACCAAGCGTGGTTCTCTGGTTCGCCGTGCTGAGTTAAATCTCCTGGTAACAACAAAAAATCTAAATCGAGTTGTATTAAATGTTCTAGTACACTTTTAAATGCTGAGATGCTGACTTCCACTAGATGAAACCGACTGGGATGATCCCAGATTGTGTGGGGAAGTGCCAAGTGTAAGTCGCTAACTACCGCAAACCGAAAATTGAGAGTCATTGATTTATAAAAATGTTAAAAGCAGGGGTTAAAACAAGCCTTTATTTCAAAAGTATAACCCTTACTTTCTCTCCCTGCTCAGGAGTGCGTCTATTTAACATTTGTATACATTAGAACTTATGCAAAACTACACACGCTCAGGGCAATACCCTGCGGGTTCGCGTAGCGTTCCGTAGGAAAGCTAAAGCTACATGAATTGCTACTCCCCTTTTCGATAAAATAACTTAGCAGATCAGCAAGTAACAAGTTTAGAATCATGGCTCAAGCTAGTATTGGGATTATTGGTGGTAGTGGTCTGTATAAAATGGACGCACTCAAAGATGTCGAAGAGGTGCGAGTCGAGACTCCTTTTGGTTCACCATCTGATGCTTTGATTCTGGGGACTTTGGATGGTACACGGGTAGCTTTTTTGGCGCGTCATGGTCGCAATCATACGCTTTTACCCTCTGAGTTACCGTTTCGCGCTAATATTTATGCGATGAAGCAATTGGGTGTGGAGTATTTAATCTCAGCTAGTGCTGTGGGTTCTTTGAAAGTAGAGGCGAAACCATTGGATATGGTAGTGCCAGATCAGTTTATTGATAGAACAAAAAATCGGATTTCCACGTTTTTCGGTGAGGGAATTGTTGCTCACATTGCCTTTGGTGATCCGATATGTAAGAATTTGGCTGTTGTGTTGGCAGATGCGATCGCATCTCTCAATTTACCAGAAGTTACTCTCCATCGCGGCGGTACTTATGTGTGCATGGAGGGGCCAGCTTTTTCCACTAAGGCAGAATCGAATCTTTACCGCAGTTGGGGTGCAACAATCATTGGGATGACGAATTTACCAGAGGCGAAGTTGGCAAGGGAAGCGGAAATTGCCTATGCAACTTTAGCGCTGGTAACAGATTATGATTGTTGGCATCCAGACCATGACAGTGTGACAGTGGAAATGGTAATTGGCAATTTGCTGCGGAATGCTGTGAATGCTCAAAAGGTGATTCAAGAAACTGTGCGGCGCTTGAGTGAAAATCCGCCGCCGAGTGAGGCGCATTCGGCATTGCAATATGCGATTTTGACTCAGTTGGATAAAGCACCAACGGCGACGAAGGAAAAGTTAGGGTTATTGTTGCAGAAGTATTTGTAGTATTGGTAACGAAAGAGCGATCGCTACGACGTATTTTCTCAGATTACATCAAGAGCTAATACAGTTCGGTTAAGGCAAGAGACGCGATAAACCGCCATCTCTACGAAACGACTGATTATTGTAGAGACGGCGATTTATCGCGTCTTTGTGACGATTTATCGCGTCTTTGTGATAATTTATCACATCATTGCAATTTAGAATTTTCATTATTTCATTAAAAACCTTAACCGAACCATATTAGAGCAAAAGCGATCGCTACAACGTGTGGTTCCTGAGCGCAGCCTCTCGTAGAGAAGAGAAGGGCTACGCCTACGCACCATCAGATTCTTCGGTGACGTGCCATTATTATAAAATCATATAAGTGATAAAACGTAAATATATAAGCTTTCATCAACAAACGCATGAGTTTCATCAACAAACGCATGAGTTTCATCAACAAACACATGAGTTTCATCAACAAACGCATGAGTTTCATCAACAAACGCATGAGTTTCATCAACAAACGCATGAGTTTCATTATCAAGCTTTGCTTATTCGTGGTGTCTGGCAGATTTATTCTAAGTTGGGGCTGCTCATTACAGAAATCTCTCCGCGTACCCCAATCAAAAGACCTCTCCCTGCTTTTACTACACAAAACCTTCCCTCTCCGAGTCGGAGAGAAACTTGAACTTTAGTTCAAGGCAGGGAGAGGTTTATTACCTGCGTGTATCAATATCATCACATAGACGCTTATCCTTCTCATTCACATTGGGGTTATTTTGCAAATAATCGCGCACCCAAGCACAACCCTTAACCATTAAATCATCCAAATTGAGATTCCACAGCTTCACCGTCTTGTCTAAACTGGCAGAGGCAATGGTTTGACCGTCGGGGCTAAATGCCACACTATAAACCGAACTGCTATGACCTTGGAGAGTTTGTAAGAGTTGCCCGTTGC
>NZ_JBALCE010000023.1:0-162616 GCF_036919815.1 Nostoc sp.
GCTTATCCTCTATAGCAACCAAATAACCCAGATTCCAGAGGCGATCGCTAAATTAACCAATCTGACGCAGCTTATCCTCTATAGCAACCAAATAACCCAGATTCCAGAGGCGATCGCTAAATTAACCAATCTGACGCAGCTTCACCTCAGTAACAACCAAATAACCCAGATTCCAGAGGCGATCGCTAAATTAACCAATCTGACGCAGCTTCACCTCTATAGCAACCAAATAACCCAGATTCCAGAGGCGATCGAAAGTTTAGCGAAATTACGAAAACTAGATTTACGGGGAAATCCGCTTCCTATTTCACCAGAGATTTTAGGATCTTCTGATAATGTTGGTTCAGTTAAAGACATTTTCAATTACTTGCAATTACTCCGAAGCGGTGAAGTGCGTCCACTCAACGAAGCCAAACTCTTACTCATCGGACAAGGTAGCGTCGGCAAAACATCCCTTATCGAGCGACTAATCCGCGATAAATATGATAAAAATCAACCCCAAACCGACGGACTCAATGTAGAAACTTGGAACGTGCAGGTCAATAGCAAAGACATCCGCCTGAATGTTTGGGACTTTGGCGGACAGGAAATTTATCATGCCACCCATCAGTTTTTTCTGACTAAGCGCAGCCTCTATCTCCTCGTTTGTAATTGTCGCACCAGCGAAGAAGAAAACCGCATCGAATATTGGCTGAAACTAATCGAAAGCTTCGGCGGAAAGTCCCCCGTGATTATGGTTGGCAACAAAAAAGACGAACAACCCCTCGACATCAACCGCAAGGCATTACGCGAAAAATATCCTAACATCCAAGCGATTATCGAAACCTCCTGCCAAGAGAATATCGGCATTGATGAACTTCGCACCGCTATTTTGCAGCAAGTCGGCAAACTCAAAGAAGTCTACGACCTTTTACCCCTGACATGGTTTGAGGTTAAACAACAACTCGAATCCATGACTGAAAACTTCATCACCTACAGTAGCTATATCGGCATCTGCTACAAAAACAATATTCCCGAAGAACAAAACCAAGAGCAACTCATCGACTTGCTGCATCGACTTGGCTTAGTTCTCAACTTCCGCGATCATCCCATCCTCAAAGATACCAACGTCCTCAAACCCAACTGGGTGACAGAAGGTATTTACGCGCTCCTGAGCGATGAAAACCTCAAAACTAAAACCAAAGGCATTTTCACCCCCGCCGATCTCACCTGCATCCTCAATCCAGAGCGTTACCCCACCAAGCGTCACAGTTATCTGATCGGGCTGATGAAAGAATTTGAGCTTTGCTTTGCACTAGAATGTGAGCCACCACAATTCCTGATTCCGGGACTTTTGCCTAAAGACCAACCAGACGAAACACAACTCCACGGCGAAACCCTGGAATTTCAATACCATTACAAAGTTCTCCCCGAAAGCATCATCTCCCGCTTCATCGTCATCACCCACGAAAAAATCCATAAGCAAATCTATTGGCGCAGTGGCGTAATGCTGCAATATCAAGAAAACAACGAAATCTACAACATCGCTCGCATCAAAGCCGATCCCGAAGACAAAAAAATCTTCATCACCATTAGCGGACGCAAAGAAACCCGCCGCTCATTTCTCGGCATTCTCCGCGATGTCTTCCAAAAAATCCACAAAAGTTTTCTCAATCCCGAAATCACCGAATGGGTTCCCGTCCCCAATCATCCCAAACACGATCCGCTAAAATACTCAGAACTACTCGGACTCGAAGCAATGGGAGAAACCCATAAAGTTATTGGTGAACTCAAGCTCAAACTCGATCTGCGTCAACTTTTAGATGGCTATGAAGACATTGGAATACGTCAAGGAAAGTCAAAAGGCGATCAATTTATTGATATAGAAAGAGATGACTCACCTCTTACAGTTAATGTCAATGTTAGCGATCGCCGTTCTAAAACCATTAACCAACATGGAGAAGGCGATAATTTTGGTGGCGATCGGGTCAAAGGCAATAAAACAGGATGAAGTTACCCAAGGGATGTGCAGATAAATAAAGTACCCGATGATTGAGTTTCGACTTCGCTCAACTCACGGTGGACGAGGGTTGAGCGAAGTCGAAACCCGACGGTACGCTATTTACCCGCAATGCCCCAACTTTGAATTAGCCTTTATTGATCGCAATAAACTGCACAACTTGGATCGTCCGCCCCACCGAAGATTTTCCCCGTCTCGTTAGTTGCTATATTTTGAGATAATGCCCATGCTTGCGACCCCAAACAAATTCAATTTATTAGATATTGTTGCTCTTAAAACTCCCTTATCCGAACATAACCTCCTTGCAGGTCAAGTGGGAACCATTGTCGAAATTCTCGCCCCCGAAGTATACGAAGTAGAATTTAGCGATGATGACGGTCAAACCTATGCTATGCAGTCCTTACCAGCACATCAACTCCTAAAACTCCATTACAAACCCCTAAAAACCATGTCTAACAATATCAATCAATTCGGCAAAGGCGACAACGTTGCAGGTGATAAGATCCAAAATGACTTCAAAGGCTCAAACATCGGTAACGTTGCCGGGAAAGTCACAGACAACGCCAGACAGCAAGCCTCTAACTTCACCCAAACAAGCGGCGCAAACATCAGCGAAATTCTGCAACTCATCGGCAACCTACGCCAAACTGCCGCCCAATTCCCACCAGATGACCGCGATGACATCATCATTGATATTAATGATGTAGAAGTAGAAATTCAAAAGCCAGAAAAAGAACACGATTTACCCAAACTCAAAAAGCGTCTAGTAGCTTTACTAGCTGCTGTTGTTCTAGTCGCTACCCCGATCGCAGCTGTGACAGACTTTACAAACAATGTTCTGGAAATAGGGAACAAATTAGGCATAGAACTAAAGCCTCCCTCTGGTAAATAGACTTTGCTAACTCCAGGGGCGATCGCAAATTCAAGCTTTACAGCAATTAAAGAACAAATAAGCGATCGCTATTCATCAATAACTTTTAGAGGATGTTTGAAAAGTCATGATTGATGTATCAAATATTTTTTACCCCACCCTAACCCTCCCCTTATAAAGGGGAGGGAACCGGATTTTCTTATTTCCCCCCAATATATCGGGGGGATTAAGGGGGGTAATAATTCGATTAAAATCACAACATACCACTTTTCAAACAACCTCTAAGCTCGACTTTATCCATTTTTTGGCAACGCTTTAGCTGACGCTGAAAGCTTTGTATGACCGTAGTTTTACTTTTTAGTTTTCACCT
This sequence comes from Nostoc sp., assembly GCF_036919815.1. Classification (GTDB taxonomy): domain Bacteria; phylum Cyanobacteriota; class Cyanobacteriia; order Cyanobacteriales; family Nostocaceae; genus Nostoc. Next base: position 3,241 of record NZ_JBALCE010000023.1, read on the forward strand.
AAAATCAGTGATATGGAAAAAGTTTTTGCCAAAAAGCTAGGGTTTTGCCGATACAAGAGATCCAAGTTATTAATTTTGGATAAAGTCGAGCTAAGGCGATCGCATAGCTTGAAATGATGCCTGCCTTTGATTTGATGAGAATTGAACTAGCGATCGCTGAAATAACAAATGGGTTCCCCGAAATAACAAATGGGTTCCCCGAAATAACAAATGGGTTCCCCAAAATAACAAATGGGTTCCCCGAAATAACAAATGGGTTCCCCAAAATAACAAATGGGTTCCCCGAAATAACAAATGGGTTCTCCGAAATAACAAATGGGTTCTCCGAAATAACACAACCCAACCCAATACAGTTCAGCTAAGCATTTCTTCCTTCTCTTCCTTCTCTTCCTTTGCGTCCTTTGCGTCCTTTGCGGTTCGTTAAAAAAATTGACTTTGACAAAGAGTTTTAGCCTTAACTGAACCGAATTGCAACCCAACCTACGAATCAAGGCATTTTTTGATTTGGCAAAGGTATTGTAAATCAGCTATTGTTCAACTGCTGAGTAAACGCTTGATGTTCAACTGAACTTAGCCCTTTCTGCAACACTGCCAACACCTGTTGCATACTTCCCGCAACTAATGCTGATACATCAAGCCACAATCCCGGAAACACTTGACTTTGAATTATGCCTGACACATTTGGTATCAGTGCTACGTATTCACCATTTTGCAAGCTGAACCAACTAACTGTGCTATCAAAAACCTGCCAAACAATATATTCTTGGATGCCATTGCGGCGATAGGCACGTTTTTTATCATACAAATCTTTGCTAGCACTGCTGGCGGCAACTTCTGCTACTAATTCTGGCGCACCTTCCACGTATCCATCAGTACCCAGATGAGACAATCCGCCACACGCTGCATCAATTAATAAAATGGCATCAGGTTGGGGTTCATTATCTAAATCTAGCCGCACAGTTGGATTATCGCCCAGTCTGACACCAGGCGTGGCTACTTTATAAATTCCCAGCCAAATCATTAAATTACCATGCGGTTCGGCGTGTGGTTCAAAGCGCAAAGGTGATGCCACGTAAACGACTCCTTCAATCAATTCGGCTTTCTTGACATTGGGCATGGCATTGTAGCGACGCTCAAACTCTGGACGAGTGAGGCGATCGCCATTCTCAAGAGGCGGAATGTATGAGGTAGAATCGCTTGGAGTCGGATGTGGTGGAGAGGTGTTGACCACAATAGTTATTTTCTATTGAACCAATCTTAAATCTACTTCCTTATTGTATTCCCGGTAAGCAATCACTTTGCAATGAACTCGTTGACTAACTTGTGGCCACAAAGAAGTGTCCGTGGGTAAACCAGATGAATCACAATCGGGTTTTGTAGCAATATCTATAATTCCGCTTAGTTTATAACCGTCAATGACTTTATAGCCAAGGTACACAAAAACACCAAAAGGCTTGACACTTATAACCTCTCCATAAAATTTGTGTCCAATAGGAAGATTCTGCTTTAACTTCTCCCACTGTTTAGCGATATCACTCATACGCCTTCTGAGTATGTTAAAAGTTTTTAGAGCTGCGATCGCAGGCACGATCAAGGAATATAGAAAAATTCCCTTCTAATAACTACTTAGCCTGCAAGGTTATCGGTAAACGCAAGTTTCCAACTTGTTTTGTTTTTAGTAAACTTCTTGCAAAAGTCTCTTCACGCGGTACAATAACGAAATTTTGCAAGAGTTCTAATCATGAAACCATTTCTTTTTGTAACAGACTTAGATGACACGCTTGTATATCGCACCGTGGGCGATGACAGCGCTTTACCAGAACTAAATCAACTGCTGAACAGACATCGCCAAGAGTACGGTACTAAAATCGTTTATTCTACTGGGCGATCGCCTGTGCTTTACAAAGAACTCCAAGCTCAAAAAAATCTTTTGCAACCGGATGCCCTTGTTCTTTCTGTGGGTACAGAAATCTACTTAGATGGTAGTGATACTCCAGACTCAAGTTGGTCAGAAATCCTTTCTCCGGGATGGGAACGCGAAACTGTATTATCTATTACTAAAAAATACCCAGAGTTAGTTCTGCAACCAGATTCAGAACAGCGTCCCTTCAAAGTGAGTTTTTTCCTAGAACAAGATTCATCTGCAAATCTTCTACCAGAACTTGAAGCCCAGTTGCAGAAATATCAATTAAATGTAAAGTTAATCTACAGTAGTGGGATTGACCTTGACATTGTGCCCCATAGCAGCGATAAAGGTCAGGCAATGCAGTTTTTACGCCAAAAGTGGAAATTTGCAGCAGAACAAACAGTTGTCTGTGGTGATTCAGGTAATGATATTGCTTTATTTGCTGTAGGCAACGAACGGGGAATCATTGTGGGGAATGCCCGAAAAGAGTTACTCCAATGGCACAATGAGTATCCCTCTGACTACCACTACCTGGCTTCATGTTTTTGTGCAGGTGGAATTATCGAAGGATTAAAATATTTTGGTCTCTTAGAATGATTAGTTATCTAAAAGGTATAGTCGCTGGTATCCAAACAATTGGCGCTAATCGCGTCATCCTGACTCTGGAAGTGAATGGCTTGGGGTATGATTTGCAAGTTCCTCAACGGCTAGCAAACCATTTACCAGAGTCAGGAGGAGTGGCGCAAATTTTTACGCATTTCCAAATTCGGGAAGAAGTGCCGTTACTATATGGCTTTGCTTCGCCATCCGAACGCGATTTATTTCGCCAATTGCTAAGTGTGACTGGTATTGGTGCAGCCTTAGCGATCGCACTGTTGGACACTCTGGAACTACCAGATTTAGTCCAAGCAATTATCGCTGGCAATACACAAATCTTAATTCAGGCTCCTGGTGTTGGTAAGAAAATCGCTGAACGCATCTGTTTGGAACTGAAAAGCAAATTAGTCGAGTGGCGCAAATCAGCCGGGTTCTTCGTCGCCACAGGTGGCCCAGCACCGGGAATTCTTGAAGAGGTGCAAATGACTCTCTTCGCTTTGGGATATACTGCTCATGAGGTCAGTCACGCCCTGCATGTGGTGAGTGAAGACATTGGACTACCCAAAGATGCCTATGTGGAAGAATGGATTAAACAAGCGATCGCTCATCTCAGCAGCGAACAAGTTTAATAGTCATTAGTCATTAGTCATTAGTCATTTGTTATTCTCCCCACTCCTCACCTTTCAAGGGCTTGTGATTACCAACATCATTTATAAATTTTCCGCTTCATTGCCATACGAGCCTTGCAATAAATTCCAAGGCTAATAAGCTAAAGTCCTCTCAACAGGACTAAATACAAGATTTTTTTCAGCGATGTAGATAGCTATTTTTTATAAAAACGAAAATTTCAGTCCACTTGAGTGGACTTTCGCTATTAGCCCAGAACTGAGGTTCGGGGCGGGATGTCGGATGAGAAGCCCAACCCACAATAGTTTTACTTAGAGGTAATATGCAAGTTAAATGTCCAACAGCTTACCCTTGAAAGCTCTCCCATTAATTCATAAACCCAACCAGTTTTAACTCTAAATCATGCCAAAGCCTCGTTTTGTCCGCTTTTTTCGCCACCTCAATTGGCGCACACTCAAAAAAACTTTTACCAGGACAACCGAAAGACGACTTTTGGGACTCGCCTCGGAAATCGCCTTCAATGCCATGTTATCGCTGTTTCCAGCAATTCTTGCTTTCATCACAGCCATTGGCTTATTAGCAGAATCTTTGCAAGCCACCTTTAATAAACTGGCGGTTCAACTAAGTCAAGTTCTACCTGAACAAGCCCTGGATCTAATTCGTGATTTTGCCACCACAGAAATTACCAACTCCAAAAACAGTAGTTTGTTTTCTCTGAGCTTTATATTAGCAATTTGGGCTGCTTCTGGGGCGGTGAGTACTGCTATGACAGCCCTCGACCAAATCCATTTAATTCCTCCAGAAAAGATGCGCCCCTTTTGGAAAGCCAAGCTCGTCTCTCTGGGATTAACAGTCGGTACTATGCTGCTTTTAGTGTTGGCTTCTTTTTTAGTGTTTACCAGCGATTGGCTCTTGGGAATGGTAGTGCACGAAAATGGTTCTTTGATCTTCTTGGTGCATCTTTGGCAGTTGTTACGCTGGCCTTTAGCTTTAAGTATTGTTGCTGTCGCCTTTGGCTTTGTCTATCGCTATGGCCCAAGCAAGTGGAACTCAGGTACGCCAATGATGCCTGGAGCAATTTTAGCAGCTGTTTTCTGGGCAATATTGTCTGCCCTATTTCGGCTTTATGTGGCGAATTTTGGCAACTATAATAAAGTCTATGGTGCTGTAGGGGCTGTGATAGTTTTGATGCTCTGGCTGTGGATGAGCGCTGCTGTTGTGTTAATCGGCGAGCAGTTGAATGTGACTGTGGGCGAAGATATGCGCCCAAAAGCACAGTCAGAATCTACTGAAAAATATTAATTTGTAAATATAGCTAAAATCTCTGAGGAAATTTTTGCAAAATCTCAGTAAACAAGTCAAATATTTAACGATTCAATCCAAAGTTAGCGATCGCCTTTATGCCTGATTCTTCTCCTCGATTTTCGATGATTGAACCTGATACCAAAGCACCCACCTTGAAGCGCCTGCGTCAGTTAAGTCGGCTGCTGGATAATGTTATTACTATTCCTGGTACGAAAATTGGTTTTGGTCTAGATCCAATTATAGGACTAATACCTATTGGTGGTGATTTTTTAGGACTGATGTTTTCTAGCTACATCATCCTAGAAGCGGCGCGGCTAGGTGTATCTAGAGCCACTTTAGGCAAAATGGTTTTGAATGTGATCATTGATGGCTTGGTAGGCGCTGTCCCAGTTTTAGGAGACTTGTTTGATTTTGCCTGGACAGCTAACAGTTATAATATCAAGTTATTGGAAGAGTACTTAAAGTTTCCCAGCGAGCAAAGGAGTGCAGACAGGTGGTTTATCTTTGCCGTTTTGGCTGGATTGTTGCTAATCTCCATTGTTTTAGTAGCATTACCCGTCATATTAATTAGAATCCTGTGGAACGCCTTAACCGGCACTTAAATTATTTATTGATAACGGAATGAAAGATTGGTGGCAAGCTACTTTTCCTAAAGGGCGGCAAAGTCTAGTTATTACTGATGCTAAAGGCTATCCTGTACAAATTGCTTATGGCGAAAAAGGTAGAGGTAAACCGTTAATTTTATTACATGGCATGGGTAGTTGGAGCTATAATTGGCGGCACAGTATAGAACCATTATCTAAATATTATCGGGTAATTTGTTTTGATGCCAAAGGTTTTGGTTTTTCCGAAAAACCAGTGTTTCGTAGAGAACATAGCGGTCATCAAGTTATTGAGTTTCAAAGAATTATTCAGGTATTATGTGATCAACCCGCAGTAATTGTGGCTGAATCTCTGGGGGGATTAGTTGCCCTTGCCCTTGCTCAAGAACATCCGCAATTAATCGGGCGGCTTGTAGTAGTCAACGTACCTGTTTTTACCGAAAATCTACCCCATTGGGCTATGTGGTTACTTGCCCAAATGCCCCTAGAAATAATGCAAACAATTGACTCCTTACGTCTGGCATATTTGTTTGCACCTCTATTTAGAGAAATTATGGCAATAGAAAGACGTGGGGTATTATTTGATCCGTCAATTTTGACGCAGGAAGATGTCTATTGGATAACTTACCCATTTATTGATCTGCCGGGTACGGTTGCAAAAGTCGCCGAAGAGTTACAAATAGCAGCGCGAGAAATTGAGAATTGGCAATTAAATAAGCCTAATATGCTTACCAAAATTCAAAATAATCTGAGTGCGATTAAGTGTCCTACACTAGTTTTGTGGGGTGATCAAGATAGTTGGTTTCCTGTTAGTCATGGTGAAAAATTGCATCAATATATTCCCAATTCTAAATTACAAGTTTTATCTAACTGCTGTCATGATGCCTCAAGTGGTGCTTTTGAGGAATTGAATGCAGCGATTCTTGAGTTTTTACAAGATACTGACTTCTAAAAACAGTTCATGTTTTAATAGGAGCATCTCAAATAGAAATCGCTAAATAAAAAGAGAGTGGGAGGAAGCATATCAGTCAGCTTTCAAACTCCCACTCTGCCATTTGCCGCTGAAGTGAACAGGAATGTATACAGACGTTGCCCGTTATTTGGGGGCTAATGCGTGTTTCAACAACAACGCGCAGACGCATTTAATATTCCTGTTGCAGCAAATGCCAAACCTGATTATTCATATTTATCTGCTGAGAAAAATACTCTGCAAATAATTGGTATAGATAGTTTTTTATTTTTGTAAATCACTTAGTAGATAGTGTTATACAAAAGGAATTTGCTTACGTGGTAATCACTCATAACAAAACCCTTCAAGTCGTTTATCTTCTACAATTTAACTTGGTTAATCAGAATTGGGTTGCCATTTTGGCAGGTTTTTAAATTTCCTAATTACTCGCCTGTTGCAGCACCGTCGCCTTCTCTTGCTTTTTTGGTGGATAACCATATTTTTGCAACAGGCGCTTAACTAATCACCGTAGATTTGCTTTTCTCAATTTGTGAAATTGATGTTTAACAACTTTGAGCAAGAAGGCGTGCGTAGCTTACCGCCGTAGGCATCGCAACCAAAACTAAGAAAAAGACCAAATATCAGCCCTCATCATCCGCACAATTAGCATTACCATTAGAATAATGCCCAACCTGTACATTATCGGCGGTGCAAACGGTTCTGGTAAAACTACCGCCGCCCTGCAAATCCTTCCCTACTTCCTAGAAGTATTTGAATATGTCAACGCCGATGAAATAGCAGCCGGACTTTCTCTTTTTAACCCGGAATCTGTAGCCATTCAAGCCGGACGATTAATGTTAGAAAGACTAGAAACTCTGGTGAATGCTGAAGCTGATTTTGCCTTTGAAACAACTTTAGCGGCTCGTAATTTCGCCTGATTCTTGAGAAAATGTAAAATTAAAGGTTATATAATCAACTTAATTTACTTTTGGTTACAAAGTCCCGAATTAGCGATCGCACGGGTACGCAGACGTGTAGAAAGTGGCGGTCACAACATAAGAGAAGATACTATTCGTCGTCGCTACGAACGGGGACGCAGCAACCTAATTAACTTGTATTTACCTGTGTGTGATACTTGGATCATCTATGATAATTCTGGGTCTGAACCTCTATTAGTGGCTGCATCAAATATCAATCAGGAAGCAATTATCTATGAACCCCAAATCTGGAATCGAATTACAACCAGGGAATAAAGCGCAAATTTCTCTAACAGAAATCCATCAAAAAATCGACGCAGGCGTTAAACTCGCTGTTGCTAAAGCTATTGAAAGACACCGCCGTTTAGGAGAATCTATTAGCATTTGGCAAGATGGCCAAGTTGTGACATTAACCGCCGAGCAAATTCCTCCTCTTGACTCAACTGTTACTCATAGCGAATGACAGTTAAACCCTATCTACAGATTTAATTAAATGGCTAACGAATCTTCGACCATCGTCCAAAAACTCTATTAAAACGACTGGTGGAATTGATCAATTCAGAAACCTGGATTGGTTTAGATATTGATATCAAAGGTGAAATTTACGAAGGAGTTTTACAAAAGAACGCCGAAGATGTTAAGGGTGGTGCAGGTCAGTATTTTACCCCAAGGGCATTAATTCCAGCCATTGTCGAAGTCATGCAACCCCAGTTAGGACAACGTATTTGTGACCCCGCTTGTGGAACTGGTGGCTTTTTCTTGGTTGCTTATAATTTCATCAAAAATAACTATAAGCTGGATAAAGACCAGAGGCATTTTCTCAATAATAAAACTTTTAAGGGCGCTGATGTTGCTGATGGGGTGGTGCGCCTGTGTGCAATGAATCTTTACTTGCACGGGATTGCGGGTGATGATAGTCCCGTAGAAGCTAAAGATAGCTTGATGACAGATTCAGGCGATCGCTTTGAATTAATATTAACTAATCCGCCTTTTGGTAAAAAAAGCAGTATCACTGTTTTCAACGAAAGCGGTAAAGCAGATAAAGAAAAAATTTCTTATAGACGGGATGATTTTTGGACTACCACTTCTAACAAACAGCTAAATTTCCTCCAGCACGTCAAAACTCTGCTGCAAATTAACGGGAAAGCTGCGGTGGTGGTTCCTGATAATGTTTTATTTGAAGGTGGTGCGGGGGAAATCATCCGCAAAAAGTTATTACATGAATGCGATGTCCACACTTTACTGAGACTGCCTACAGGAATATTTTACGCCCAAGGTGTGAAAGCGAATGTTTTATTTTTTGACCGTAAACCCGCCAGTGCTACCCCTTGGACAAAGAAGCTTTGGATTTACGATTTTAGGACTAACCAACATTTCACTCTGAAAACTAACACACTGCGTTCCGAAAATCTGCAAGACTTTATTCAGTCATTTAATCCTAACAATCGCCATGAACGCCAGGAGAATGAGCGATTTAGAGTTTTTAGCTATGAGGAACTGATCCAACGGGATAAAGTCAGTTTAGATATTTTCTGGCTGAAGGATGATAGTTTAGAGGATTCTGATAATTTACCTGCACCGGATGTTTTGGCGCTGGAAATTGCAGAGGATTTAGGGGCGGCGTTAGAACTGTTCCAAGGTATCAGTGAAAATTTGGAAATTAAATTAGAAAATAACGCTGTGACTGAATCCTTATAATTCAATTCTGTACGACGAAGACGATAAAGAATTAAGCTGACTGAGGATTCCTGATCAGCAACTCTTGGGCGATAGTATAACTGTAGATTCTTTCAATTCTCTCATCTACTATGCCTAAACAGTCTATAGGTCTTGATAATCAAGTTTATAATTACCTTTTATCGGTTTCCCTGCGGGAACCGGAGATTCTTTTGAAGTTGCGCCACGAAACCGCCAGCCATCCCAGAAGCATGATGCAGATTTCACCAGAACAAGGGCAGTTTATGAGACTACTGGTACAGCTGATTGGAGCGAAGAAAACCCTGGAAGTTGGTGTATTTACAGGTTATAGCTCACTCTCAGTTGCCTTAGCCCTTCCCGATGATGGCAAAATGATCGCTGCTGATGTGAGTGAAGAATTTACTGCGATCGCGCGCCGATATTGGCAAGAAGCCGGAGTTGCTGATAAAATCGATCTGCGATTGGCACCAGCTTTAGAAACTTTAGATCAGCTGTTGGCAACTGGGCAAGCCGAGACATTTGATTTTGCCTTTATTGATGCCGATAAAGAAAATTATGACGCATATTACGAGCGATCGCTACAATTGATCCGTCCAGGTGGATTGATTGCTATTGATAATGTTTTATGGTCAGGAAAAGTTGCTGACCCGCAATATCAAGATGAAAGCACCCAAGCTGTCCGGGCGCTCAACGAAAAGTTACATCATGACGAACGCGTTACCCTTTCCCTTGTCCCCATCGCCGATGGACTTACTTTAGCCATCAAGCGATCTTAATCCAGTTTGATGCCAAATTTAGAACACTCAGTCCTGAGTCCTGAGTTGAGTCAAGTAAAAAAACTACTCAGCACTTATGTACTTGGTACAAGCCCCGCCCCTTGTAGGCGGAATCTTCTTGACTCAAGAGGTTGGTTGATACCCCACAAGAAAGCGGGTGGTCTTTTAACTCAGCACGGGCTAAACCATAGCTATCCGCTAACAGCACTCGGAACTCAGCACTCTTCATTGTTATAGCTGTTTTCAATTTGATGGGACATAGCAGAATACGCGCTAGCTGTGCTACCTACCGCGTATTCTACTTTTATTTACTTAGAAGTTGTAGCCAAGTCCGAATAGTAAACCTACATCAGTTTGATTCATAAAAGCAGCATTTACACCACCTGTTAGCGTAAATTTAGAACCGAGAGGAAGGTCTACACCACCAGTTAGTAGTAATCCAAAATCAGTATTGGTATTAGCTGCAATAGCTACGCCAGCACCTATGTAAGGAGATATAGTATAGGTTCTTTCGCCCACCGTACCTGCTGTCTTGGGCGAAAAATCCAAAGTCAAGGGAACTAGAAACAGTGTATCATCCCCAAAGATCACCGATGGTCGCACTGATATATTGCGTGTCAGACCAACTTTACTGATAACTGCAAAGTTACCCTGGCTAAGAGCTGTATCACCGCCGCTCAAACCAATGTTACCAGCAACTCCGATATAGCTTCTGCCGCCACGAGTAGCTCTACCTGGCTCAACATCAGGCGTGGTTGCTGTTGGTGATTTAATTAACTGACTAATGTTAATATCAGGCGGGATCAGGACTTGGTTAACTGCATGGATAATACCATTGCTAGCTTTGATATCCGGCTGGATAACTCTGGCATTATTCACCACGATTTGATTGGTAGCGCGATCAATTTGAATATTTACAGGTTTATCTTCATAAGTTTTCAATTCCCCAGCTGAGAATTGACTACTTGTTACTGCACCAGGAACCACATGATATCTCAAAATCTTAATCAATGCTTCTCTATTCTCTGGTTGCTGTAATTGCTGTAAAGTAGCAGCAGGTAAAGCCGCAAATGCCTCATCGGTGGGAGCGAAAACTGTATAAGGGCCTGCTTGTTGAAGAATATCTGCTAAACCAGCTGTCTTTAATAAAGAAGTCAGAGTTGTAAGAGAACTACTGGATGCAGCAAGAGAAACAATATCGCTACGGGTTTGAGTTCCACCGACAATATACTGAGTAGCTGGGAGATTGCTAGCAATGGGTTGCACCCGTCCCTGTTTAGCCAAAGCTTGATATAAAAGTGCCGCAGCTTCAGCACGAGTCAAGGGCTGTTGCGGATTGAGTTGTTTTATATCTGGATAATTAACAACAAGATTAGATTGGGTTGCTGCTGTCACACTATTAACAGCATAGTTCGGAATACTTGAGGCATCAGTGTAGTAAGTACTGAGGTCACTACTTGCTCCAGTACTGCTAGTAGTCAAACCCAAACCATTTGCTAAAGCAACGATCCCCTGCACTCTCGGAATTTGTTGATTTGGTAAAAACACGTTCCCAGGATAGCCTGCCAAAAATCCAGTTTCGTAGGCGCTCTGAATTGCAGAAGCCGCCCAATAGCCGGTAGGAACATCACTAAATCCACCTGCGCTTAATTGCCGAACTCGGTTTTGGCTCCCAAATGCTTTTTGAATTAGGGCGGCAAATTCAGCACGAGTTACAGCTTGATTCGGCCTAAAGGTGCCATCAGGAAAGCCAGCAATCACGTTATTGTCAGCTAGGGCTTGAATGAAGGGACGCGCCCAATAATCTGAGGAAACATCAGACAAGTTAACTGTTGAAGTAGGTGCTGAAGTAGGCGCTGGTGTGGCAGATGGAGGAATATTTTGAGATGAAGCTGGGACAGAAATTAGGATGGGAGTTATTGTCGCGGCTGTCATTCCCAGAACTATTAAAGCAACCCTTGCTGATGATCTACCAAACAAACTAGACATGGAAATATCCTCTTTTCAAATTCTTGGATTGACTATTGGAAAATACTGGATGCAAGGTTAAGTGAATACAAATATCCAGATGATTGTTTAGTTTGCCCCGCAAGGTAAAACACAAATACAACCGTTAACTCTGGAAAATTCAAATGGTGGAGATTATGAGTAGCTGCTCTGACATCTCATAACATTTATCCAAATCTTTACCAAACATAGTATAAGATTCTTATTGGATTTTTAAAGAACCGCAGATAACACTAATCAGGATAAGCAGCTATTTTGTGGTGATATCGTAGGTTGCAACAATAAAGATACTTAATGCCAGGAAGAGATTTTATCAGTTATAAAATCGCAGTCAAGCAGTAGGATAATTGGCTTTTAATAGCCGTTTCTTCATAATTGCCGAAGAGGGTTAATGCCGTCAAGCTCAATATATCATGATCTTTAGCAAGATTTAAGAAATAAAAGGTGTCTTGGCGATATGATATATTCATAATCTATACATCAAAGTTATAAAACTAACTAATGGCTGAATCTAGAGGGAGAAGTTTCACTCTTTAGATAGTTGTCGATGATGGAAAAATTTAAAATATTAGACTTAAAAATAGCGATCGCAATCAAAAATGTCGGGCATGATTACGACGTGGATCGCGTAGAATTGTATCCCACATCGTCAGCAGCTAGAAGCGCAAGTGGTGATCCAACCCCCACAGAACTTGGGGAAGTTCGTCGCGTGCAATCAGGCGAACGGTAATTATGGTTTTAGACAAAGCTGTACTAAGGTGATTAATCCTTTTTCCAGCATAGGCGCTAAGGGCGATCGCCTTGATTCTCAAAAAGAACCTCAACCGATTTAATTCTACTTTCGGGTGAAATGGTACTTACTTAAGCAAAAGTTGCTCCTCAGATCCCCGACTTCTTGAAGAAGTCGGGGATCTAGAATTTAGATGCGTTTGCCCTGTATCTTTATATAACTTCATAGTTTAGAAACATTCTCTTAGGGAACTCCAAAAAATAAATTATTCCATCTTGTGGGATGGGCATCTTGCCCGTCCTTGGTGATTAGCGAGCATGATGCCCGCACCACAAGAAATTTTTGGATATTTTTTTATTTGGAAGTCCCTTAGATAGTACGACAATCCAAATAAGGGCTTGTCTTCAAACATCACCCCCAGTTTCCAGTTATCATACCTTTGGAATGGTATTTGCTTAGTTTTTTTTCATTAATGAGAAAATATTCATGAGATACAAACTCTTGGGCAAAAGCGGGTTAAGAGTCTCTGAACTCTCCTTGGGAACCATGACCTTTGGTGAAGATTGGGGTTGGGGTGCATCTGTTGACGAAAGTCGTAAAATGCTTGATAGCTATGTAGAAGCAGGGGGTAATTTCATTGATACCGCGAACGGTTATACCGATGGTAGTAGTGAAAAAATCGTCGGTGAGTTGATTGCTAAAGAACGAGAACGCTTTGTAGTTGCGACAAAATATTCCTTTCCTTTGCAGATGACTGTGAAGAAGGGCGACCCTAACGCCAGTGGAAACCATCGTAAGAATTTAATTCAATCTTTAGAAGGTAGCCTGAAACGGCTGAATACCGATTACATTGATTTATTCTGGTTACACGCTTGGGATTTCACAACACCTATTGAAGAAGTCTTGCGATCGCTTGATGATGTAATCCGTCAAGGTAAGGTACTTTACATCGGTATTTCTGACACACCTGCTTGGATTGTTTCTCAAGCAAATACCATCGCCCAATACCAAGGATGGACGCAGTTTGTCGCCCTGCAAATTGAATATAGTTTGATTCAGCGAACAGCAGAACGAGACTTGCTACCGATGGCCAAAGCCTTTGATTTAGCAGTAACACCGTGGTCGCCTTTAGGTGGTGGTGTGCTGACAGGTAAGTATAATCAGCCTCCTCAAGACGGTAGCGAACAGGCGCGATTAGCAAATGCAGCATTAGGAACTATTTCCGAACGGAATTTAGCGATCGCTCAAGTTGTCAGTGAAGTTGCAGCCAAAATTGGACACACACCCTCACAAGTAGCATTAGCTTGGTTACGCGCTCAAAGTGGCGTAATTATTCCGATCATTGGGGCACGTAAATTAACGCAGTTACAAGATAACTTAGCTTCAATAGAAGTCACACTCTCGCCAGAACATTTGCAACGGTTAGATGAAGTGAGTCAAATTGAACTGGGTTTTCCCCATGACTTTTTACACAATGATGATATTCGCGATCGCCTTTTCGGTGGTACATTCAATACCATAGAAAACCATCGGATCTGATTACTAGTCATAAACCTTAACACATTCAGACGTTAATTCAATCTGCCGTCAGAGAGTTTCGCAGACCCAAGCACTCTTTGTAAAGTTAGATGTAAAAGGCATTAACGTAGAACCATGATCGACAACACCATTTCATCACGTCTGTTCCCGACCCGGATTGACATTCCCGCCGCAGCGCGAGTGCAAATCGTGGTACTTCTTAACCAAACCTTGGCAGCTACTTCGGATTTGAAAACCCAAGCAAAGCAAGCGCACTGGAATGTTAAAGGAACTGACTTCTACCAGCTACACCTATTATTTGATGAACTTGCTGTTGAGTTGGAAGAGTACGTTGATATGGTCGCTGAACGCGTCACAGCTTTAGGCGGATATGCTTTAGGAACAGCCCGCGCCGCAGCTAGTAATTCGATTTTGCCAGAATATCCCTTTGATATTTTGGATGGTAAAGACCATGTAACAGCCTTAGCAGATCGTTATGCACTCTATGCTAAACATCTCCGGGAAGCGATCGCTAAAACTGATGAATTAGACGACCTCGATACAGCCGACCTTTACACCGAAATTTCCCGCACCATTGACAAACGACTCTGGTTCTTAGAAGCTCATCTGCAAGTAGCAGAAATTAAGGCAGAGAATGGCAAAGCGGCTACTACTACAACTCAAAAGATCCCTGCTGGTGTAAAATAAGCACTTCTGAGATAAAGTAGCCTTTCTTTAATCTAATAGTATCTTTTTGGTAAGTACGTCACTTTTAAGTGCGTACTTTTCATTTATATGTATATACCTTATTATTGAAATAGTTAAAAACTAGGTCGAAAAATTCAAAAATATCTTCGACAAGTGATACATCAAAATTAATACTTAAACTTGAAGAAGTTATTAGGCTACTGAAAAAGTATGCTAATTCCATTCAATTCCTAACTCTTGTACAGACGCGATTAATCGCGTCTCTAAATACTCTCATTAACAACGAGGTAAATCTATGTCTCAAAATACAATTAGCCACCTAATTCACGATCGCAATGCCCGTGGTCACGCTCAAACAGGCTGGCTGGATAGTTATCATACATTTTCCTTCGGTAGTTTTTACGATCCCAACCGCATGGGATTTCGCTCTCTGCGGGTGATCAACGACGATCGCATCGCCCCCGGTGCTGGATTTCCTACCCACAGTCATCGTGACATGGAAATCCTCACCTATGTCTTAGAAGGTGCTGTAGAGCATAAAGACAGCTTGGGTACTGGGTCGGTGATTCGCCCTGGTGATGCACAGATCATGAGCGCTGGTACTGGAATCAGCCACAGTGAATTTAATCCTTCACCAACAGAACCATTACACTTACTACAGATATGGATTCTTCCCGATCAAGAAGAGTTGACACCAAGGTATGAACAAAAAAGTTTTCCTCTGGAAGAAAAGCAAGGCAAACTCCGCTTAATTGCTGCTAAAGATGGGCGCGATGGTGCTGTAATAATTCACCAAGATGTTGATTTATACGTATCTGTTTTAGAGTCAGGTGATGTTGTTAATTATCAAGTCAAAGGCGATCGTTATGCTTGGTTACAAATCGCCCAAGGGATAGTTAACTTGAATGGCGAAGAACTCAGAGCCGGCGATGGAGTGCAAATCAACGGCGAAGAACAGTTAGAAATTAGCACCAACATCGGTGCAGAAATCTTGCTTTTCGATTTAGGCTAATATCCCATTTAAACCTCTCTAAGTTGAGAACCGTAGTTTTCGCCCTCACCCTAAATCCCTCTTCCATATCTGGGAGAGGGATTTAGGGTGAGGGCTCCCCGAATCCCAAATATGGGAAAAGGGGTTGGGGGATGAGGGCAAATCCTTGCGGTAGTTAGAAACGAATGGTTTTTGGGAATTATAGAAAAAAGTGAAGTTTGTGTTCACCATAGAATCCAACGCACTTTGTTATATTTTCCTACCCATTAGTTTCTACTCCAGAGGTGGTTGTGGTAACGACATCAACACAGCAAAAACTAAAACTTCCTGTTCAGTTAATTTGGACAATAGGGCTAATTTGCTTATTGCCATCGGCGTTAAATCTGTTGGGAGTCAGTTTTGCTTCTAGTCAGATATCCCAGAATGTAAAGGTTATTTGTAATCCTGCTAATTTGAAATTTTTTCAAGAAGTTATTTACCAAAGTTTAGAAGGAAGCTTCGTTCATACAATTTTAGAATGGAGCGCAGTCTGTACTGCCATCTTCACTGTTATTCTGGCTTTCGCTCACTTCTATATAAAAAGTGATATTATTACACCAATTATTGGAGTGACTTTGTTGTGCGCCGGACTAATAGATGCGTTCCACACTCTAGCTGCTGATAGATTAATTGAAGCCGTTGCTGATAATAGTAAACTCATCCCTTTTACTTGGGCACTTTGCCGGATTTCCAATGCGTTAGTGACGATAATTGGTGTCAGCATTTTTCTAATCAGCAAACCCAAAAGGTGGGAAGGCAGTTTCAGTTTTATAGTTGCAGTGACTTTGGGCTTTGGGTTATTTTGTTACAGCATAATTACTATTTGCGCCACGAGTCAAACCTTGCCCCAAACTATCTTTCCTAACTCAATTATTACTCGACCTTGGGATATCATACCCTTGATCCTTTTTTCGGTAGCTGGCATTCTGATTTATCCACGCTTTTGGCGCAAGTATCCTAGTTTATTCTCTCACGCTCTGATTGTTAGTACTATTCCCAATGTCGCTACCCAATTACACATGGTTTTTGGCTCAACGGCTCTGTTTGATAATCATTTTAATATTGCTCACTTTTTGAAAATTATTGCCTACTTAGTGCCTTTGGCTGGATTAATTCTGGATTACATCTACGCTCATCGTCAACTGCTAATAGCTCTCAAAGAAGCACAACTTTATACTGAAGCTCGTGAGAATGCTCAACTTGCTCAATATAGACTTTCACAACTGCAACAAACTCAAGCACAAATCATTCAAACAGCAAAAATGTCCAGCCTGGGGCAATTGGTAGCAGGAGTAGCACACGAAATTAACAATCCTGTCAACTTCATCTATGGCAACCTGAAGCATATAGATGAATATACTCAAAACTTACTGCAATTAGTGATGGCTTATCAGCAGCATTATCCCAACCCACCCGCATCACTTCAACAACTACTTAACTCTATAGAACTCGATTTTATTGTACAAGACCTTGGCAATATTCTTCAATCGATGCAAGTCGGTACAGAACGCATCCGGGATATTATTGTGTCACTGCGAAATTTCTCCCGCTTGGATGAAGCTTCTTTTAAGAAAGCGGATATTCATTCTGGTATCGATAATACCTTGATAATTTTGCATCACCGCTTTCAGCCAAAAGCAGATACTACTGGAATTAAAATTATCAAAGAATATGCTCAATTGCCTTTGGTGCAGTGTTATGCTCGAGATCTGAATCAGGTGTTTATGAATATCCTCACGAATGCTATAGATATTTTAGAAGAGTCAGTGGAAACAACTAACGGACAACACAAAACACCCAGCATTTGGATTCAAACTCAGCTAACGTCAGACAATCTAATATCTATCTCAATTGCCGATAATGGCGGGGGTATTCCCGAAGAAATTCGTTTGAAGTTGTTTGACGCATTTTTTACCACCAAGCCTATAGGCAAAGGCACGGGATTGGGATTATTTGTTAGTTATCAAATTGTTGTAGAAAAACACGGTGGCAATCTTTGGTATAATTCGACATCAGATGGTGGAACAAAGTTTGTGATTGAGATTCCAATACACTCTGGAAAGGATGTAGTAGAAAGTGGCTGATTCTGAAGAATTTGCGATCGTACTTTTACCGAGTCTTACCGAAAATAGCAAGCCAACCCTAGTACGTCGCTTGATACGCCAAAGATTGTTAATCACTGTCTAATTTTCTTATACCAATTCTATTTTATAGTATAAATGTACTGTGATATTTAGTTATACAGCCATGCAACCTCTTCAGCCAGTTAGCGGATCAGATTTGCAAGTCTGCATCCTGGCTGGAACGCTACGCCGTTGCTGATAATTCTGGGACTCCTAGCGAATTACGCCAGCAACTTGCTGAAGATAGCAACCAGATTGTCCGCGCAGCCGCTAGAGTTTAGTTGTGAATAATTGAGGATGTTGCAGATGGCATACAGTGATTTCACACTTGCCAAAGTTCGAGAAACGTTTCAACTTGTAATTGATGAAAAGCGCAATCTATTCAAAGATGTATCGCCGATTAAACCTTCCGCTACCTTAACAACGCTCTTAGAAGAATATACTCAACTAGCAACTGCAATCAACACGGAAAAAGCCCGTTCAGAATTACTAATTATGCCAGTTCTTACCGAAGTTAGACGACAGTTAAATTATCAAATATCACTGTTTTCTGGAACAGATTTTGATGTAGATAGTAATAAAGGATTGAATGGATTTTGTGATTTTATTCTCTGTGGTTCTGAAGAACAGTTTTACATTAAAGCGCCTGTGCTTACAATTATTGAGGCGAAAAATGAAAATATCAAAGGTGGTTTAGGACAATATATTGCCACTATGATAGCTGCCCAATTATTCAATCAAAATATTCAACAAGAAGTCAAGACAATCTATGGAGTTGTCACTAGTGGAACCAACTGGCGGTTTTTAATTTTGGAAGGAGTAACAGCATACATTGATATAGTTGAATACTACATCAATGATGTTGATAAGATTCTTGGTATTCTGTTGCAACCATTTCAATCTGCTTTGCTACAAGCATCGGTATGATAATAATCGCAAGTTTATCAATCACATAACTGTAATTAAATTGCACCTAATATACTATGCACACTGAAACAGAACGTATTTTTGGAACTCTACAAGTTATTGTTGAGCCTTACTTAACTAGCCAAAACCAAAACGACTGCCATTGAACTTGCACTGGAAGCAGCAACTATGGTTTTTTTGGAGAAACGAACAATTGAGTATGCTGATGGTCGCTATAATAGCCGCAAACTCAGCCAGTTTATGAACCAGTGTTTAGCTAATCGTACTTACTACAATATCAGCTTTTGGGATCTTGACTACACCTACGAAGTCGGACAAACCCCAGCAGGAGATTGGCTAGGGGTGCGATGCCTTCTCTACGAGACGCTATGCGAACGGCGGGCGGTTACGCCATCGCAAGGCGAATTTGAATACAATCCTTAGAAAGAGCAGTAAAAATCTAATGTCTAAAAAGTCTGATTCGCAGTTACAAAATCTGTTTACTTCACACAAATCAAGCAACTGGGACGAAAGATTAGGCCAAGTAGCCTATCGCTTTAACCGAGAATATCAAGGTGAAACCTTTGAACTCCCAACAGAAGTACAAGCGATGCCAATATTCCGCGAGTGGATTGGAGGGAGTTTCTCAGGAAGAATTGCTTCCCCTTTCTGGGAAATTGCTCAACCTCAAAAAAACCAACACTGTATAGATATCGGCTGTGGTATCAGCTTTTTAATTTATCCTTGGCGGGATTGGCAAGCATTTTTTCATGGGCAAGAAATCAGTAATGTGGCACGCGATACCCTGAATTCTCGTGGACCGCAGTTGAATTCCAAGCTGTTCAAAGGTGTTGAGTTGGGAGCAGCTGATCAGTTAAACTACTTATCAGAGCAATTTGATCTTGCGATCGCCACCGGATTCAGCTGCTATTTTCCACTCGAATACTGGGATGCTGTAATGGCAGAAGTCAAGCGGGTGTTAAAACCAGGTGGACATTTCGTGTTTGACATCCTCAACCCAGAACAGCCTTTAGCGGAAGATTGGGCAGTTCTGGAAACCTATTTGGGGGCTGAGGTGTTTTTAGAGCCTTTGGCTAAGTGGGAAAAAATGATTAAGGCGGCTGGTGCTAAAGTAATAGCGCAGAAATCAGGGGAATTATTCGAGTTGTATAAGGTGCGGTTTTGAAAATACTATTACTCAGGGATAAGTGGACTCATTGGATCTAAAGAAGTTGTAAAAACAAAATAGACTACCCCAGTTCCGAGAATCATTACAGCGAGACTGAACAGCAACACCCAACGGTCTGTTGGTTCATAAGTATCTTCTTCGATATGACGACGGACAGCGAAATAGTGTGACGTTGAGAGCCATACTGTGATTAAACCCACCAGCGAGAAGACTAAACCTAACTTCCAGCCGTTGCCAGGACGGGGTATCAAAGGTACTTGGAAAGCACGTAAACGCACGATGACGACACCAAAACCTAAAAGAGCGATCCCTGTCCGCATCCAAGCGAGGTAAGTACGCTCATTTGCCAAGTGATCTCGGACTCTGGACGGATTAAGCCGTCCTGGCTTTTTTTGATCTTTATCTTCTTCTGTAGGTTTCAATTTTAACTGCATTAATAACACCCTTATCCCCAAAGCGGCTCTTCTTACAAAAATGCGAAGGTAGTAGGAAATCTCCTTCCAGATGACTTGCACCAAGCGCAATAGTTGCGCTAATGAAATATACCTCTTGTGATTGTACATTTTTTTCAAAATTTATTTTAATGCAGATATCGAAATAAAACAAGCTTGACCGAGTAATTTGTAATTCGTAATTGATGGTACAGAGCAACTGTAAGTAATAAGGGGTTATAAAGAAAACAGCCAAGATCAGAGAGGTTTTTCATCAGTGCTTGTCCTGTTTTTCCTCTGATTTTGGCTGTCACAGTATTTAAATTGAGAACAATCATTCAAAATATAGACTATGCGCTTATATTTCAAGATTTTTTGGTAGGCGCATTGGGAACTCGTGTATCTATTAGAGCCTGCGATATATCTGGGATAAACCAGTTAGCCTCTTTGCTGTTAATAACTTTCACAGTAGGAACACTTAATTCAATTGCAGCAGTAGCTGGATTCGTCTTAATCACTAACTGAGTTCCATCAAGTATCTTGAGAGCAACCGGCCCAGCCAATTCTTGACCTTGCCCATTCGGACTAGAAGTGAAATTTGCTACCTTGATATCATTTGCTAGATAGATGCCATCACAATCCCAATTATTTTTAGTGGACTGACCATTAGCTAGAAAATACAGACCATTCTCGTATACGGCATCTTCATTGTCTTCATCATTTGGTCTTTTGCCATATACTGCTATACTATTACCTGTTTGGTTGTCGCATTGACCCCAGTTGATTCCCGTCTCTAAAGCATATTTTTGCAGTGTTAATTCCTGGATTCTGTTTTGAATTTCTTCTGGTGTGAGACCTTCAACTTGAGTTTGGCTATCTTTTGTCTGAGAGAGTTCGTTAAGAGCTTTAGTGACTTCGATATAGTCAGGGTTTTTGCTAAATTTTGGTCGATCAGCAAAAGAAGGTTGAGCAAAGGCTAGATTAGCGAAAATCATCAAGACAATTAGTAGAGATTTCCAGATTTTCATGTTTTGATTCCTGTTAAGGGGTAATATATTTTGCAGTTTGGAATTTATTTTGACCAGAAAATTCATCATGCACCTGTTTTTAGATACTTAATTTTTATTGTTCTTCACTCGACGGCTGAGTATTGAAACCTAAAATTAATGAAAATATATAACTGGAAACTACAGATAAAAGAGTCCAAGTAACATTTTCGGTAACAATAAATACACCTAATCCAATCAAGATACAAGGCACAAAAGTGTTGCCATTTTCCGTTAAAAAGTCTGCGATCGCAGGCAAGTAGGTTAACTTATAAGCAGCATAACACCACACACCCACTAGCGAAAAGAATACACTTAGTATTACCAGCAGACTATCTAATTCCGAATTGGCAAACAGGGGTACGTAGATGCTGATATTATCACTACCATTTGCAAAGGCGATCGCAGCTACATTGCAGGTTTGCGGAGAGATAAAACTGCTAATTATAGAGGGACAAGACGGCTCGGCTTCTTCCTTGGCTTCCTCTGCTGAATCCTCTTCGCGTTTTAGTAAACTACTCATACCAATGATTATAGGCATTAAACCAAGTAGTCTAATCCAGTCCTGCGGTATAATTAGTCCACCGAAGAAACCGGGAAGGCTAGCAATGATCAATGCAGCAAAACCGAGATACTGACCAGCAAGGATGTGACGACTACGGAACGTTTTATTTATTTGTGAAAAAAGCAGCGTCAGAATCACAATATCATCAATGTTGGTAACAGTGAATGCGGTAATCCCTGTGGTAATTGCAGTTACTAAACCGCTCATTTGTGGATGTCCTTATTTATATACTTGGGCATTGGGCATGGGGCATGAAGCATTGGTCATTTACAAATGACTAATGACTACGTAGAAAGCCTTGATTTATACTTTAGTCAAATTAACCGATAGAATCAAATGCTTTTATTTGTCAGAATGATAAATGAAAGTGATTAAAATTTTGACACCAAGTTATAGGGATACCATAAATGGCAGGAATGACGCTTGAGCAGCTAAAAATCTTTCAGGCTGTGGCGCACCACTTACACTTTACTCGCGCCGCAGAGGTGCTTTATATTACACAACCTGCCGTCAGCGCCGCAATCCACAACTTAGAGCAAGAATACGGTGTGAAACTATTCCATCGGATTGGTCGCCATATCGAGATTGCTGAAGCTGGTAAATTATTGCAAGTGGAAGCGCAGAAAATTCTCGATCAAGTTTCCTTGACTGAAAGGGGATTGCGAGAATTGAACAATTTGCAACGGGGTGAATTGAAATTAGGGTCGAGTCTGACAATTGGTAACTACTGGCTACCAAGTAAGATTAGTGAGTTTAAGAGCCGATATCCGGGTATCCAGATTGACTGTAGCCTTGCCAATACAGACGAGATTTGTGTAGGAACAGCGACAGGACAGTTTGATTTGGGTTTAGTAGAAGGAGATGTGAAGCCAGCGCTTCAGAATACTCTAGAGTACGAAATAGTGGGCAGCGATCGCTTACAAATTGTGGTAGGTAAAAAACACCCTTGGTTTGAGTGGGGAGAAATTGATTTAAGCCAATTGACTAAAACCCTTTGGGTGATGCGAGAACCAGGTTCTGGAACCCAGCAAAGGTTTGAGGAAGCCTTACAAAATTGGGGAATCAATCTCAGTGAACTGAATGTAATTTTAGTATTCAATAGTGGAGAGATGACAAAAGCAGCGATCGAAGATGGTGTCGGTGCAATTGGAATTTCTGAGCTGATGGTAAAAAAAGAAATCCAGTTAGGAACTCTGCGGGCTATTCGAGTTATTGATAACAGAGAGGGCAACGGTGCGATGCCTACGCCGGGCTACGCCTACGCAGAAATTGTTCGACCTTTTTTCAAACTTAAACATCGTCAGCGTTTTCAAACTGCTCTTTCCAAAGTCTTTGAACAGATGTTGATATCTTCTATGTTAGATGGCTCACATGAACATATATCAAAATAAGTTATTTAAAGCAATACCTTGTTCTTTAGGAGACGCTACGCGATCGCCAATTTAATCAGAAAAAATCGAGGCGCTAGTCATACAGTATTCATGCTGAATTCTGTACGACTAGCGGATGAATTGAAAAACCCTGTAATCTCAAATCCGCTTGCAGGCGAGTCCAAAATCCCCTTCAGACCTTCTGCATATTTCTACTGATGGGGTCAAAACCTCTAGAAAACCGCGTGCTTTCATCGTAATAAGCGCCAGTCAAATTCGCTCCATACAACTTGGCATAGTTGAGTTTGGCTCCCCGGAGATTTGCTTCATTTAGGTTGACACCGCTCAAATTAGCTCTGGTCAAGTTCGCTTGGGCTAAGTTAGCTCTACTCAAATCTGCTCCCCAGAGTTTAGCTTTAGCTAGGTTAGCTCCACTCAAGTCAGAACCCCATAAATTGATTCCAGGCAAATAGGCTCCAATCAGCTTGTCCCGACTTAAGTTGATCGCTGGAAAATATCTTTCCCCTGCGGCAAAACGCCTTTTTAATTCTTCAGCATTCATGCGACGCGTTGACCTTCCTTAGCAATACAGAAGTTATTTGTTCCCATTCCTGGCTTAGTTCTCCTACAAACTCTGGCTGACCACTGCGTTGATACCAAAAACGCGCATTGTTCAAATCGCCTTCTTTGCGGTGCAGGTAAGCATGAATCCAGGCACTATCGGCATCGCTGGCATTTGCAACTATTTCATGAGCTTTGCTCCAATCACCTTTCCTGTCATACCACATTGCTTGCAGCCCTTTTGGCAGTGTGTGAGGACATGGGGGCTGCTTTTCGATCAATTGCAGGAATTCCTCTGTATTCACGATCGCCACCCAACAATAATCAAGCTTCTATTTCTAAGATACTCCTCAGCTTGAGGTTAAGGGGAGTAGGGGAGAAATAAGCAATACTTCTCTACGAGAGGCTGCGCCAACGACATCGCTACCTCTCTACGAGACGCTCCGCGAACGACTTCGCTCGGCACAAGTCAGTACAAGTCAGTACAAGTGCCCAATGCTCAATCCCTTTCACTTAACTAGAATAAGTTCAAACTCGAAAGTACTGATCAAACGGTCATCAATATAGACCTCTATTCTATGCTTACCAACCGGATCGCCAGGAGCGATCGTCCAAAAATTCTCAATCACACCCCCTGAAGCCGACTGTGTGCGCCGTGTCACAGATGTAGTGCCGTCTGTTGATATTGAGAAGTTTTCACCGTTATCTGTACCCCAACTTTCTGGAGGTTTTGGTAAACGTAAGACTTCACGCCATTTCACTTCACCTTGGTAATCTTTGAGTTTAATCCGCCAGCCGTAGCTTTTTCCTTCCTGAAGTGGCACTCTTGTTGTCTGGAAAATGGTAACGTTACCTTTGGAGTCAACTCTCTTCAGCCCGAACTCGGTGGTACTAACAGTAATCTGTTTTGTATGCGTTGGCGCAGGAGATGATATAGGATTTTCTAGTAAAACAGAACTAGCGTTGATTGGCTCACAACCTATGACCCCAGATATTAGCCAAGAAGAAGCTAGCACAGCAGTAGTAGCCCAAATTCTCATTAGGATGGTTTTCCTGTCAAACTTTTAGTACTTATTCAAGTAATCTGACATATTTTCCGGGTCAAGGTTATCTATGGTTAGACAAAGATGAAATTACGAAAGTGAATCTGGCGGCTTTAACCGATAAAATCACCGTAAAAAGTATACTTGAGTCAAAGCTCAACCTTTCAAATTAACCTTCCCTCAAACTTTGACCCATCTTGATGAGATAAAAGTTTTTCAGTGCTGTGATAACTTCTTCGCCATTTTTCGAGCTGATCTATAGATATTGATTTAGATATGACGTTCACACCATTTCCTCGCCAAGCAAGTTCTGAATCTGTTGTGAAAACCCCGCACTCTAATTGATCTAGCCTCATATTCCAATATTCACTAAATCGCCCTTTTAAAGTTATAACTTGCTCAAATACCTTATTTCTGTGTTTATTTCTTCTTTTTCTTTCTGTCGCTCCGGTTGCTTCTGTATCAATAAACTTAGTTTCAATTAAAAACAGACTACCTTTAAAGGTCAGGAAGACAAAATCACACTTCCCTAAATCTGTATAATCTGAAATTGGGGATTTTTCAAATAATAGCAATTCAGCGCACGAGGGAAACAACTCTTTAATATTCAGAAATAAATAAGCTTGTAATAGAAGTTCCTTATCATAAGGAAACAAAATCACTCCTTCAAAAAATTTTTGAATGTCCTCATGAGTTTGCGGTTGAATTTTTTTACAGTATGAAACAAATTTCTGTAGCTCGTTTACGATCATCAAGTTCTAACTCCTTCCCCCGGTCGCAGCCTTGAGGGTATTAGCATAAAAAGATACCACTCCCTCAATGAAAATATCATCCGCATAAGTAACTAAAAAAACTATGAAGCTCTTGCATATTTAAGGCTATTTACTGTTGACAGTTGGGTAAAACTCATTTTTAACCTGTTTTTCAGTATTAATAGACTTTTTACTCCTGGCGTCAGCTACCAGTCAGCGATTTTAGATGAGCCGTAAAACTGGCGTTTTGCAAAGCTTGAACGGTTATTCTAGAATCTTGTACGCAAAATTGCCAACCCAAGCGAACAAGTTTACGAGAATTTTCAGTTTGGATAATTCCAATCACTGGCATTTTTGCCTTTTCTTTGTCTCCTGACTGTTCTTGCAAAATTGTTTTCAAGTGATGTAGGTAATCGATATTATTTGCTTGCTGCGGATTTAACTCCACCATCACCATTTGTACTGTTTCCACCGGTTCTACATCTTCAAGAATAAATTGAGTTTGTTCGTCGCGTCGATCTACTTTTCCCCAAATAATCAATCTAGTATCAACTACGAGTAGGGAACTAATGCGTTCATAGGTTTTAGGAAAAACTACAGCTTCTGTTTGTGTAGTTAAGTCTTCTATTTGCAAAATAGCCATCTGATCGCCTTTTTTAGTAACCACTTTTTTGACATTATTCAACATTACAACTGCACAAAGCCTTATTTCTTCCTTTTGTTCACCCAGTTGCGAAAGGTTAATTGGAGTCAAAAGTGGTGCTATTTTTCGTAAGGATTTCAGTGGATGATCTGATACATAAAAACCTAATAATTCTTTCTCTTTCTGCAACTTTTCCTGTGGGGTAAAATCCATTACAGGTTGAGATTTAGGAGCAGTTTCAAAGACATTATTTGCCCTTTTATTCTGAGTCGAAGAAAATCCGTCGCCTAATAAATCCAAGAGATTCCCTTGACCACTAGCTTTGTCTTTAGCGCGAGATTGTGCCCAATCATACACTAATTCTAAGTCGTTAATTAACTGTTGGCGGTTGGGTTGAATTTTGTCAAAGCCTCCACAGTAAATTAGTGACTCTAGAGTGCGGCGGTTAACAGCCCGTAAATCCACGCGATCGCAAAAATCAGCAAGGGATTTAAACTCTCCTGTCTGATCTCTCGCCTCCAAAATACAGGCGATCGCATTCTGTCCCACGTTACGCACCGCCGAAAATCCAAACAGAATCTTTCCCAATGTCGGCGTAAAATCAACACCAGAACGATTAATATCTGGCGGATCTATAGAAATAGCCATATTTGTACAGTTAGTAATATATCTCTGTACCTTATCGGTATCACCACTGTTAGCCGTTAACAGCGCCGCCATATATTCTAATGGGTAATTAGCTTTTAAATATGCTGTCTGATAAGTTACATAACCATAAGCGGTGGAATGGGATTTATTGAAACAATTGGAAGCTATTAAGCCATTTTTGAGCGCAAAATTATGGTAACACTCAACTCCAATGTCATAGACATTTTCTTTACCTAAATATTTACGTGTGGCTATTTTGATCATCCTAACCTATCCCCGAAAAAAAAAATTGCTAAATTAATTAATTGATAAAATGAGCAAAATCGTACCTGTATTGATACCTATAATACAAAATTATATCACTAGAAAACACTGCTATACTCTTGCACAAAACTAGCCAAAATATATCAAAACTTTGGTAAGCTCTTAGATAGACAGTTAATAGCCGTATAATTGCTGTTTTTAAAGTTTATCAAATACATTCCAATAGATATTAATCCGCTTAGTCAGATGCCTGGGGAGTGGGGAAGAAGCTCTTGAACTTCTTAACTGGGGTATTAAAACAGTTTACCCTTGTGTACTCCGCCCCTCTGCCTCTTTCCAATGCCCAATGCGTCAGTTACTATCGTTAAAAAGCAACTCAGTATAAGAGGGTGTCTGTAGGTGAAAGTGGCGCTGATCGTAATTTTGGCGGTGGTTGTAGGATTGTTTGTGGTAGTCGAGATCGGACTGCGATCGCTCTTTGGCTTTGGCAATCCCCTGATTTACATTGGCGATGAGCAGATTGGTTATTTATTGGCTCCTAACCAGCATACCCGTCGTTTTGGTAATTCCATTGAAATTAATCAGTATTCTATGCGAGGTAGTCCGATCAAAAAGACACCTGCACCTTCTGGGCTGCGAATTTTACTGTTAGGTGATTCGATTGCTAATGGTGGCTGGTGGACAGATCAGACTAATACAATATCCAGCCTGATGATGCGTTCTCTGGCATCATCCACTAAGAGTAATTATCAGGAAGTAGAAGTATTGAATGCTTCAGCTAACTCTTGGGGGCCAAGGAACGAATTAGCTTATTTACAGAAGTTTAGCAATTTCAACGCGCAAGTGGTAGTGTTATTAATTAATACCGATGATTTGTTTGCTACTCCTCCCACTTCGTTACCGGTAGGACGCGATCGCAACTATCCCGATAGTAAACCTCCCCTAGCATTAGTGGAAGTGTGGCAACGTTATATCGTCAAACAAAAGCCAATTCCCGAAATGAAAGCAGTGCATAATGAAGCAGGCGATCGCGTTGGGATTAATTTGGAGGCGATCGGCAAAATTCAAGCCTTGAATCGCCAAACCAACAGCCAATTTCTACTAGTCATGACTCCCTTACTGCGAGAAATTGGTGAACCAGGCCCCCGCGATTACGAAATTAAAGCCCGCCATCGCTTGAACGATTTTACCAAAGCAGAGCAAATTAACTATATAGACTTTTTACCGATATTCAATTCAACCACCAACCCGCAAGGTTTATATCACGATCACATTCACCTCAACTTGCAAGGTAATAAATTTGTCAGTGAAGTTATGGAGCGATCGCTTTTGGAAATACTGGGGGAGGCGTCAATGTAATTCATAATTGATAATTAATAATTCCTAATTTAAAGAGCGTGTTAGCTCCTGAACTATCCATTTTATATTAGTAAATTAAACAATATGTTGAAAGATCACTTTTAGTAAATCTCCTTGTGTAAAAGGCTTAGTTAAATAGCCAGATGCTCTGACCATCCTAGCTTTAGCTCTATCTATAAAACCGACTTTTTCTGACACCATAATCACAGGTGTATTTTTAAAATGTGAGTGTTTACGCAGCAAAGAGCAGAGTTCATATCCATTTAAATTAGGCATCGAAATATTCAACAAAATTATATCTGGTTTTATGCGAATAATCTGCATTAAAGCTTCTAAAGAATCGGTGACTCCGACAACAGAAAAGGTTTGCTCATCTAAATAACTTTTAATATCATTCAATACCGTCGGACTGTCATCAATACAGAAGATTGTGTAGATTTTTTTGTCAGCAGGCGGTTGGATAATTCCCTGACCCCTATGTTCATTAGTATTAATCGGGTAGGCTGCTGGTTTATAGCCATTTGTTCTAGGTAACTGTGGTGTAGTTTTGACTTTAGGTTGTAGCTGATTTATTTGGAACAATTGTGAGGGGTGCGATTGAGAACTTGGCGATGTCTGACGATAAACTGCTTCTCTTTCAGAGACGCCAACGCTTCGGGGCGTTTGACATCCTTCAACTAATAAGCGGAGATTTAGATGACAAAACTTTGGCATGTCATCCAGAAAGCTTTCAGGAATAAATTCATAACTCCCCTCTTCTAAGTTCAAGAATGACTGTAGAACTTCTAGCGCCAATTGTTCTATCAATATCGCCGCTTGAGAGGGACTGATATATTTCTGATTGACTAACCAGCAAATAGCTAGATAATCTGGGTTTGGTATTGCCTGATTTTCAATACCAGTTTCAAATATCGCCCGCAACTGTTCTTTGATTCCGTCAGGGAGAGTAGAAATTTGCTGGCTCAAACGTTGCAAATTCCTGTAAAGCGGCTCAAACATTTTTTCTGAGTAGCAGGCATAAATTAGTTTACCCTCGTCCATATATATTGACCAAGAGCCTGACGTGCTAAACACTTGCAAACAACCAGTAACCGACTTACCAGTGATTTTTTTCAACAGAGATAAAGGCTGGAGCTTTTGGAAAAATCTGTATCTACTAATCGGAAGTGTCTTCATTGGAATGGCTCTGGAATAAAATTAATATTTGCAGGCAAAATTAATGAATTACCTTTTCGCAATTCACCGCGACTTTCTTGGAAGTACTGTTAGATAAATATAGCGGTCACATTTGAATTAGTACAGAGATTCCACACCCCCCAACTCTTAATTCACCAATCTCTGTTAAGCTATAATGCACGAATTACAACTAAACCAATTCATCCTATTACCCAATAGCAAAATTGCCCGACTGGTTGCCAGGATATAGTATTTCAAAAATTAGATTGGTTTTCTGTATCTTTCGCTAATCTAGCCAATCTAACAGTAACTCAAGTGTCATGCACAGACAATTGGCTCTCGCCCATCAGTCACAAAAGCATCATTGTTATACGTATTTGTCAGCCTAAAATTGCAGATACTTTAGTTCTCTTACAAAAGTTTTTTTACCCCTAATGCTAAAGTCTAGAGCGACCAAAATCTACTGTAATTTAGATTAAAATTGCTCTCTACCAAGGCTTTTAGCCATTAACTCCGCGCTGACAAACTATGTTTTTCTAGCCGTGACGCAGGTTGTCGGATACTTTTCCAAGAAGTTTATTCTTGAGGGGAACTTCATCAAGAGAAAAAGTATTATTAAAAA
The DNA here is from genome assembly GCF_036919815.1 of Nostoc sp. GTDB lineage: Bacteria > Cyanobacteriota > Cyanobacteriia > Cyanobacteriales > Nostocaceae > Nostoc. The sequence goes on from NZ_JBALCE010000023.1 coordinate 33,369, forward strand.
CTAAGCATTCCAAAAGTTCAATGTCTTACTTAAGTTTGTGATTGTAGAGTAACTTTTAGTGTTGGGATTGGGCAAAATTATCACTTGCACAACAAACAGGAATGGTAAACCTCCGACCAAGGATGAGTTAGCTGATAATTGCCGCCATCATGGTATGTGGTGAGATGCACAGGCGACCAGATCAGCAGAAGGGAATCTCTTCATAAGTACAGGAAACGGGTTCTGATGTTGTATGGGGCTAAATAGTCACCCTGTACATTTTGGAGTCACAAATTCAAGAACTTATAGTGATATTCTTGATTGGTAGTACATACCTGCAATATAGCTATTTTCAGCTAGATGGTAGATAACAAGTAACGTACTCACTAAAACTCAGATTACTATAATTTTCAAAAAAAGTTAGCAGAAATATATAAACTTCATGATAAATAAGTAAAGTAAACATGAAAACTAATTAATAGCATTTTCCAGATAATTGTCATAAATATTTATTTTTTAGGATGTCCGGATAAGGCTGGAAATGTACAGTAAAAGATAATTTTGGATGCTTATTTAATTACACTTATAAATGCGTGAATCCTTTTATAGTAGCAATTTGCCCGAAAAATCTCAAGTTTTAAAAGTCACAAATATAAATACAAAATTGTCCGCGTAGACATGGCATTAATTAACCCATAAGATATATGTAGCAAAAAGACGCAAAGAAATTCTTTGCGTCTTGGGCGTGAGATTTAGCTCAACAGACGGGAATCCCGACACCATACTGTACTCGGTTGGTGTGGGATGAAAGGCCCGGGAGTGGGGAGATATAGTAATTAATGTTTTTTGGCATAGCCAAAACAGTTAATTGCTATTGTTCTGCTATGACCCATATTCATTATATTTATTATTTATAACACTACGATTGATGGTATTATAAATAAATACAAACAAAGCCGAAAATGCTGGTTGTATACTGTACCTTGAAAACTCAGAGTGTGGGGTTCTACCCAGTAATAGACACTTCTGTGTCAATCCTGTGGGTAGGTAAAACTCTGACAGTACAAAGGTGTTGAACATTTGTACTTGTTCAATTCTGCGGAGGGGCATCTCGTGGAATTAAAATAAAGCTCAGTTAATGTCCGACGGGATACCGGGAGTCACTGAGAAGCCTACACTATATGCTTGCATCAGTGTAGGAGTATGTCACAAGTGGATACTTCTCCATCTATTTAAAATTGCTCCCGCCAGCACCAGCTTAAAAGTGTGCCACCAGCCACTAGTTTAACTACTTCCAGTAGCCAATAACCGCCGTGTAATAAATTCATTGTCGATGGAATAGCAGCAGCAGCTTCAAATAGGTTGAGTTGAACTGCTATAGCGCACATCTGCGGAGTTAAAAAATAGGTGTCAAGCATCGCTATAGTTAGCAGCAGCACGGATAAAACAATACTGCCAATCCGCCAGTGATATTGGGTTTTGCTCAAAGCTAGTGCCCCAGTCAATACTACAGCAGCAGAGAATAATTCCATCCGATTGAAGTTCCAAAAAATCGTATAGCCTGCTGTCGTAAAACCAGCTTGGCTCATCATTCCAGACAGATAAAGACTAGGCATGATTACCCAGTCTAAAACTAGACTAGCACTGAGCCAAAAGCCCAAAGTCAATATGATCGCAGTTTGCCAAATTGGCCGTTTTAATTCCAGGTTAGAAGTAGCAGTCATATAAATAATTACGTATGTTCTATTTATTAGTGTCTAACTTAACCAGCAGTTTGACAAGAAATATCAACTAACCTTTACAAAGCGATCGCTCTTAATTCTGAACTCAATCCCAAGATTTTTTAAACTTCGTTGAGAAATATTAAGATATTTTAAAGAGTAATTTAAATAATGTTCCAAGTGAACAGTGAAAAAATACAGCTTAAAGACAAAGAGAGATGAAAATCTTTATTTGAGCCAATCAAGACCTTTGAAGAATTGCCCGTCCGCCGAAAAAGTTTTACAGACTAAACAACCTTGCCCGGGACTGCTGAAATTTTGGGCAGCCCTAAAATAAATAGCATCATCCATTTCTACGGCATACATCGCTTTGTTTGCTTTGAGAATTGGTCAATAGCGATCGCAAAATTATTTGCCATGTGTCCTCTGCGCCTCTGTGGTAGCCTGCGGCAAGCCGAAGCGTCTACGTTATTCCGTAAACTTGTGCGTAAGTCTTACTGTATTCCATGCAATTGAGAACCGTTATAGTAAGGGCACAGCATTGCTGTGCCCTTACTGAGTTTACTTCAGTCAAAGCAAAACGCCCCGTTACCGCTAACACCACTCGTTACTCAGCACTGATCACCCACATGGAGAGAAGAATTTGAAAAATCAGCAATTGGGAAATTGGCAAACCACAGTTTTAGGAATTGTATTAGCAATACTACTGATTATCGGACTAAATTCCTTTATCATTATTAATCCTGGACAAGCAGGAGTGATCAGCGTCTTGGGTAAAGCTAGAGACGGCGCTTTATTAGAAGGTATTCACGTCAAACCGGCTTTTATTACAGTGATAGATGTGTATGATTTGACAGTGCAAAAGTTTGAAGTGCCAGCAGAGAGTTCTACCAAGGATCTGCAAAATTTATCTGCGAGATTTGCGATTAACTTTCGCCTCGACCCGATAAAGGTAGTTGAAGTTAGAAGGAAACAAGGAACCTTAGAAAATATTGTATCAAAAATCATTGCACCTCAGACACAAGAAGCATTTAAAATTGCCGCAGCCAGAAGAACAGTAGAAGAAGCAATTACCAAAAGAAGTGAATTGAAAGAAGACTTTGATAATGCATTAGGCGATCGCTTAGACAAATATGGGATAATTGTGTTAGATACTAGCGTAGTTGACTTAGCGTTCTCACCAGAATTTGCCAAAGCAGTGGAAGAAAAACAAATTGCTGAACAGAGGGCGCAAAGAGCCGTTTATGTAGCACGGGAAGCTGAACAAGAAGCACAAGCAGATGTAAATCGCGCCAAAGGTAAGGCAGAATCTCAAAGACTCTTAGCAGAGACACTCAAAGCCCAAGGAGGACAGTTGGTTCTCCAAAAAGAAGCAATTGAGGCTTGGAAGAGTGGCGGCGCTCAGATGCCAAAAGTCCTTGTTATGGGTGGTGACTCCAAAAGCGGCGTCCCCTTTATGTTCAATCTTGAGAATGTCCAAAATCAACCCTAAAGCCGAGCGAAGTCGAGGCTTTGATTCGAGTCAAGAATACTTAGTAGGTTAGGCTAATCCTAACTCAAACACAACAGAAAAACTAACAAGATAACAAACGAAGTTCATGTCAATCCCCAATCATCAGAATCTCACCGCCGAAGAAGCGAAAAAATTACTGAATAAATTCAACTGTCTAGACATTGCGCCTGTCCTGAAGCCATCAGAAAAATCTGTAATTCGTAGTGCCTTAATTTTGCTCACCAACCTTGCTGATTACCAAATTTTAGGAATTTGTGCTGATACAGCAGAAGAAGGAATACTGGCTATGAAGACCTATTCTTTGGCTTTGGGTTATGAACCACCAAACAATTTACTTACACCTGAAGGGCCAGTTTATATCAAATTAAATGGTAAAAATGGCTTGTGCTATCTCGATTCTTATGCTGGACATCATCGTGGTGTATTAGTATCTTGTCAGTCTAATGACGAAGGGGGAATCAACGAGATGTATGGACATTTACCCTTGGATTTATTTGTATAGAATTCGGCAAATGTAGGTAGGGTATGTACCTTGCCTACTCACTAATGAAAAATAACTAATGACGGAAATCTTATGAGTATTATTACGCTACAATCAGTAAAAAAAGACTTTGGCATCAAGGAAATTTTAAAAGATGCTAACTTTAGCGTCGATGCTAGCGATAAAGTTGGTTTAATTGGTACTAATGGTTCTGGGAAATCAACCATATTAAAAATGATCGCTGGTCTAGAATCGATAGATAGTGGTCAAATTTTAATCAACTCTGGTTCTAAAATTATCTACTTACCGCAACAGCCAGATTTAGATGAAAATCACACAGTTCTAGAGCAAGTTTTTGCTGACAGTGGCGAACACATGGCTTTGGTGCGTGACTATGAGGAACTGTCAGATAAGTTGGTTCATTATCCAAATGATAGCCAACTGATGTCTCGCCTTTCTGTGGTGATGCAACGGATGGATGCGAGTGGTGCTTGGGAACTAGAAACTAACGCCAAAATCATCCTCACAAAATTAGGAATTTCTGACTTTGATGCCAAAATAAGCACTTTATCGGGAGGTTATCGCAAACGCATTGCTTTAGCATCAGCGTTGCTAGCAGAACCAGATGTTTTGCTCATGGATGAGCCGACAAACCATCTTGATGCTCTTTCTGTTGAATGGTTACAAAGTTATTTAAATCGCTATCGTGGTGCGCTTTTTCTAATAACCCACGATCGCTACTTTTTGGATCGTGTTACCAATCGGATTATTGAAATTGACCGAGGCGACATTTACACTTATACAGGCAACTATTCATATTACCTGGAAAAGAAAGCCTTAGCTGAAGAATCCGCCGTAAGTAGTCAACGTAAACATCAAGGTTTGTTGCGGCGCGAGTTGGAATGGCTCAAAAAAGGCCCCAAAGCCAGAAGTACTAAGCAGAAAGCTAGAATTGACCGCGCTCATGCTTTGCGGGATACTGAATTTAAACAAGTTCAGGGTAAAGTTGATATTTCTACAGTTGGTCGTCGCATTGGTAAAAAAGTTATTGAATTAAATCAAATTTCTAAAGCCTACGATGGACGTACCCTGATTAATAATTTTACCTACGAATTTGGCCGAGAAGACCGCATTGGGATCATCGGCGCTAATGGTGCTGGTAAATCCACTTTAATGGATATGATTACTGGGCGGGTTAAGCCAGATTCAGGTATTGCAGAAATTGGTACTACAATTCACATCGGTTATTTTGACCAGCATTCTGAAGAATTGCTCACAAAAATGAACGAAAATCAGCGCGTGATTGACTACATCAAAGAAGAAGGCGAATTTGTCAAAATTACTGATGGTACTCAAATTACTGCTTCTCAAATGTTGGAACGGTTTCTGTTTCCTGGTAATCAGCAGTATGCGCCAATTAATAAACTTTCTGGTGGAGAAAAAAGACGTTTATTTCTGTTGCGGGTTTTGATGGGTGCGCCGAATGTCTTGATTTTAGATGAACCGACAAATGATTTAGATGTACAGACATTGGCAATATTAGAGGATTATCTAGAGGATTTTGCCGGGTGTGTAATTGTAGTTTCTCACGATCGCTACTTTCTTGATCGCACCATCGATACAGTATTTTCCTTTGAAGAAGGCGGTAATCTCCGGCAATATCCAGGTAATTACTCAGTTTATCTCGACTTTAAGAAGGCTGAAGAAGCACAGCAACAAGCTGCTAATGCTAAGGAGAAGCCCAAAAATATCGAAGTCCAAAATGTTACGTCTTCGCCCAGAAATGTAGAGAATACAAAGCGGCGGAGGTTATCCAACTGGGAAAAAAAAGAATTTGAGCAGTTGGAAGGTAAAATTACCCAGTTAGAGGCTGAGAAAGCAGAAACCGAGAAAACACTAGCGAATGTTTCACCGGGGAATTATAGCCAAGTGCAAAAACTCTATAATCATGTAGAAAAGCTCAAGCAAGCGATCGATGTGGCCACTGAACGCTGGTTAGAATTGGCTGAGATGGACTCTTAGAGAAGATCATTTAATATTTATCGCGCAGCCCCTAAGATACCTCACCCTGGTTTTACTACGCAAAACCTGTCCCTCTCCTTAGTAAGGAGAGGGATGTCCGATAAGGACAGGGTGAGGTTTTTCTTGTGTTTTGGGTAATCGAATAACTTGTGTGTACACGGTAGCCCCGCTTGCGGAGAGGGGATTAAGAGGTGGGGTGGAATGACTAGGGGAATCATAACTAATTATCGGTGCAAAATGTAAAGTCTAATTGCTCAATATGCCAACTAAAATGTGAGTTAATTCAGTTAATTCTTCAGGAACCCGATATAATTTGAGGTCTTCTGTTATCTGTTTTTCCTGACGGTTGTATATTGCAAATCGCCAATCTTCACCAGTAGTTACAGATCCATAAAGAAGTTGCAATTCTGAATCTATCCATTGATCAAGTGCAATCAACTCAACTGCTAATTGGGTAAATCCTCTACTTAAATCTGCTTGTTTAGCTTCAATTACTAACAATCCCTTACCTTTATTAATGTAGTAATCTAAGCTGCCTTTTAGTTAGTCACTTACATTAATGGGATATTCAATATTCAATTGGGTTTGGGCAATTTCGCAAACTTCTAGTAATATCGGTGCAATAATTGCTTGCTTGCGTGCATCCTCACTAAGTAGCTTGACACGTCGGAGGTTTCGCTCAAGCACTCGATGTAATTCTGCAATTATCTCAGGAAGAAATTCTGTTTTTGGTAATTGCAACCGTTCGCGTTTATAAGAACAGCCAAGTTCAGCAAGAATATCTTCTGGGAAAAACGGAAGTTCAAAATATTTGCTGAATGTATAGCTTTGACCAGGTTGAATGATTCGGGGACGACTCATACAGCAGTTTTCGTGTGGATGGCATACACTACTCTACGATTATTTTTAATAGAACTGTATTGGACAATCTCTCGTTCCCATGTTCTGCATAGGAATGGCTGACAGGTATCGCATTTACAAAATCTCTCTGGTGTCGATGAGTGGCTGATCTCTAGTAGTCATAAAATCATCGGAGAAATTGTCTAGACTCTCCATGAGCGATCGCCAGGGGTTATCTTTGGCGATGAGAACAATAGCGTTACCAATTTTTTTGATATAGACTTCTGTACCAGTGAGTTGAAAATCTTCGGACAAAATAACAACTTGGTGAGTACCATCAGTGCTGAGTTTGGCGGTGTTCATGATATTACTTTTCTTCTGTTGCAGTTGCTCATCGTTAAACTATAGGGCTTCCCATTGGATGTCATACTACAATCCATAGCGGCTGCTGTCAAATGGTATGAAGTTGGTATGCTTTCCCAATCTAAGGCTGCTGAAATTGCCGGAGTTAGCCGTCAACAATTCCTAGAAGCACTTCATCGCTATAATGTTTCACCTTTTCAAGTAACTCCTGAAGAATTAGCCCAGAAGTTAGCGCGTGACTAGACAATGGGTTGTGAATGCTTCTTCATTGATTGTACTGACTAAGATTAATCAGATTCATTTGCTCTCAGAACTCTGTAGTGAGATTGTTATGGTTTCCCACGCTAGTAGCTCTCCATAAATAATACTGAATTTATGACCATACAAATTAACGCATAACTCATTATCTCTGCTCTAAGCGGTTAGCAAGATATTCATCTATAGTCACAGACTCACCACCGCTATACTCAGCGCGAACGGCTTGAATTTCTGCCTCTGTTTCTGCATCGTCTTCATACAAAGCTTCTCCGGCTTCAAAAATTTGTTGCTCAATTAGCTCTTGAAGTTGACGTTTTTCTGTTAAATCAAGGGAAGATATTGCTTCTGCTAAAGTTTCTAAGGAGAGTTGTAGTTTAACAATGGCTAGCATTTTTCTCCTATTGGGTGTGTTCTTTTCGCACTTTGACACCATTATGCTGATTTTAACAGTTATATTTTTGTCAAGCGCTGATCTTTGTGGGGTGCGATCGCAGCAATTGGATTTGCCTAACTGACGATTAGTGCGATCGCTCTTCTATAAACTGCGATCGCCCACGCATTCGGTGTTATCGTAAAAAATATCAGGAATTAATTACCAAGGCAGATGACTATAACTGTCAACGTTGCTCAAGCAACTGCTAAATTTAGTGAACTTTTGAATCAGGTATTGCTCGGTGAAGAAGTCGTGATTGCTGAACAAGGGATTCCAGTTGCACGTCTAGTCGCCTTCACGAATACCAGTTCTCCTCGCATTCCAGGCTTAGATAAAGGTAAAGTCTTTATTGCACCAGATTTCAACGAGCCTTTAGCAGAAGAAATCTTAATTGATTTTGAAAGTTCTAACTTCGTTTAGTAATGAGAGGTTTACTGGATACCCATGCATTCATTTGGTGGGTTACAAATGACTCTAAATTATCTGCCAACGCTCGTGATGTGATTGCTGATTCAGGTAACATCCTATTTTTGAGCGTGGTAAGTGCCTGGGAGATTGTCATCAAAAATAAATTAGGTAAACTGACTTTACCTGAACCTGTAGAACAGTATATTCCAAGTCGTCTGGCGATCAATCGCTTTGAAAGTTTACCTATTCAAATGAGCCATGTTTTGCAAGTTGCTAGTTTACCAAGTATCCACCGAGATCCATTTGATCGGATTTTGATTGCCCAAAGCCAAATAGATAATTTGCCAATTGTGACAATCGACCAGCTAATTACACAGTATCTTGTTCAAACTATATGGTGATGGCGATCGCTCGTCTATAAACTGCGATGCCTAAGGTGAATTCTAGTAATAAATTTACCATAGCCGTTGGTTTCGACTTCGCTCAACCAACTGAGTGACCGAGAGTTGAGCGTTCGCGTAGCGTCTCGCAGAGAAGTCGAAACTCGTCAACATGGTATTTTTTTAATCATAAATCACCTAAGTTGGGCTTTACCTACGCAGCGATATCTACCAAGAAATCGTTTTGCGTCTACGCACTCCCCAACAAACGGGAACGGTATCACAACAAACGGGAGCGGTATCACAACTTACAGGAACAGTATCACAACTTACAGGAACAGTATCACAACTTACGGGAACAGTATCACAACTTATGGGAACAGTATCACAACTTACGGGAACAGTATCACAACTTATGGGAACAGTATCACAACTTATGGGAATAGTATCACAACTTATGGGAACAGTATCACAACTTACAGGAGCAGTCTCACTTAAAGTTTTTATCAATCTTAGACAATTATCTCTATAAAGACTAACATTTAGTAATTAAATTGCGAAAAATTACTGCTATAACTTAAAAATTTTATTAGAAATAATTGCGCTTTATACTGAACCAGAATGCACTTTAATTGAGGCAAGCTAGCTGTAGAGGCATCTTAAAGGAGTAAATTTATGTCTCGTAAAAAACGTACATCCCGCGTTTTAGAAAAAGCGCAGTTAAGATCAGCCGGACTGAAATCGATTGTTCCAAACATCAAATTTGACAAAGATTATAATCTAGAAAAACTGATTGAGTCAACTGATTGGTTACGTAGCAAAATTGATGTTTATAATACTGCTCTGTCTGTGGTTGACGCTTCAAAAACTGAAATTCAAGAGATGGAAAAAAACTTGAGTCAGCTTTCTGAGAAGATGCTGATGGTGGTTGCGATCAAATACGGCAAAGACAGCCGTGAATATGAAATGGCGGGTGGTGTTCGCAGTAGCGATCGCATCCGCAAAATCAGGTCTAGTCGCTTGAAAAATGTTGCCGAACAAGCATTAGATGAGAATGCTAAAATTGCATAGTAGGTCTTAATACCCTTGTCTGGCAAATTGGACGTTAGCACGTTAGCGAAATTAGCAGATAATTAAATATAACCAGTAACGAGCTAGCGTCCATCAAAAGTCACCTATGCCGCAAAATAACCAAACTGCCGTCGAATTCCGCGATGTTACCTTTAGCCGCAATCACCGCCCTTTGGTGTCAAATCTCAATTTCACCATCCGCCAAGGAGAAGCACTCGTATTACTTGGACGTAGTGGTAGCGGCAAAACCACAACAATGAAGTTAATTAATCGCCTATTCACACCCACACAAGGCGAAGTTTTATTTGAGGGGATTCCGACAACTCAGTGGGATGAAATTAAACTGCGGCGAAAGATTGGTTATGTAATTCAAGAAATTGGTTTATTTCCCCATTTCACAGTTGAACGCAATGTGGGTTTAGTGCCGGCTTTGGAAGGTTGGCAACCAAAACAAATTAAAATGCGGGTTTATGAATTGTTGCAATTGGTGGGTTTAGAACCAGCAAAATTTGCCCAGCGTTATCCGCACGAACTTTCGGGAGGACAAAGGCAAAGAGTCGGCGTAGCCAGGGCTTTAGCGGCAGATCCGCCAGTGTTGTTGATGGATGAACCCTTTGGCGCACTCGATCCGATTACACGGCTGGAACTTCAACAAGAGTTTCGGCATTTGCAGCAGGAATTAGGCAAGACAGTTGTTTTTGTCACCCACGATATCCAAGAAGCTTTTATTTTGGCATCGAGAATTGGTTTAATGTATGACGGAGAATTGGTAGTATTGGGGACAACAGATGAATTTATGCGATCGCAACACCCAGAAAGTCTAGCCTTTCTCCAATGTCTGCGTTCCTTGTAAGACACTTTATGAAAAATTTCTTTCTCGTTAAGTATGCCCCAGAAATTCTTCAGCATACTCTAGAACACCTATTTTTGGTAGGAATTGCAATTGGAATTGCCATACTTATAGGCATTCCATTAGGTATTTTGATTACACGCAAAACTTATCTTCGCCAACCAATTCTCGGCATAGCGAATATCCTGCAAACTATTCCTAGTTTGGCACTGTTTGGCTTACTGATTCCTGTTCCCATAATTGGCGGAATTGGCGCAGTACCAGCAATTTTTGCTCTAATTGTATATTCTTTGCTGCCGATAATTCGTAACACTTACACAGGTATTACTGGCGTAGATCCAGCGATTCGAGAAGCTGGAAGAGGTATGGGAATGACAGATAGACAATTGTTATTACAAGTTGAGATTCCCTTGGCGATGGGAGTAATTTTGGCAGGAGTGCGAGTAGCAACGGTAATTGCCATAGGTATTGCAACTATTGCCGCAGCAATTGGTGCTGGTGGTTTGGGAGTGTTTATTTTTCGCGGGATATCAGTTGTGAATGATCAGTTAATTTTAGCTGGTGCAGTTCCGGCGGCGGGAATTGCATTACTGGCTGACTTTGCAATTGGCTGGTTGGAGAATAAATTCAAAATTCAAAATTAATGAAAAGATTTTTAACGCTTTGCTTTTTAACCTTTAGCTTGTTATTGGTAGTCACTAGCTGCACGCCGAATTTAAATAGTAGCAGCACTGCTAATATTATCGTTGCTTCCAAAGATTTTACTGAACAAGATATTTTAGGAGAACTGTTAGCACAGCAAATCGAGGTGACAACTAATTTAAAAGTAGATCGTCGTCTCCATCTGGGTGGTTCTTTTGTTTGTCATAGTGCAATTACTGCTGGTAAAATTGATGCTTATATTGAGTATACAGGCACAGCTTTTACTGGAATTTTAAAACAAAAAGCAGTTAACAATCCCAAAGAAGTTTATGAAAAGTTAAAACAAGCATACTCCAAACAATTCAATCTGGAAGTCATGCCAAGCTTAGGTTTTGAAAATACTTTTGCGATGATTGTCCGAGGTGAAGATGCCAGACGCTACAACATTCAAACTCTCTCGGAAGCTACTCAATATACACCACAATGGCGCGGTGGTTTCGGCTACGAATTTTTAGAACGAGAAGATGGTTTTCCAGGATTAGCTAAAACTTATGGTTTACGTTTTGCCAAATCACCCCAAATCATGGACTTGGGTTTAATATATCGTGCTTTGATTCAAAAACAGGTAGATATGGTAGCGGGGAATTCTACTGATGGACAGATTTCTCGCTTAGGTTTAGTTGTATTAAAAGATGATAAACACTATTTTCCTCCTTATGAAACTGTGCCAATTGTCCGACAAGAAATATTAAAAAAATATCCCGAATTAAGAAAAGCGATCGCACAACTTGCCGGCAAGATTTCGGCAGATGAAATGCGACAGTTAAACTATTTAGTTGAGGGAGAATTACGTGATATTAAAGATGTTGTCCAGGAGTTTCGGAAATCGAAGGGATTAGGTTAATCTCAAGGATAAGCAAGATGCTTAGAGGATGTTTGAAAAGTATTATTGCTAACATCTAAGCCTCGGAGACCTAACAAGAACAGCCCCAACACTTGTAACGTTGGGGAGTAAGATTCAAAGCCTCTCTCCTTTTAGGAGAGAGGTCAAAGTATATTGCATACAAAGGAGCGATCGCCTAACCAGTTTCCTGTTTACCAATTACCGCCTATCTAGTAGACATAGGAGTGAAAAAGAATTGTTTTGACGTAGCAGTGCTATGTCTCTACAAGGGTTCTGGGTAACGCATATTTAATTTCTGGAAATGTCTATTGTTGTTCACGCAAAAAGTTCTTTAACCACCTAATCGCCTCACTTGTTGTTTGCTCGGTTGCAATTTGAAGACATTGCTGCACAATTTCTCTGACGTTAGGAAAGTAACTGCTTTCTGTAAGCACATAACTTTCTTCTTGCAATCTATAAATTAATAACCGATTACTCTTTAATATCCAAACCTCTGGCACTCGATAAGGCAAGAAATCATTAATGTCGGTGTAGCTTGTCACATCTATTTCAATTGCTAAATCTGGTGGTGGATCTGACTCCCAATCAATTCTTTTTTTGCCTACTACTGCTCTCCAATTTTCAATGTAAAAGCAATAGTCTGGTTCAATACCACTAATTTCTGGCAAGCTCATGGTGATGGGCGTAAATGAGTCGTATATGCGGTTTAAGTGGTCAAGTAGAGCTATTACTATCAATGCCAACAAACTCGCATCTCTTCCATGCTCTGCTAGCGGTGCCATCAGTAAAATTTCCCCTCTTCGATATTTAATGCGAGGCGAGGAGCGATCGCCTAGTAACTGACTCAATACTTGATAGTCTTTCCACCCTCCCAAAAGCTTCAACACCGCGCCAGGTGGTAACTCAATTCTTTCTGGTGTAATTACGGTATCCATATTAACTCGTATTGTTTACATGGAGGATGAGCGATCGCAGAATTCATGAACTCAATGAACAGATTCTTATATCAAAGACTTTTGCTGACAAATACAAAGCCACGGGTCTTATTTACTGAGGAATCATTTGTGAGCATTGCTTTCCATAAATCTGCTGTTTTTACCCAAACTGGTGGATATTTGTAACGAGAAACATCAAGAATTAAAAACCTATCTGTTTGCTCATTATATGCTGCTAAAGGAGAAATATGCCCACCTTTCTCTTGACCTATTTCTTTGCGTAAATAGTTTACTAAAACAAAGTTTTGCGGTTGTTTTAAATTTTCTGCCGCTTGTTTGCGGAACTGCTCTAAACTAGTGTCGGCAGCGTGGTAAACATTAACTTTAACGCCATAGCTGGCTAGTAATTGCCCTAACTGGTCTAAAGTCATACCTTGGCGAGACACAATTTCAGGACTTAACACTTTTTTTGTATTATCATTACTAAAAAAGTTTTCTTGAGTAAATATTCGATATGGCTTGTACTGCGGTGCTTCTGGTGCTGGAATTTTGAGACCATTCAGTACCATAACCATACTAGCAACACCACAATATGCCTGATTGTTTTGAGTGGTGAATTGCATACTCAGTGGAAAGAAGTCCTCATTTGACTTACTCTGAACTAATAATTTTTCACCTTCAGGTGTATTAAAACCTACTAAGTTAGAGGTAAGCGGTAATGTTTGGGAGAGAACACTTCCGGTAGAGATACATAATCCAATAGTTAAAGCGTTGAAAAATGTTTTACTTATTTTTCGTAACATAGCATTTATAACTACTGTAAAATTTTCAAATCAGATTATATCAATAATCTCACGCCTAGATGTTAAACAAGTATAAAATTTTAGGAGAAATGGTATAAAAATGCTTACTGTTACTAAACCCAAGCGACTTGCAATTGCAATCTTTTCTTTCAGTGTCTTGCTTTACAGCCAAGTTGCCTCAGCTGCTTTAACTTTACACCTACACAGCAAAAAGGGAATGGTGGTTTCAGCCCATCCCCTAGCAAGTGAAGCGGGAATTTCGATGTTACGCAAAGGTGGTAATGCAGTAGATGCAGCCGTAGCCACAACTTTTGCAATCTCTGTAGTTGAGCCTTTTTCGGCGGGAATCGGCGGCGGCGGATTTTTGCTGATCCACTCTGAGAAAACTGGCGAGATGAAAGCGCTAGACTTCCGCGAACGCGCACCCTTAAAAGCCACAAGAAATATGTATTTGGACGCAAAAGGAAAGGTGCGCCCAAATGCAAGTATTAATGGTTATTTGGCAGTAGGGACACCAGGAACAGTGGCGGGACTATATGAAGTGCATCGCCGCTATGGTAAACTTTCTTGGCAAGAAGTGATCAAACCTGCGATCGCACTCGCTCAAGATGGCTTTATTATTGGCGATGCACCAACTTGGCTTTCTCTGCAAACAAACCAATCTTCCAAGCAAGCAATTCTCAAAAATCCAGCCGGGCGAGAAATTTTCACTCGCAACGGCGAATTTTATCAACCAGGGGACAAGCTAGTGCAGCGTGATTTGGCAGCCACTTTAACGGCAATTGCCGAAAATCCCCAAAGTTTTTACACCGGAAGTATTGCTCGGGCGATCGCTTCTGATATGGTAAAAAATGGTGGTTTAATTACTTTAGAAGACCTCAAAGCCTACAAACCAATCTGGCGCACTCCCGTTTGTGGAAACTTTCGCAAAGCTAAAATTTGTTCAATGCCACCACCATCATCGGGAGGCGTTCACCTATTGCAGATTTTAAATATTATCGGTGACACTGATTTAAAATCTTTAGGATGGCATCATCCCGACGCTATACATTTAATGGTAGAAGCAATGAAGATTGCTTACGCCGATCGCTCCCAATATTTAGGCGATCCTGATTTTGTCAAAGTCCCTGTACAAGAACTACTCAGTCCAGCTTACGCCAAAAAACGCCGTCAAGAAATTAATATGCAAGTGGCTAGACCTTCGACTGAGGTAAAGCCAATAGATAAAGAGATACTACAACGTTTTAGTCAAGCTAATAATCAGAGTTTAGGAAAAAATATCATCCCCTCATCCCATCAGTCTCTACAAACAAAAGCGACTCGGCATGAATCTCCAGAAACTAGTCATCTTACTGTTGTGGATGAAGAACACAACGCCGTGAGTCTGACTTTCACGATTAATCTGATTTTTGGTGCTGGTGTGGTGACACCGGGAACTGGAATTGTCCTCAACAATGAGATGGATGATTTTGCTTCTGCGCCAGGAGTGCCTAATGCCTTTGGTTTGGTTGGTAATGATGCCAACAGCATTGCACCCCGTAAAACTCCTCTATCCAGTATGACTCCCACAATTGTCACAGAAAATGATCATTTCCGCATGGCAGCAGGTGCGCCTGGTGGTAGCACCATCATTACCCAGGTTTTGCAAGTGATCCTGAATGTGCTGGAATACAACATGGATGTTGGCGCGGCTGTTTCTGTTCCACGCATACATCATCAGTGGCTTCCAGATGAGTTGCGCGTCGAATCTTGGGGTTTGGATGCTCTGACTATGCAAGAATTACGCCGTCGGGGGCATAAAATTAAGGAAACTCCTCCTTGGGGTAATGGTAATGCGATCGCTGTGACATCTGATGGAACTCTAGAAGGGGCGGCAGATCCTCGCGGTGAAGGTTCCCCCAGAGGCTGGTGAGGAAGACTTGAGGGACAATATATAACTCCTGTACAGACGCGATTAATCGCGTCTCTCCAAACTCCTAACTATTGATTTTGGATTGTTGACTCTGCGTAGCTGCTGCTGCCAAACTCGTTTGCGCGTGTGCTAGGTACTAGTGTCCAGCCTGCTTTGAGAAGTTTTTGATAAGTTGCCCAACCTTTAGAACCACCTGCTATTTTATAATCTGGGACTGTAAATTGTCCAAAAGCTGTGTAGGGACGCCAAGGTTGATTGGGTTCTGTCTGCAAATACAAAATTTTCTCTCCGTCGCCACCAGACTTAGATAACCAACACATTTGTCGAGGCATTGCAAACTCCTTTGCTTTTGGTTAAAAATGCATAATAGCAGACTTTTGTCAAGTCCTATCTCACCCTTGGGAGTACTTTTTTGCCTAATACTTGAGACAAAATGTAATTAAGTTCTATCCACTAAGGGATAATTACTTAACAACTCATACCCTGAGAAAGCTGCTAGTAGGACACAAAGACAAACAGCTTTCCCTCGCCTTCCTTCAAGGGGAGATTTTTCTAATGTTATCCGCGCTTTTTCTGTTTGTGTGTAACAATAACTACTATTTTGGCTGAAGTTTGCAATCAGACTATTTGTTTTTCTGCTTACATACATAAGCGCAGATTACAGATGATAGACTCTTCAAAAAGTCGGGCATCTGGGCAGCAACTTGGGTTATTAGAAGGATGGAGCATACAACTTATCGCCGACAATGCCGCGAATTGTCTCTACTAGTTGGGTGTATGCAAAATTAGATAAAACTGGTTTTGCTGCTTGCAACTGAATTGGTTGATTTAAATCAATCCATGACTTACAGCCAGCGTATTTGGGGTAATAGGGAATTTCTTGCTCTTGGGGTAGTTTATATGTCCGTAGGAGGAGGATATAAAGCGGCTGGCGTGGTTTCCATTTGAGGCGATCGCTAATAAAATGCTCGTTCCAAATATGGAAGGGAAGCAAAGCATTGACAATAGATTCGTCACTCACTGGCAAAATATCGGTAATTTCAGCCCAACTGCCGATGCGAACTGTCTCAGGATGCCAACCTGATGTTACTGGATAAACACCATTAGCATACTCAGCTTTCAGCATGAAAGCTTGTTGATGTTCACAAGTAGGGTAAAGCAAAATTTGCTTGTGGGCAACTTGGAAATGTCCATTTCGTTCATGGATACCGCCTTTGCGGAGCAACATAATTGTTTTGCCACTTTCCAAGGCATTTATGGCAACTGCCCATTCTTTGAGAGCATGAAAAGTTGTAGTCAATTCCATCAGCATCTACTGTAACTCTGATTTAATTTAAAACTAGAACCGATAAAGTATAAAACTGTCCAAGGGAATGAATTAGGAAGGAGTTATGGAAAAGCGAACGCTAGGTACAACTGAAGTCAAAATCACACCCATCTTGATGGGAACTTGGCAAGCTGGTAAAAAAATGTGGGTGGGAGTTGAGGATGCTGACTCGATTAAAACGATCCGAGCCGGATTTGAAGCTGGGATTACCACAATTGATACTGCTGAAGTTTATGGTGAAGGACACTCTGAACGAATTATCGCTGAAGCTTTATCTGATGTACGCGATCGCGTCGAGTATGCCACGAAAGTTTCCGCTAGCCATCTCAAGTATGAACAAGTCATTGAATCTTGCGATCGCTCCCTAGCAAACCTGAAAACTGATTATATCGATCTTTACCAAATTCATTGGCCCTCCGGTACTTTTAATAGTGAAATAGTAGCTATCGAAGAAACTATGAGCGCTCTTAACCTGCTTAAAAAGCAAGGTAAAATTCGAGCGATTGGTGTTTCCAATTTTTCCCACACCCAGTTGGCAGAAGCAGCAAATTATGGACGTATTGATAGTTTACAACCACCCTATTCTTTATTCTGGAGACAGGTAGAACAAGATGCATTGCCCTATTGTATCGAAAATAATATTTCTATCCTTGCTTATTCGCCTTTAGCACAGGGATTGTTAACCGGAAAATTTGCTCTCGGTCATCAATTCGACCCAGCAGATAACCGTGCGAAAAATAAACTGTTTCAAGGCGAAAACTTTGAACGCGCTCAACAAGCCCTACAACAACTGCGTCCGATAGCCCTTGAGCATAATTGTACCCTTGCTCAGTTAGCTTTGGCGTGGTTAATTGCCCAACCTCAAACAAATGCGATCGCTGGGGCGCGTTATCCCGAACAAGCACTAGACAACGCATTAGCCGCCCAAATCGAACTATCTGCCGTCCAATTGGCAGAAATTGACGCTATTGGACGTAGTGTCACCGACCATCTCGATAACAGTCAGATTATGTGGAATTGGTGACAATGCAGTTGAGTTAGCCATGTTAATCTCTCGAAAATCCCTTCAACTTTCTTAAAAAGAGACTTAGGGATCAAACTTCTGGCTCTAGATTGCAAAATCTAACAAAAGGTCAACTTTAGTAAATTAAGAGTTGCGACTTATAAACTAAGTGATAAGTTAAATAGTAGGACACCAAACAAAAGCAAACCAAACTAAAAGGGTAAATGACTTAGTGTCTCCCGTCATCAACCCAAGCAAATCTCAGCAGATTAAATATAGCAGTGGTAAAAAGCCTAATGTAGAAGGCAAAGCCAAATCCCAAAGCGGAAAAACGGAAGAATGCTGAGTTTGTTCGTTGTTTAGTCCACCCTAGCTATTAACTTTTAATTACTTAATTAGTTTAACAATTTGAAACCTGTAAACTCGATAAAACCTGGTCAACCTTGATCAGGTTTTTGGTATTTGATCAAAAGATAGTTAATCTGCCCAAGAAACTACATAGATTTTTGAAAAGAGCATTCCTGTGCCCCGATGAGTCGTCTGTATTCTATGCAATTGAGCTTTTGCAGCAGCAGCCCCGCGCTCTATGCGTTAGCATGAGCGCCGGGAAGAATGCGTGCTTTTTTGACGACGCTCCCCTGACCAATGCTGAAGGCAAGGTTCGCTTAGTTGGAGGAAACGAGCAAATCTCTAATGCTGTTAGACAGGTGCATTCTGATTCTCGATGTACTGACGCAAAACCGAGACAGTAACGCCGCCACAGGACGCAATGAAATAAGATTCGTTCCAAAGAACATCTTTCCAATAAATGCTGTTGATATGCTCGGCAAACTCGCTTCTGATTCGACGACTAGACACAGATTTGATGTTATTGACAAATTTAGATAAATCCATCTGTGGGTAATACTGAAATAGCAAGTGAATATGGTCTTCTTCCCCGTTGATCTCAATTAGCTTGCAATTCCATTTCTGGCAGAGGTCAGACAGAATTTCAGACAATCGGTTCAACATCTCACCTGTAAACGCTTTGCGGCGATATTTGGTCGTTAAAACCAGATGTGCTTTCATATCAGATACAGCCCTACCACTACAAACAAAGTCGTCTTTCATAGCCACTTTCAAAGATTATTGCTATAATCAGCGTAGCTTAAATGAATTACACTCGTATGAGAACCGCTCATCAGTACCGATTACGATTGACGAAATTGCAACAAGCCACGATTGATCAGTGGCTTCAACTTGCACGTCGTCAATACAATTATCGACTAGCAGAGCGGTTTAACTGGTATGAGGAAAATCGCTGTGACATTAATGCGTGTCCACTCATCTGCCACTTGCCGAAGTTAAAAGACCGCCCTGATTTCTATTCTCAGAAGCGGGATCTAGTCAACTCGAAAAAGTTGTTTCCTGAATACAAAAACCTCCCTTCCCACACCTTGCAAGATGTAATTGCACGGGTAGAAAAGACATTTGACCGATGGATTAAGGGGGACGGCAACGGTAAACGAAGTGGTAAGCCACGATTCAAAGGACTTGGACGATTTCGCTCAATTGCATTTCCTGACCCGATTAAGCCGGAACACCTGATGGGACGATTCATTCAACTTCCCAAAATTGGCAAGTTAAAGATGATTTTGCACCGTCCGTTACCCGACGGGTTCAAGATAAAAACGACTGCGATCACCAAAAAGGTAGACAGTTATTACATTACGCTTTCTCTTCAGGATTCATCGGTTCCCCTGATCACTCCTGATTCTCCAACAATGGAAAATACTATTGGGATTGATGTCGGTTTAAAGTTATTTTTAGTGGATGATGCTGGTGGAGAGATTGCAATCCCTCAGCATTACCGGAAATCAGAGCAGCGTCTAAAGCGATTGCAGCGTTCACTATCTCGTAAAAAGAAAGGATCAATCCGTCGCCAGAAAGCGATCAAGCGAGTCGCTAAGGCTCATCTGAAAGTCAATAATCAACGTAAAGACTTTCACTACAAAACTGCAAATTTGCTTCTACAACAAGGAAAAAATGTTGCTCATGAAAAGCTAAATATCAAAGGACTTGCCAAATCTGGATTGGCAAAGTCAGTAAACGATGCTGGATGGGGGCAATTCTTGCAAATTCTCTCAATTAAGGCTGAAAGAGCCGGATTGCTGACAATTGGTGTGAATCCAAACGGTACTTCGCAAGAGTGTTCTCACTGCGGTCAAAAGGTCAAAAAAGATTTATCTGTCCGATGGCATTCTTGCTCGTGTGGATGTGAACTTGACCGCGACCAAAACGCGGCAAAAAACATTAAATATAGAGCGGTAGGGCATTCCGTTCTTAATAGCTTGGGCAATGTTCTGGAGTTATCCGGGAGTCACCAAGAAGCCAGCGCTCTATCTGTACTCAGATGAGCGCCTGGAGTATGTCACAAGCGCTCTAAATAAGATTGTGGAAGCTCAGGCATGAGTAATGAATGCGAATGGTAACATGATCCTGGTAGTCCAAACCCCTACAGTTAATCCTGTGCGTTCCTGGTTATCAATTACCTCTTGCCATGCTTATGACTAAAACAACTAAGATTTCTGGCGCGAATTCTCTAAAAGTTAAAAGGCAAAAGCAGCCGGGGCGTGGCTCCCCTTCTCTACGAAACGCTCCTTGGCGTTGGCAGAAGACGACGCTGGATCAGTTTTTACGTTTGCCTTTGTACTTCTTAATCGCTTTGTTATGCATCCTTGGTTCACCCGTGCTGGCAAAAGTTGCTGGCTCAATTAATTCCTCATCCCAACTACCAATTAACAATCTGACATCGCTGGCTGTGGCCACTGATCCCGCCTCACTACTACAACAGGGCAAAGTTTTATATAATACCGGAAACTTTGCTAAGGCTGTAGAAGTGTTACAACAGGCTGTCCAAGCATATAAACAGCAAGGGGAGACCCTGAGACTAGCAGCGACGCTGAGTAATCTTTCCCTAGCTTACCAGCAACTCGGTGCATGGAGTCAGGCACAGCAGGCAATTACAGAGAGCTTAAATTTGCTCAAAAAAGAGGATGAAAACCAAAATCTCCAAATATTTGCCCAATCACTAGATATTCAAGGTCGTCTCCAACTGAGAATGGGACAGTCGGAGGCGGCTTTAGCAACTTGGCAGCAGACGGAAAAAATTTACAAGCAAGTTGATAATAAAAGCGGTGTGGTGCGATCGCTAATCAATCAAGCACAGGCATGGCGAACCCAAGGATTTTACCCTCGATCTGTCAAAACACTTGAAGAGGTTAGTCAGACGTTAAAATCTCAACCAGACTCTATCGAAAAAACAGTGAGTTTGCGATCGCTTGGTGATGCCCTTTTAGTAGTGGGCGATTTGGAAAAGTCACGCCAGGCGCTAGAAGAAAGTCTGAGGATTGCTCGAAACCTGCAATCAAGCGCTGATATTGGGGCTAGTCTGTTCAGCCTGGGGAATAATGCCCGTAAACAACAAGATAAAGTAAAAGCGATCGTCTATTATCAACAAACAGTTGAAGCATCTCCCTCACCTCTGACAAAAGTCCAAGCGCAACTGAATCATCTGGACTTACTGATTCAAGATCAACAATGGCTAGAGGTTCAAACTCTCTTGCCCTTGATTGAGTCGCAACTCCACAAACTCCCCCTCAGCCGTGCTAGTATTTTCGCTCAAGTTAACTTTTCACAAAATCTGTCAAAAGTCAAGAGTGGTGTATTGCAAGCATCCAGTCAGAATTACTACTCAGGATTTAGCACAAAAGACTCAGCACTATTACTCGCTAGCGCCATCCAGCAATCCCGCAATTTAGGAGACAAGCGGGCAGAAGCTTATGCTCTGAAGAGTTTGGGCGGCTTGTACGAAGAAACTAGACAGTGGTCAGAGGCGCAAGACCTGACCCGGCAAGGATTAGCTTTGGCACAGAGCAGCAATGCACCAGAAATTACCTATACTTTACAGTGGCAGTTAGGTAGATTGCTCTGGGCAGAAAAAGATATTAATAGTGCGATCGCGGCGTATGATGCTGCTGTAGAAACTCTCCAGTCTCTCCGCAAAGATTTAGTAGTCAATAAAGATATAGTCAACCAGGATGTGCAATTCAACTTCCGGGACAGCGTAGAACCCATCTACCGACAGTCAGTAGAGTTACTGCTAAAATCCCAAGAAGGGAAACCAGATGAAAAAATATTAGAGAAAGCACGTCAGCGAATTGAAGCACTCCAACTAGCAGAATTGGACGACTTCTTCCGGGAAGCTTGCCTGCAAGGTCAAAAAGTAACCCTCGATCAAGTCGTAGACCAAGATAATCCTACGGCTGCCATCTTTTATCCAATTATTCTGGAAAAAGAACTCCAGGTAATTGTCAAAATTCCCAAACAACCTCTGCAAAGCTACACTACTCCGATTTCCCACACAGAAGTAGAGAAACTCTTAGTAGAACTACGAAAAAATCTTGTCAATCCCACCGCTACCAAAGCCGTCCAAACCCACTCGCACGAAGTTTACAACTGGCTGCTCAAACCCATTGAGTCACAATTGCAAAAAAGTGGGGTAGATACCCTAGTGTTCGTTCTGGATGGACCGTTACGCAATTTACCAATGGCAGCTCTTTATGATGGTAAGCAATATTTAGTAGAGAAATATGCGATCGCACTGAGCGTCGGTCTGCAACTCCTCGACCCTAAACCGCTAGTACAACAGCAGCTAAGAGCTATAACCGCCGGATTAACTCAGCCGCCGCCAGGGTTTTCCAAGTTTGCACCCTTGCTTGCGATCAAATCTGAATTCGACGGCATTATCAAAGCAGGAGTTTCGACAACTAGCCTACTAGATAAAGATTTTAAGAAAAAGAATTTAGAGAATGAAATTGGTGCTGCTTCATTCAACATAGTGCATTTAGCAACCCACGGTCAGTTTAGTTCCCGCCTTGAAGACACTTTTATTTTGGATTTTGATGGTGAGATAAATGTCAAAGATTTTGATACTCTCTTTCGCAGTCAGGGTAAAACCATAGTAGAGTTATTAGTTTTGAGTGCTTGCCAGACAGCAACAGGAGACAGCCGTGCAGCACTCGGTCTAGCAGGAGCAGCTGTACGAGCTGGCGCACGCAGTACCGTAGCTTCCCTGTGGCAGATTGATGATGAATCGACGGCAATGTTTGTTAGTGCCTTCTATCGAGAACTCAAGAGTGGCAAAATCTCCAAAGCCGAAGCTATCCACCGCGCCCAACTACAACTGCTGAAACATCCTAACTACAAAGCACCAAGTTTTTGGTCTGCCTATGTGTTGATTGGCAATTGGTTGTAATTTTGAGAATAACGAAGATTCTTCTCAGTTCTACCAAGTAAGGGGAGCAAAAATCAAAGCTTCTCTCCCGTGCGCTCAATCAAGATTTAATTTGAAATATCAACATTTCTAGACGTATACCTATTAGACATCTCCAGAAATTAAATATGCGTTACCCAGAACCCTTGTAGAGACGTAGCACTGCTACGTCTCTACATTCTTTTTTACTCCTATGTTTATTTGTGAAATAATCCTAATGATATCTACCAATAAAATTAAATCGTGTGAAAAATAAAGGCGGGCTTATTTATATCTGTTGGATGATCGCCGTAAGTGCCTTAATCTTATTTATCTTTAGCAGCTTACGACATGAGTTATTTCAATCAACTGCTTTAGATCTAGCTGCCTTCGATCAATGGATATATCTAGCAAGCCAAGGACTACCTCCAATTTCATCATTCTTTGGCTTTCACATGATTGGAGATCATGCAGCTTTTATCTTATATCTAATCGTGCCACTTTACAAAATTTATCCCGATGTACATTGGCTATTTGCAGTCCAGGCGATCGCTTTAGCAATAGGATGTGTACCCATATATGCCTTAAGTTTGCAAGCAGGCTTATCGATAATTTATGCACGAGCAATTTCTATTTCCTACCTACTCTATCCTTCTTTATTTAATATCAACTTTTTTACTGATTTCCGTCCAGAAGCAATTGCTGTCCCTGCCTTGTTATGGGCTATGCGGGCAGGAATTAGCAATCGAACTTGGCAGTTAATTATAGCTATTGCTTTAGTCCTAAGTTGCAAAGATATTTTAAGTTTAACCGTAATTGCTTTTGGAGTCTGGCTGTGGTTTAGCCAGCATCGACGTATGTATGGAATTGCTTGTATCGTAACAGGTGTAGTTTGGTACTTAATGACTGTTGGTTATCTCGTCCCCATGCTCCGAGGTGGTCAAGCCGGTGGGGTTATATTTTATAGTTCTCTAGGTGATTCTCCCAAAGAAATCATCTGGAATATTATTACTAATCCTAGCTTGATTTTAGGAAAATTCTTTGCATCTGAAACACTATTTTATTATTTATTACTTTTGTTGCCAGTAATTATTGGATTACACTGGCGACACATAATGACAATAATACCAGCTTTACCAGTGTTGTTGCTGAATATTCTTTCTGATTATTCCCCACAGCGAGACTTAATTAGCCATTATTCTTTAACGATTTCCCCATTTTTAATTGTTTGGTTGTTGCGTTCAATATGGCAGTATCAGGAAGACAAAAAAAGACGTTGGCTAAAACCGCGTTTTTTAATAGTTTGGGCTATGATTGCATTTTTGGTGCTGGCTAAGTACGAATTTTTCATCACACGTTATCTATCCAGTCTGTCAAATCTTAACTCTCTCCATACAGCAGTAAGTTTGGTTCAAACTAAAGGAAGCGTTTTAACGACATCAAGAATTGCTCCTCATTTGAGCCAACGCCAAATTATTAATCTAATTAATATAGACAGGAAACCTGATGATATAAGTAATGAAAGTATTGAATATGTATTACTTGATGTCCGAACTAAAAATCGGAGCAATAAACTTGAATTTAATCCAGAATTACCCAATCAACTCAAAAACAACCAAGGATTTAAATTGATTTATCAACAGGAAGATGTTTATTTATTTAAAAAGCAGTAACATTTCTGTAATTTGTGGAGCTTGATACAGTTAAAGAGAACTGGCGTTTCCTAATAAGAGTGAAGTACAGCTTAACTTCACCCCGATAAAGCGGTGCTTTATCTCCTCTCTCCGTGAGTTCGGAGAGGGGTTGGGCGTGAGGTTTTGATATGTACTTCATCCACCTGGGAATGACTATAAGGTATTTACTATATGAATCTAAAGTCGCTCATAAAGCTAAAAAGTGATGCCATAGATTTCAAATTTTCCAAATTTTCCTTATCAGAGCCACTCATATCAATATATAATTCTTCTGAATCACTGTTCTCAAGATGCAGTGATCTAAACGTTTTAGTTTTTTTATTTACTTTAGAACTC
The DNA here is from genome assembly GCF_036919815.1 of Nostoc sp. Taxonomy (GTDB): domain Bacteria; phylum Cyanobacteriota; class Cyanobacteriia; order Cyanobacteriales; family Nostocaceae; genus Nostoc. The sequence continues at coordinate 58,537 of NZ_JBALCE010000023.1, forward strand.
AGTTGTTCAGATGTTCCGATACTTCCTCTAGAACGCAGTTGCCCAGGTGTTCCGATAAATTCTAAATCAGCTAGACGGGTAATTGCATCATTATCGTCCTTAATTCTGGTGGTGAAATATGCATCAATCACATACTTAATTGTGTCATTTACATTACCTATGTCGTGTTCTTCACCAGCTACAAAAAATTTCACACCTGTATTAGGGCTGATTTTAGGAGATATTGGTTTTGATGGAGTATAAAATCGATGGTAAAGCTTACCATCCACGAAATCAGCTTCTTCAATTGTCTCAATTGTTTGACCTGAAGAACTACAGGATGGATCAGAATGGAAGTGTTGCTGCTTCTGTTCTAGCTTTTTTAAGTATGGCTCTGGATTCTCCATAATCAGATTAAGTTTATTTTTCCAAATTGTTAGACGTTCATTCAGCTTAGACCCTGTTGAGCGTGAAACAGCATCTATAAAATTGCGATCGTAAGAACAGAGATCAAGAAAAGCATTATAAATTATTTCTGTTTTACCCTCTATCTTTGCTTCGCTATAACCAGCAAAACCTAGCATTTGAATGTCAAAAACTGCTTGGTTTAGAGATAAAGAAAAATCGGCTTTATCCTTTTTTACACTAAAGTTTTTGAATTGGTTTCCATTGAAAGTCATTTGAATCATTAAAACTACTTTTTTAAGTAAAGATTCAAGCTCTTCTTTGTTTTTATATTTTGAAACGGAGCCATCATCACTACTATTTTTTATCCTTTCTCTCATATAAGCATTAAGTGTTTCACCTCTTGCCTCTTCGTACTGATTTGTTTCTGGGTTATATGATTCATATAGACTAAAGAATCGCAAGATTAACTCAACATCAAGCATTCTATTTTTGTCTGCTTTTCCCTCTTTTACTTGGTGGAATTTTGAGAAAGGCTCTAATATTTTTCTATAATTGGGAATACGACTGCACTCGAACAAGAAATCATTAAATTCTCCATGAAACATACAGTTTCTTAATTCTTGAGCATTAAGAGAAACTGACCCTTGATTGAGTCTTCCAAATACTTCAAATTGTATTTCTGGGTGGGTATCACTTTCAATGATAATGATATTGATTTGGCGTTCACAAAACAGACTACTTATACTGGGTTCAAGTGCTGGAAAAGCGGTTTGGTTTAAATCTGGTAAACTTTCAAGACCTGAGAGTTTGAGACTTCCATTTATAAAGTTACCAAGAGTAGTCACTCTTTGAACTCCGTCAATTATTTCATAGATTTTTTCGCCCGTCACATTACTGGATTTTTCTAGAAAGAATAAAGGTGGAATTGGAATATCCATAAAAATAGATTCAATAAATCGGCACTGCTTTGGGCTGTCCCATACAAAAGTTCGCTGATAACGTGGTATTAGAATTTTCGCATTCTGAAAGTCTGCCATTAAATCCCTGACTGTACGAGTTATTGTACTTTTAACAACTCTTACTTTTTTTAACTGTGTTAGAAAGTCATTTCCTACTGGCATATATTTTGTATTAGGTTTATTTCAAATTCCAACTTACGTAAATTAAATCTTACACGGTAACCGTAAAATAGCTTAATTTTGCTCGTTTATTAATATCAGTAAGTAATTTTTTTCCACCAAAGTAGAATCTAGGATTGTATATTTGCATTACTGTCCAGTCTAGAAGCAGCTTTTACAGATTATCTCGTTCCCAGTCTCCGACTGGAAATGCCGTTCTAGAGGCTCCGCCTCCCTTGCTGGCGGCAGAGCCGCAATGAGGTGCATTTCCAGCCAGAGACTGGAAACGAGGTTTTAAAGGACTTTTAGCTTAAGTTGACACTAATGGCAGGATGACCACCCCACAAGAATCATCCCTGGATTCAGCAATGCCGGATTTTTTATGCACTACTCAATGATTTGTCTGCTGATGTTGCTGTGGTTGTTCTGAGACGACACCGATGCAATGCCGCAAGGTGGCTTGACATCTTGCTTTTTAAGTTTTGTAGTCTAGTGTGCATTATGGCAATTAAGTTAAAAAATTGAGATTTATCGGAATATTTTGGATTTTAGAGACCCTCACGCTGCTTTTTCAACTTATTGCGTCTTATATCTAAACTTTGCGTCTTAAAATCACGACTTTTTCCTTAAAATCACGACTTTTTTCTTAAAATCATGATTTTTTTCTTAAAGTCACGATTTTTTTCTTAAAATCATGATTTTTTTGCAATACGGTTCGGTTAAGGTGTTTATTCCTCGAAGATCCCCCAACCCCCCTTAAAAAAGCTTGCTCATAACTATCTTTTACCCCCTTTTTAAGGGGGTCGCCGTAGGCGGGGGGATCTTACTTAAAGATCAACTTTTCCGCCAACGTCAATTATTTAGAGATTATTCGGGTTGATTCCCTTTTGTTGTAATCTAGCTAAAAGTTCCTGAAGTTGTTGTTGAGTTTGCTCTAGTTGTTGCTGTTGCTCAATTGTTACTTCTTCTGGTGTTGAGTATCTATTACCATTTTCATCATACCAATACAACCATTCTCGCGTGATTCTTTGGTGTGTTCCCCGTTCACGTCCAATACCTAAACCAATTTCTGGCATCCAGATTTTATCGCCTGGTTGTAAAATATATTCACCATTAACTAACCGATAAATTTCTAAACGCTGACGCTTACGACGTAAGCGGGTTGGTGCATAAATTACATAATACAAAATGCCTAATTAGGCATAATCTACTTTCTTTTGTTCGTATTCAAAATTGGAAGTTTGGGAAACAATTTCTAACTATAAAATTGGAGAAATGCCATCTTCTTCCGAAAATACATAAATAGAACGCCCATTTTCTCCAACAAAACGTTCTACACCCAAACTGAGAAACCCGTCGGGGACAATGGCAGGTTTATTGGGTGTGTAATAAATTCCCATGTTTATCCCAAAAAACCAATCATCACGGGCTTGCCAAATAGCAGCTAATATCGCTAACAATAAGTTGGGAATTTATATTTGCAGTTCGTTATCCACAGGAGTTTCATCAGAATCTGGCAATTCTGCTGATGAAGGTAGGCATTGTAATGGATTGTAGTTGAACATAAGCAGTTCTCAATCGCAAATGATAATTTTAAATCTGTTTTCCCATAACTTCAGGGTAGCTCAGGCTGCACATAATACTTAGTTTTTGGTTGCCTTTATTACTTTTTGTACTTACTTTATTTAGGTAAATCATGGACTCAATACTGGCAATGTCTACGACAAGCAACTACGTATCTCGGCTCTGGGTGCAGGGGTCACTAAAAATTCATTTCTTTAGTTTATCTAAAGTCGCATCTAAGTTCTCAAATTACCTTTCTAAGATAGAGGCAGCAACTACTATAAGTTGCCATACACAACTAAAACCCAACTAACAGCTAGTAACTGCTGATAACACAAAAATGACTCAAGCGCCAGAATCTTTAGACTTATCTACCTACGAGGCAACAGACAAATCCCTAGATCGTGATTGTACAACCTTATCCCGTCACGTCCTCCAGCAACTTCAGAGTTTTTCGCCAGATGCACAAGATTTAAGTGCGCTGATGAATCGCATCGCCCTAGCCGGCAAACTGGTCGCTCGTCGGATGAGTCGCGCTGGTTTAATGGAAGGCGTTCTCGGATTTACTGGGGAAGTTAATGTGCAAGGAGAATCCGTCAAAAAGATGGATATCTATGCCAATGATGTGTTTATCTCAGTGTTTAAGCAAAGCGGCTTAGTCTGTCGCCTCGCTTCTGAGGAAATGGAAAATCCCTATTACATCCCGGAAAATTGTCCCATTGGGCGCTATACTCTGCTGTATGATCCCATTGATGGATCATCCAACACTGATATTAATCTCAGCTTAGGTTCCATTTTCGCCATTCGCCAACAAGAAGGAACTGATAGCGATCGCAAGGCAACTGACCTCCTCACCAATGGACGTAAGCAACTCGCTGCCGGATACATCCTATATGGCCCCTGCACAATGCTGGTCTATACTATAGGTAAGGGCGTTCATTCCTTTGTCCTTGATCCCAGCTTAGGAGAGTTTATTCTCACAGAAGAAAATATCCGCATTCCTACCCACGGTTCTGTGTACAGCGTCAACGAAGGTAACTTTTGGCAGTGGGAAGAATCGATTCGAGAATACATCCGCTACGTTCATCGCACACAAGGGTATACGGCTCGTTATAGCGGCGCAATGGTCAGCGACATCCATAGACTTTTGGTTCAAGGCGGCGTCTTTCTCTACCCAGGCACAATTCAAAACCCAGAAGGTAAATTGCGCTTGCTTTATGAAACCGCTCCTCTGGCCTTTTTGATTGAGCAAGCAGGTGGTCGTGCTACTACAGGACTGATGGATATCTTAGATGTGGTTCCGAAAAAACTGCATCAGCGCACGCCTTTAATTATTGGTAGCAAAGAGGATGTAGCCAAGGTGGAGTCTTTTATTCAAAACGGACACTAGAAGGTAATTCGTAATTAGTGTTACGTAAGGGTTTTAGACGTTTTAGAAGGGGAGCTTATTGATGCCGTGCTGTAGTCGCATCTGGCATTAATTAAAAGTTAATCATGGTGATTTAGGATTGGGAATGGAGAATAGCACTTTTTGAAGATCAATTAAAAATTATCTCAGCTGGCCGATGCGATAAGTGATTGGCAACGCCACAATTCAAAAGTCACCATCAAATTTTGATGGGTTTTGCCAACTCACTTAGAAACATCACTATACAGGAGTGAAACAAATTAGAGCTATGGTTACTAATCATCTACTAGAAATTACCCAATACGGTCAAAGTATCTGGATTGATAATTTGACCCGTGACATTATTCAATCAGGCGAACTCAAAGACCTGGTTGAAAATCAAGGCATCTCTGGGATTACCTCTAACCCCGCTATCTTTGAAAAAGCGATCGCTGGTAATGTCATTTATGATGCCGATATCGAAGCCGGAGTTCGGGCTGGCTTACCGATACAGACAATTTACGAATCCCTAGTTTTTGCAGATATCCGTAACGCCTGTGATATTTTACGCCCAGTTTATGAAGCCTCGAATAGACTAGATGGTTATGTGAGTATGGAAGTACCACCAAGCATCGCCGAAGATACTGAAGCAACCATAGCCGAAGCCCGGCGCTATTTCCAAGAAATTGGTCGGGAAAATTTGATGATTAAAATTCCTGGTACAGAAGCAGGCTTACCAGCAGTGGAACAGGCGATCGTTGATGGTATTAATGTCAATATTACGCTACTGTTTTCTGTAGAAAGCTACATCAACACAGCTTGGACTTATATTCGGGGCTTAGAAAAACGGGTAGCCCAGGGTAAGGACATCAGTAGAATTTCTTCAGTCGCTAGCTTCTTCCTCAGCCGGATTGATAGCAACATTGACGGCAAAATTGATGCTAAGTTGAAAAAAGGCGTTGATGATATTGCCGTGGAAGCAAGGCTCAGGGCTGTTAAAGGGAAAGTAGCGATCGCTAACGCGAAGATTGCGTACCAAGAATACAAGAAAATCATTAGAAGCGAGCGTTGGCAAGCTTTGGTAGCAAAAGGAGCGACAGTACAACGGCTACTTTGGGCTAGCACCAGCACCAAAGACCCCAACTACAGAGACGTGATGTATATCGAAGAGTTGATCGGCCGAGATACCGTTAACACCGTACCACCAGCGACGATTAAAGCTTGTGCCGATCATTGTAACGTAAGCGATCGCTTAGAAACAGATGTAGATAAAGCTTACACGCTGATCGAAAACCTCAAAGATCCCGACATCAACATCGACCTCGATGCCGTAATGGATGAACTGTTAGTCGAAGGTATTGACAAGTTCATCCAGCCCTTCCAGTCCTTGATGAACTCTTTAGAAGAAAAGATCAAGGTATTGTCGCCAGTGTAGGGGCTGGGTATTGGGGGCAAGGGAGACAAAGGGGACAAGGGGGCAAGGGAGACAAGGAGAACAAGGGAATAAAGAAAGTGTATGCCCAATGCCCCATGCCCAATGCCCCATGCCCAATGCCCCATGCCCCATGCCCAATCTCAAAATCCAAAATCCAAAATCCAAAATCCAAAATTGTTATGGTTAGTCTGCTAGAAAATCCCTTGCGCGTTGGTCTGCAACAACAAAGGATGCCCGAACCCCAGATTATAGTCATTTTTGGCGCTTCTGGTGATCTCACCTGGCGCAAACTAGTACCAGCACTTTACAAATTGCGGCGAGAACGGCGTATTCCACAAGAAACTACCATTGTCGGTGTGGCACGTCGAGAGTGGAGCCACGAGTACTTCCGTGAACAGATGCAAAAAGGCATGGAAGAGGCACATCCTGATGTCGATTTAGGGGAACTTTGGAAAGACTTCTCTCAAGGTTTGTTCTACTGTCCTGGGGATATAGACAATCCCGAAGGCTACCAGAAACTCAAAAGCTTATTGAGTGAATTAGACGAAAAACGGGGCACGCGAGGGAATCGGATGTTTTACCTCTCAGTTGCCCCCTCATTCTTTCCCGAAGCGATTAAGCAGCTAGGAAGTGCTGGGATGCTAGAAGATCCCTACAAACATCGTCTAGTAGTTGAAAAACCCTTTGGTCGGGATTTGGCATCTGCCCAGAGTCTTAACCAAGTGGTACAGAAATTTTGCAAAGAAAACCAAGTATATCGCATTGACCACTACTTAGGTAAAGAAACAGTCCAGAATTTGCTGGTGTTTCGCTTTGCCAATGCGATTTTTGAGCCGTTGTGGAATCGTCATTTTGTTGACCATGTGCAAATTACCGTCGCAGAAACCGTAGGAGTGGAAGACCGGGCTGGTTATTATGAAAGTGCCGGCGCACTACGGGATATGTTGCAAAATCACCTCATGCAACTTTACTGTTTAACGGCGATGGAAGCACCCAACGCAATGGATGCCGACAGCATCCGCACAGAAAAAGTGAAAGTACTTCAAGCTACTCGTTTAGCTGATGTTCACAATCTCTCAGGTTCAGCAGTACGCGGGCAGTATAGTGCTGGCTGGATGAAGGGTCAAGCAGTGCCGGGGTATCGAACAGAACCAGGCGTTGATCCCAACTCCACCACACCCACCTACGTAGCGATGAAGTTTTTGGTGGATAACTGGCGCTGGAAAGGTGTTCCTTTCTACTTACGTACCGGAAAGCGGATGCCGAAAAAAGTCAGTGAGATTTCCATTCACTTCCGCGAAGTTCCGTCTCGAATGTTCCAATCTGCCGCCCAACAGACAAACGCCAACATTTTGACCATGCGGATTCAGCCGAATGAAGGAATTTCCCTGCGTTTTGATGTGAAAATGCCGGGGGCAGAATTCCGCACCCGTTCCGTTGACATGGACTTTAGTTATGGTTCCTTTGGCATCCAAGCAACATCCGATGCCTACGATCGCCTATTCCTTGATTGTATGATGGGCGATCAAACATTATTCACCCGTGCGGACGAAGTAGAAGCAGCTTGGCAAGTAGTAACGCCAGCCCTTTCCGTTTGGGATGCACCCGCCGACGCAAATACTATTCCCCAGTACGAAGCCGGCACTTGGGAACCAGCAGAAGCAGAATTCTTAATTAACCAAGATGGCCGTCGCTGGCGCAGACTCTAAAATTTTAGATTTTAGATTTTAGAGTTTAGATTGGGGAGGGCGAAATTTGGAATAGGTAATAGGGAAAATGAAAAACTATTACCTATTATTAATTACCAAATTACCAGTTCTTAATCCAAAATCTCAAATCCAAAATCCAAAATCCAAAATCCAAAATCCAAAATCCAAAATTCCTTATGGCTCCCCAAGCGTCTACAATTTTTTCACTTCAGGCACCAAAAGATATTTCGCTTAACGAATTAGATGCGGAACTGAATCAAATTTGGCAAAGCTACGGCATTAGTGGCGAGACCGGTGGGCTTCCTGCTGCTACTCGCGCGACTACATTTACCTTAGTGGTTTACGAACCGGAAGAAACCCAGTATCTTTTGGCTACTTTGGGATTTTACAACGGACCACTTGACGGGATTTTAGGGCCTCAGATGGAAGCTGGGCTGCGGCAAGTGCAGAGAAAATATGCACTGCCACATACTGGAATAGCAACACCTGAAACCCTGGCTATCTTGAGAGAAGAATTCGCCAAACGTCAAGGAAACGCGGCTACAGGGGATAATAGTTCTGCTAGTATTCCCAGCTTAAATGCCCCAAGCCCCAGAATTGCCGATGAAATCGCCCTCCGCAACCCCTGCCGCATCATTGCACTGTTTCCCATTGCTGGCGAAGATGAAGGCGTTAAGGCTCAAGTTTCTGCCTATTGCCCCATCCAAAAGCAATCGTCAAGCACACTAATCTGCTGCGAATATATAACTCTCAGTGGAACTGCTGCTGCCTTGGAACGGATCGGGGGGATGATTCCAGCATTGTTAATTGGTGGCTTACCAAAGTTTGTCTGGTGGAAAGCAACACCAGACCCAAACAACAGTCTATTCAAACGGTTAGCAGCAGTATCCAACAATGTTATTGTGGATTCTTGCCGCTTTAACGAGCCAGAAAGTGATTTACTCCACCTACAAGAGTTGGTAGAAAGTGGCGTTCCCTTAGCTGACCTAAACTGGCGTCGCCTTTCAGCATGGCAAGAATTAACAGCTGAAGCCTACGATTCTCCTCACCGTCGGGCTGCCTTGAAGGAAATTGACCGAGTAACGATTGATTACGAAAAAGGCAATCCCGCACAAGCATTGCTGTTTTTGGGTTGGCTGGCAAGTCGTCTAGAATGGCAGCCAGTTTCCTATCAAAAGGAAACCGGAGATTACGACATCACTCGCATTGCCTTCGTTGCCAAAGACCAACGGCAAGTGGAAGCCGAATTAGCGGGTGTTCCCCTTGCTGATGTGGGTGAGATTATGGGTGACTTGATTGCCCTGCGCCTCAGTTCGACAAATCCGCAGGCAGACTGTGGTACAGTAATTTGCTCGGAAACTGGTGGCTGTATGCGGATGGAAACTCACGGTGGTGCCCAATCCGCCGGTCTGTTTCAACAAGTGACTTCACTTTCGGAACAAAAGGCGGAAGCATTGCTGAGTCAGCAGGTGCAACGTTGGGGGCGTGAGTCACTTTTTGAAGAAAGTCTGGGAGTGACAGCGAATATTTTCAAATTGGAAACAAATAATTAGCTTCCCCTGGAAAGAATAAAAGTTACCAAAATTCGGAAAATCAAACACAAGCTCTTTAGATTTTTGGATATTTCAATAATCTGGAGGGTTTTTCTATTTTCCTTGGTTTTAGCCTAATACGCTTGGCTTTGTGAAAAATAGCTTTGTTGGGTAGAGCAATAGTGAAACCCAACAAATGGTTGATAATGTTGGGTTTCGGTCCTCATACCCAACCTACACTAGTTTTAGTTTTTAGCCTTAACCCAAGCCTATTGGGTTACGCCGTGTGCGACTTTCTCTCAAACTTAACCCCCAACCGCTTCCCTACTAGCGTTGGGGAGTAAGATTCAAAGCCTCTCTCCGTGTGGGGGAGAGGAATGGAAGTGGGGTTCCAAGAATAAGTTGCACATCGCGTTGGGTTATCAAATACTTTATATATTTGGTGAAAAAGAATGTAGAGATGCGTTAGCGCAGCGCGACGAAGCCGAGTCCTATTTCGCGTCTCTACAAGGATTTCAGGTAACGCATAATTAATTTCACCGATATCTTTTGTTGTTGCTTTCCCCAAATTATTGAAAGGATAAGTCGTATGTGCCTCCACGCTCAAGCGCACGTTTGTAAGCAGGCCGCGCATGAATACGCTCGACAAATTCCTTGAGCTTTGTCCGACTCTCGACCTCTTTGGGGATCATGGCGATTTGTTCCAGGGGAAAACTCATTTGAATATCGGCGGCGGTAAATTCTTCGCCCGCAAACCACGTACTTTTACCGAGTTCACCTTCTATATAGTCAAAGTGAAGTTTGATCTGGGGCGCGATGAATCCGCTAACTACACTGCTGTCCCCTGCCCCGAAATTGTTCAATACTACCTGCATGACCAGCAATGGCATTGCAGAGCCTTCGGCGTAATGTAGCCAATATGTATAGCGCAGATGCTCCGGTGTACCGGATGCTGGAACTAACCGACCATTGCCGTAGCGATCAACTAGGTATTCGATGATTGCGCCCGACTCAGCGATCGTCAGGTCTGCATCTGTAATCACTGGTGACTTGCCGAGGGGATGGACTTGGCGCAGCGACTCTGGTGCCAGCATCGTCTTTGGATCGCGTTCATAGAATTTGATCTCGTATTCGATACCTAATTCTTCGAGCAACCACAGCACACGCTGCGATCGCGAGTTGTTAAGATGATGGACAATTATCATAAAAGACTCCTCTTCTGGTGGCTAATTGTTATCCGATCTCGGCTAATCTCTAAGTATAATTATTAGACAGACTTTTTTAATCTAACTCCCCTAATTGGCTGGTTTATTCTTTTTTTGAATTTTGAATTGTTATTTATGTCTTTAGTCATTGCCGGGGAACGTAGTGGAGTGGGTAAGACAACAGTCACGCTCACCCTTTTAGCATCTTTACGCCGTCGCGATCGCCTGGTGCAATCTTTCAAGGTAGGCCCAGACTACATTGATCCGATGTTTCATCAACACGTAACTGGTCGTGCTTGTCGCAATTTAGACCCAGTATTGACTTCGGAAGCTTATGTTCAACAATGTTTTGCCCTTCATAGCCAACTGAGTGAATATGCTCTAGTAGAAGGGGTAATGGGGTTATTTGATGGAATTGGGCATGGGGCATGGGGCACTTGTACTGAGCGAAGCCGAAGTATGGGGCATGGGCAAGATAAGCAAAAATTAACTGACTTTGCCAGTACTGCACACATCGCGCGGCTTTTAGCTTTACCAGTGGTGTTGGTGATTGATTGCAGTCGTTTATCTGGTTCTGTAGCTGCGATCGCTCACGGCTACTGCTCTTTTGATCCCCGAATTAAAATAGCTGGGGTAGTATTAAATCGCGTCGGGAGCGATCGCCACCTCTCTCTGCTCAAAGATTCCCTAGAACCCTTACAATTGCCTATTCTCGGCGTACTGCGGCGCCAAGATAACATCACAATTCCCGATCGCCATTTGGGTTTAGTACCCACAGCAGAACTTCCCGAACTCAACGCTATAATTGATCGCCTCGCCGATTTAGGAGATACTTGCTTCGATTGGCAACGCTTATTACCTTTGTTAAAATCCGAACCGCTTCCCTATTCTCCCTTATCCCCCACCCTGCGGGAAGCTAAAGCTACATCTCCCTCGTCATCAGTCAGGATTGCAGTAGCCCGCGATCGCGCTTTTAATTTTTACTACCAAGATAATCTCGATTTGCTGCAACAGCTTGGCGCAGAACTGGTTTTCTGGAGTCCCTTAGAAGATGCTGGCATCCCAAAAGATGTGCAGGGAATGTATTTTGGGGGAGGTTTCCCAGAAGTTTTTGCCCAGCAATTAGCAGAAAATAACAGCGTTCGTGATGCAGTAAAAACAGCAATTCTTAATGGAATGCCTACAATTGCCGAATGCGGAGGATTGATGTATTTGTCTGAGCAAATTATCGATTTTGAGAGTAAATCTTGGTCGATGGTGGGAGTTTTACCGACATCTGCTGTAATGGGTGGGCGTTTAACTTTGGGCTATCGTCGTGCAGTAGCTTTGCAAGATAATCTGTTAGTGAAGGCAAATACAACTGTTTATGGACATGAGTTTCATCGTTCCCATTTAACTTTAACTCCCACTGAGCCTCTATTTGAAACTTCTCGCTATGATTGTGAGGAAAATATGGGATGCGAGGGATGGGGTTTACCTGCAAATGTTCATGCTTCTTATGTTCATCTGCATTGGGGAGAAAGTGGAGAAATTCCCCAACAGTTTCTTAAAGAATGTCTGAAAGTAGCATATTCAACAACGTCGATTTAAGCTAGCACCAAGTAACCTCGTATAGAGATTCTCTTAGTACAGCATTTCACCAATTTTGCCGCCATGCGTCGTCTGAAAATATTACTCAGACCCTTGTTTAAGAAAAAATAACTACCTTTTACTAACATTTGTAAACACTGCCATTATTAATATCTCTTTCACCTTTAAAAATGGTTTCAAAAGTATAAAGATTAAAACTTGCCTGATGTTCTCGATACTGATGATTATCTGCACAACTTACCTGAATATCATCAATAGACCAGTTAGCAAAACCGATTCCCTTAGAGTCCTTTATAACTATCCGTATTCCCGGCATTTGAGTTGTTCCTGTTCTCCAACCTTTGGAGGTAATGTAATAGGATAAAGTTCCTTGAAATTCGTTATCAGTGAACTTTATTAGTAGCAATTTCATGTCATCAAAAACAAAATGTTCTTGACCTCTATCAAGTATATTGCTTAAGATCCATTTATTATTCCATTTATTAACTTTGCTGGATGAGTCGAGAATTTCTAGAGGTTTAGAACGTTCTAACCTCTCATAACAAGAAGTTGTCGCTTGTTCTTGAATAATACTCATATTGATTTCACATCTATCTGTTAAAAGTGATAAATAACTGTAAAATCTTACCCCAATAAGGTATTTTGTCGATATTATTCTTAATAAGTTGCTATAAATTAACGTGAGTTCGATAGTTAGAAAAGCACAAAAAGCTTGCTATATACGCTACAGTCTTACGCCAAACTGTACTTAGTAATATTTTTCTACCTCCACAAGAAGCAAACCGCTATTTCTCACTCCCTGCTAAAAACCCCCGGATTTGTTCGTGGAGGATTCGTTACATTCATATCGTCATTCAACCTGCGAATCAGACGGGATAACTCACGAATGATATTCACCGCAATTTCGGGAGTTTCTTCGATCGCATCATAAAGTTGTTCTTGCGTCAGTTCTAAAAATTCACAATGTTCCAAAGTCGTTGCGGTGGCGGAACGAGGTTGAGTATCAAATACTGCCATCTCCCCGAAGTATTTTCCCTGTTCCACCTCTGCAAGTTGTTTATTCCCAATGTGAACTTTAACTCGACCTGATACCACAATATAGAGCGATCGCCCTTCTTCTCCCTGTCGAAAGATGGTGTAATTAGCTGGAAATGACAATTCGTTCATTACTGAAGTCAGCCGCACAATAAAATCATCCCGCAATTCCTTAAAAATCGGGACTCGCCGGACAAATAATAAACGGTCAACACTGGTTAGCATAATTACAAGTTAAATACCAAACATTACTGTAAATTTTCCAACTGAAGCCAGAGCGCGATTAGTCATATTAACCGATGTTGAACGCTAGCGGTCAAGAATATCTGAAAATTTACCTACAGAAAACTACTTAGCATCTATTCAATAAGAGCGATGCCCTTCTCTACGAGAGGCTACGCCAACGACAGGCTCAGGGTAAGACCTACGGTGGTCACTGACTTGTGCCGAGCGCAGTCGTACTCCTGGCGGAGGACAAGCTACGCGGAGCGTCTCTACGAGAGGTAGCCTGCCGTTGGCGCAGCCTAAGAAGAGAAGTGCGGTAAACTACGCACAAAAGCTTCTCAAACAATAGCTCAATATTAGGTATTCTCTCGTTCCGATACAGAACATGGGAAGGAGAAACCCAAAACAGATAGTCAAGTTATCAATCACTTTTATTTATCCTTTTAAGAAACAAGAGTATTTGCTTTTATTTCGTTGAAAGCCATATTATTGAGTCCATGAGCTCCCAAGGTACCTTGCTGAGATAAAAATCACCAATTTGATTAGAGGCGATGCCTCTAAAAACTGGGGAAATGGCTGATGACTAGCGAACCTCGATCGGTTGTCGTTAGGTAAAACGGTCACAAAATCTCCTTCTATGCCCTCACATTGAGGAGCAGAGAAGGACTTAGGACAAACAGCATTGAATTATCGTGAGCAACAATTATGAGTTGGCTAATTAGTACATTAATTATTGGAATCTCTGTCGCTTTTGCAACTACCTTTGACGACAATTTATATTTGACAGCTTTCTTCGGAAAAGTCAATCGCAGCTTTCGTCCTAAGCATATTGTTATCGGTGAATTTCTGGGATTCACTGCCTTAGTGTTTGCTAGTCTCCCTGGTTTCTTCGGCGGTCTAATTATTCCAACCACCTGGATTGGTTTGCTAGGTTTGCTTCCCGTCGCTATTGGTATCAGTAATCTCATGAGTCGAGAACAAGAGGGAGAGACAGTGCAAGCTGTGTCAGTTGACTTAACCTCTGCTACCAAATCTGGACGCCAGAAAAAATCACTATTTGCAACCATACGCGATCCGCAAACCTACCGCGTTTCTGCTGTCACCATTGCCAATGGAGGAAACAACATTGGAATTTATGTACCATTGTTTGCCAGTAGCAATCTTCCAAGTTTGGGTGTAATTCTGTGTGCTTGCTATTTAACTGTTGGGGTGTGGTGCTTACTCTCTTACAACCTGACTCGTAATCCTCTGATGGCTCCCGTTTTAACTCGCTATGGTCGGAAAATCTTCCCGTTTGTCTTAATTTACTTGGGACTGTCTATTTTGATTAAAAGTGAAACATATCGACTTTTACCTAGTCTGGCAATGCTTTCTAATTAGGTAATGTCTACGAAGGTACCTGCTCTGAAAACCTGTTACCTGGGGATGCGATGTCTAAGGAGAAGCTACTATGTTCTTGATGGGTGCTATGTCCCTGATATAACCAAAAAATCAGCTAATCATTTCCCATCCCAAAACATTAATCACTTGAGTTTATCAATTTGAATCAATATAATATTTGCTGTTATCAATCAATTTATCTAAAGTGAGAATAAGGCACATTATTGATGTCTCCTATAAAAGCAAGCACACCACTAGGAATCATCATAGGAAGGAACCAATGAATCAATCAAATTCCAAAAAATTAACTCAATGGATCGTCACAGCAGTATTTCTGGTACTTATAGCAGGATTTTCTCTGCTTGACCAGCCCAGCGTTAGAGCTTTAACACTAACACCATCCATACCTACCAAATCTAAACTAGCTCCAGAAATATCTCCGGTTACATCACCAATGGAGTCTTTAACTTCCCCAGTAATATCTCCGGTTGTATCCCCAATAGTGTCTGTAGCAGCAAACGTTAGACGTTTATTACAAACCAATGAATGTGTCGGGTGTAACCTGACTGGAGCAACGCTCAAGGACGCAAACCTGCAAGCAGCAAACTTGGAGGGTGCTAACTTACAAGATGCAGACTTAGAAAGGGCTAACTTACAGCAAACAAACCTACAAGGGGCTAACTTTCAAGGAGCAGATTTAGGCAAGGTCAACCTTTCGGGAGCAAACCTTTTGGGAGCAAACCTTTTTGATGCAGACCTAGAGAAAGCTAACCTGCTGGGAGCAAACCTGCAAACGGCTAACCTACAGGGCGCAGACTTGGAAAAGACAAATCTCACAAATGCAAACATCCAGGGAGTTAACCTGATGGGGGTTGATTTGGAAGATGCGATCAGACCGGAAGGATTCACTATTCAGTAATTAAACTGAAGTTCTGCGTGCAAATTTAGTAAAAAACATCAATTGCCTGATTCAGTAATGAATACAGGCTTTACTTTAATATTTGAAGGGTCGCTAGGGGGTATTATACCAAGTTGCCAAAGTTAGTCTTGTTTGGAATCAAGACCGCTACTGGACTAACTTTTGAGCAAATAATACTATCTATCGCAACTTGGTATTAGCACAGAGGAAGCGCCCACACCGGCACGCATAGGCGTACTAGCAAATGATATTAAAAAAGAGGGTGTTCCGACGATTTTTGCAGAGGCGACAATTAACCCGAAACTCATAGAGGCTGTAGCAAAAGAAGCAAAGGTTAAGGTTTCAGACCGAGAATTGTTTGCTGATGGTTTGGGCGAAAAAGGAACAGAGGGTGAGACTTACCAAGGAATGTTAATTGCCAATACACGCACGATTGTAGAAGGTTTAGGAGGGAAGTATACAGCGTTTCAACCTAAATAATACCTTGACTTTTTCTCGCACCTTGAGATTCTAAGGAATCAGAATTAAATAACATATAATTTATCTCTCTGATTTAGCTCACCCTCAATCCCTCTCCGATATATTGGAGAGGGAAGCTAGAGACAGGATGAAGTTTTGCATTTTTTCAGAACTCAGGAGTCAGAATTCAGTATGAATTGGAGTCCAACTTTCTTGATCGCTATTTTCCACTTACGATTATTCTGAAAATATCCTAACTTCCCAACATCTGCAAGTTATGTAAAGTGGCATAAAGCCCTCCTTGGCGCAGCAGTTGATCATGACTTCCCTGTTCGGTTAATTCGCCACGCTTCAAAACAAAAATCCGGTCTACATTCCGAATCGTAGACAGGCGGTGAGCGATAATAATGGCGGTACGTCTGAGTAAAAGCTGGTTTAATGCCTCTTGAACTAAAGCTTCTGTGCCAACATCTAAACTAGCGGTAGCTTCATCTAGTACCAAAATTTGGGGATTACGAATGGCAGCCCGCGCAAAGGCTAAAAGTTGCTTTTGACCACTAGAAATATTTGTACCCCGTTCTCGAAGTTGAGTATCATAGCCTTGGGGTAGTTCTTCGATAAAATGGGCAATGTTGGTTTGCTCTGCTGCTTGTTGAATCTGTTCAATGGTATAGCCATCTCCTAAAGAAATGTTGCTTTTAACATCGCCAGCAAACAAAAAGCCTTCTTGGAAAATTACAGCCATGTAACGCCGTAGTTCTGCCTGTGGTACTTCCCGAATATCAACGCCATCTATGAGAATGCGTCCTTGGGTGGGTTCGTAGAGGCGGCACAATAGACGGATGATCGAGGTTTTACCCGCACCTGTGGGGCCGACTAATGCCACTTTTTCACCAGGATGAATCGTAAAATCTAAGTCTTTAATTACGTAATCATCATTTTTGTAAGCAAACCAGACATGATCAAAGCGAATTTCTCCCAGTTCTGGCGGGTAAGTAAGCTGTGGGGATTCTAGATTTGCAACTATCTCGTCTATGTAGCCAAATTTAGCATCAAATATTGAGAAACGGACATTAGCGCGATCGCGGATTTCGATCGGTTCATCTAATATATCGCCTACGCGTTCAATGGCAGTGAAACCAGCTTGAATTACCGTAAATTTTTCCGCAAAAGCCCTTAAAGGGTCAAATAATCGCTGGGCATACAAGATAAATGCAGATAAATTACCGAAAGTCAAGTTTTTTTCCAACAGCAACGAACCACCCACCACCAAAACACCTGCGATCGCAATCAGTCCAATCCATTCTAAGGTTGCTGAAACAAATGAATCATAAAAGATGGTTTGATCCATTTGCTGAGTGTAGCGCTGGTTCGTGGCACGAAACAATTCGGCATTAAATTTTTCTCTACGGAACAACTGCACGATATTAATCCCAACTACATTTTCTTGTAGCTGTGAATTCAGGATCGAAAGTTCTTCCCGCCCTTTGTAATTGGCTTTGCGGTACTGTTGCTGAATGTAAACAATTACCCAGGTAATTGGGAACAACATCAATAGCAGTAAGCAAGCGAGTTGCCATTGAATCGAAAGCATTAGACTCAAAATCACCAGCATCGAAAAAAAATCGGATACAATGCCAATTGCCCCAGTAGAAAAGACATCGCCTAACACTTCCACATCGCTGGTGATTCTGGTAATTAATTTACCTATGGGTGTGCGGTCAAAAAAGCTTACTGCTAGAGATGTCACATGTTGAAATAAGTCTTGGCGAATTGCTGCGGTGATTTGTTGCCCTAGCTTTTGGACTATATAACCTTGGAAAATTGTCAACATCAATTGGATTGCGATCGCAATTACCAATAATCCCTCTAGGATATTTAGCCCTTGCGACAAGGGGCGATTCCTGAGAAATTCGTAAGCGCTTGGTTCATTGCGAATCAGGGAGATAACTTGGCCAATCAACAACGGTTGTACGGCATTAGCTAGCGCGATCGGTACGAGTAGGCACAACGAGAGCGTTAACAGTCGTCTGTTACGGCGGGCGTAAGGCACTAAACGCAAAAACAACCGCCAGTCATTTTCAGGGCGACGGTCTTGCGTATAAGATTTTTTGAGAAATTGGTACATGCTCATAATAAGAGCATTATATTGATGTTTGTAAAATAATACGCTTGTTTAAAGTAGCATTTGGACTGCAACTCTAATACCATGCCTGAGATAGAAACCGCAAGACTGCAACTAAGACCCTATAGTTCTCAAGACCTGGATGAAGTTGCTTCCATTTTGAGCAACTCAGGAGTTATCAGCTATTCTAAATCATCACCGTTACAAAACTTAATTACGTTAATGAGTCCGCGTTCGCGTGGTAACAGAGCCTCTTGTACTAAGTGCAGCGTCTGTCTTTGCTACGCAACGCTACCGCGAACGACACGCTGCGCGAACGTAGAGAGCCTCATTACGAATTACTGTCTTCTCTACCAGACGCCCCGCGAACGTCACCGAGAGCGAGTCTGCGTACTCCTGCGGAGGACAAGCTACGCGCAGCGTCTGTCTGCGACACGCTGCGCGAACGTAGAGAGCGTCATTACAAATTATTTTAAAGCTTTTTCGAGGGGAACGCCTGACATAAATTTTAATCAATATTCATCAAGTAATAATGATGAAATTAATTGTGGAATTGGGCGCTTTTAAGAAAATTTCGTAAGACACGGAATTCATTGACTTGCCCAAAAGCGCTATTTATAATTATAAGGGTTATGGTGAGGAAGGATCTCTCAACTTCCTTGGGCGATCGCGCCAGAAGCGTCACAAATAAACTAAATATCAAAATCAGGATATTATCTTATGGAATCTTTCGGGATTTATACACTTGCAAATGATGTCGTTTATGATCAATTAGTGGCATTGTTGAATAGTATTGAGGTTAATGTTAGCCCAGATATTCCTGTTTGTATTATTCCCTATGATCAGAGATTAGACTTAGTTCAAAAAGAAGTCAAGTCTAGAAAAAACGTCAGCATTTTTGAGAATTGGGAGACAATACAGTTCTGGGAAGACTTTGCTCACCAAGTTTGGGCAGTTCATCCAGGTGCTAGCACTTCCAAAATCTCACGTAATTGGTGGTCATCAGGTCACTTACAAAGAAAAATGTGTGTTTTTAACGGGCATTTTGATAGGTTTATATTTTCTGATGCTGACAGCCTTCTAATGAAGCCAGTTGATGATATTTTTGAAAAATTAAACGCATACGATTTTGTGTTTGATGACTGGATACACACTAAAAAACGCACAAAAGTACCATTAAATATTCCGCTTTTAGAAAAGTCCAAGATTGGTTATGAAAAAGACATCCGTCCTAGACTTCATTGCTCTGATTTTTTTGGTTCTAAATCAGGGTTATTTCCAGAAAAAGATTTAGATTTATATGAAAAATTATTAATTGAAGATAGAGAAGTTGAATGGCTAACTGCATGGTGGGATGATGCACATTTATTTAATTATTTGACATGGAAATCAAATCTTGCCTTATTTAATTTTACCCTCAGTCCTAATGGTCAAGACAAAACAGGTAACTGTGCTAACTCAGACCGTTTTGTAAATATTCATAATATCCTGTACAACCAAGATGAATTAAAACCAATTCATCGCATTCACTACATGAACTATTCTTCTAGTGATTTCGCCCGTTTATGTCAAGGCGAAGATGTCGACATTTGTTACAGAGATGAGTTTTTATACTATCGTTTTCTTAAGGAACCGGAGAAAAGGCCCCAACAGCTAAAACAGCCTAGCATTGCGACCAAAAGTAATCGACTAATTCAAAAAGCAGTGAAGAAACTTCAAATAATTGTTTCTTAAGTTTTGGACTTTGGACAAAAACTGAAGATTAAAAAAAATTCTGGTTAGTGCTAAACAAGTAATTATGGAGATAGAAACTGCTCGGTTGCAACTAAGGCGCTTCTCTCTAAACGACTTTGATTATCTATTTCGCCTCTACAGCGATGCAGAAATCATGAGGTATCTGTCGCCAAGAACAAGGGAACAAACCCAGGCAAGTTTAAGCAAACATATCCAACAATGGCAACAACACAACTTTGGAATGTGGGCAGTAATACACAAAGAAACTGGTACAATGATTGGCCGTTGTGGACTTGATTTTCTGGAAAATACACCGGAAGTTGAGCTTGGCTATGTGTTTGACAAGTCCTATTGGAACACGGGACTGGCAACTGAAGCATCTCTTGCAACTTTAAAGTTTGGATTTGGTGAAGTGAAGCTAGATCGGATAGTCGCGGTCGCTCATCCAGAAAACATCGCTTCAGTGCGGGTGATTCAAAAGGTAGGGATGAAGTACCAAAAGAATGCTAGCTATTACGGACATGATGTAGTATACTACGCTATCTTACACACAGAATGGCAGGCGGATAATTCCCTTTACATTTTGCAATCTTAAAACTAAGTAGTCAGACAGAATTCTCCCATTCTATTGTATTTTTTGTTACCATCGACCAGATATCGCTGAACAAGTTACGATCAATTAAGAACTAATAATTTTTTACGGCATCGCCAGGAGTCTCTAAATGTTCATTGATGAATTATCACCTCTATTCAGAGAATTTATCCAGCATCCAGTCTCATTTGTGGGTGGGTTATTCTCTGGTGTGCTTCGGCTTAATCTGGCAGACGATCCTGTTAAAGGCTGGCTGGATCAACAGATCCGCTCAAATAATTACACCAGCACCACAACAGACGCACATAATGGCAAAGCCACTGGGCCTCAACAGATTTCGATTGACTAAATTTTTGGGCGATCGCAAATCCGGTTAATCATTTTGGTAAAATACCTACACTGTACCGTTCGCGGTAGCCTTCCGCAGGAAAGGTCAGTGTAGGCTTACAATGTCACTTAAGGAAATATGGAATCCTTAACCTCTCGGATGCAGGGGGTACAGTCGCCAATTATTCCTGTGGTTGGGGAACTGATTAAAAACTCTCCTGGAACAATCTCTCTAGGACAAGGTGTTGTTTCTTACAACCCACCACCGTCAGCCAGAGAATTTTTAGCCAAATTCTTCGCCGAACCCGCTAATAATTTATACAAATCAATTGAGGGAATTCCCCCGTTGCTGACAGCCCTTGCAGGAAAACTGTCAGCCTTCAACGGCATTGAAATCAATGGGGAGAACTGCATCGTTGTGACAGCAGGGAGCAATATGGGATTTATGAATGCCATTCTTGCGATCACTAACCCAGGCGATGAAATTATTCTGAATACGCCGTACTATTTCAACCACGAAATGGCGATCGCAATGGCTGGTTGTCGTGCGGTGTTAGTGGCGACGGATGAAAATTACCAACTGCGAAAAGATGCGATCGTTCAAGCAATTACACCCAAAACACGGGCTATAGTCACAATTTCACCAAATAATCCGACTGGAGTTGTCTATTCAGAAGCAGCATTGCGCCAAGTAAATCAAATTTGTGGTACGCGCGGCATTTACCACATTAGCGATGAAGCTTATGAATACTTTACCTATAACGGGGTAAAACACGTTTCCCCTGGTGCATTTGGGAATAGTAGCGAGTACACTATTTCTCTCTTTAGCCTTTCCAAAGCATACGGCTTTGCCAGTTGGCGCATTGGCTACATGGTAATTCCCCAACACTTACTTGTCGCCGTCAAAAAAGTGCAGGATACGATTTTGATTTGTCCGCCAGTCATTTCTCAATATGCAGCTTTAGGGGCATTGCAGGCAAAAGAGGAGTATTTGAAGAGTAATATAGGTGCGTTGTCCCAAGTGCGGCAAGTAGTACTCGACTCCCTTAACCGCCTACAAGGTTTATGTAGCATTACACCCGCCAATGGCGCTTTCTATTTTTTTCTCAAAGTTAATACCCAGATGGATGCTTTGGAGTTAGTTAAAAGACTAATCCAGGAACATAAAGTAGCAGTCATTCCAGGTACAACCTTTGGCATGGATGACGGATGCTACCTACGCGTTGCCTATGGTGCGCTGCAAAAAGAGACGGCAAAAGAAGGTATAGAAAGATTAGTGCAAGGGTTACAAAATATAGTTATGAGTTAGGAGTAGAGACGCGATTAATCGCGTCTGTTGATATTTAATTTATCAGGGCGTTAGACTGTGGTGGCGTACCTCCTTTGCAATCCCAAATAGAAAATTGAACAGATGCCAATTATTAATAAGTTAATTGAAATTGAAACTGAGCCAAAAATTAATATTCATAATATCACACCACAAATAAAAGATTTTCTTGCTTTAACATCAATTAAAAATGGGCAAGTTTTAATATTTTCTCGACACACAACAACAGCTTTAGCTATTAACGAAAATGAAGTCAGATTGTTAGAAGATATAAAAGTGTTCTTGCAAAAATTAGCACCTGAATCAGACTGTTACTTGCATAATGACTTGCATTTAAGAGATGTCCCGGAAAATGAGCCGATTAATGCTCACTCTCACTTAATGGCAATGATGCTGACCACTAGTGAGATAATTCCCATTGTGGATGGTAAATTAGCTTTGGGAACCTGGCAATCTGTGTTGTTTTTTGAGTTGGATGGCCCACGCAAAAGAACGGTATTTGTCCAAATTTCTGGCGAATAATGCAACTTCAAACCTGCAATCCTCCCAGAGCAACCTAAATCTGAGATAATTACAAACACGACGAAAAAGTGTATCAATTGAATTTACTTACAGCAATTAAAAACCTGAAAGAATGTTTTCAACTTTCCTTTTCGCAAACCAGGACTTTCGTTGTGTCAAAGGCAGACGCAATTAGTGATGAAAAATAACGATAATTTTGTATTACGTAATACTTGGTACTATGCTCTGCCTAGTAATCAGATCAAGCCAGGTATGATGATCAGCCGCATTTTTTTGGGAGAACCGGTGCTGTTAATTCGTGACCAGGATGGCAAAGTGTCTGCGATGACAGACATTTGTCCTCATCGTGGTGTCCCCTTGAGTTGTGGTAGATTCGATGGGCAGGAAGTGGAATGCTGTTACCACGGTTGGCGCTTTAACTCGGCTGGGCGCTGTACTGCGATCCCCTCTCTTGTGGAAGAACAGCAGATGGATTTGAGTCGCTTCGATGTCCAATCATACACAATTCGGGAAGCCCAAGGGAATATCTGGATATATATGGCTGATGCCGATAACCCTCAACCTGCTTCTGAGATGGAGATTGCGGTAATTCCAGGATTTGATGAGCGATCATCGCCCCAGTTTGTAGAGGTGATGAGATTCCCCTGTTTTATAGATCATGCAGTAGTAGGTTTGATGGACCCTGCCCATTCACCTTATGTTCATCGCGCTTGGTGGTGGCGAAATGAGCAACTGCATGAAGAAGTGAAGCAATTCGACCCTTCACCCTACGGCTTCACGATGCGACGACACCGATTACCAGCGAATGGGGGTAGATTATACTGGCTGATTGGCGGTGGTGTGCCGGAAACGGAGATTTCTTTTCGTTTACCTGGAGTCAGAATAGAAGAAACCACCATTGGCAACCATCGAGTCGTTAATTTAACGGCAGTTACACCCATTTCAGACACAGAAACTGAGGTAACTTTTGCTCTTTACTGGACACTTCCTTGGGTAGGATTTTTCAAGCCACTGCTGCATATTTTGGCGCGGACTTTCATTGGTCAAGACCGGACGGTTGTGGAAAAGCAGCAGATTGGTCTGAAATATGATCCTGTGCTGCGACTGATTAAGGATTCAGATATGCAAGCGCAGTGGTACTACCAGTTAAAGCGGGAGTATGCTCGATCTGTCGCCCAAGGACGAGAATTTGTGAACCCTGTCAAGGGTCAAATACTCCGATGGCGTGCTTAAATTACTCCAAACTAAATTCTGTAAATTCTCTTTGGACAAACAGCATATTTCGGTCTCCGGCTGACAAAATTTTATTATTGGCGCGTTGGCGCGTTTTGACAAAGCTACCTCTCTAGACGCTCCGCGAACGACTGCGCTCGGCACAAGTCAGTGACCACCGTAGGCATAGCTATTTAATCGGAGTTTGCGTCCCCCTTTCAGTTGTTCTAAAAGCGGTGCTATTCTTCCTTTAGGTGCTATTGGTGGCGCAGCTGTTGGTACAGTTGCTGTTTGGCGTTATGATGAGCGGAAATCAAAAACAGGTTTTTTACCTGCAAATCAAATTAAACTTACTGAACCAAAACTCTACATTACTCCAAGTAAATTGTTGTATGCGGGGGGATTGAGTTGGTATTTAGAATCACTTGTTGGCAAAAAAGACACGTCGCCAATAATTAATCAGAGCGCGATCGCAGATACAATACAGACTCTACCATCAGAGCATTGCCTTACCCGATGGGTGCGATCGCAGCCTTTACGCATGATTAGCTTTTTTCTCTTGAGTGCTAACTGGTGAATTAGCGTTACAGCGCTTCCCGCTATTATGCAATACAGTTTTTCTCCTTGCCCTTTCCTAGCATAGCTTTCAGCTTTGAGGATGTACCTCATAGCTGCCGGAAGTGCTGTAATATCCGAGCTTCAGGAAAGAGGTATCTGGCTGATTTTCAATGTGTAGGCTGGTGATTTTTTCCCCACACACATATCCGGTAGCGTGACAACTAAATTCTGTCCGTACTGTTGCCACCCAAGTTTACCTTTTGCCCCTAGCATTGTAATCTTTGTATTTTTCGGCAGAATTAGTCTTGGGATTGTCAGCGTCTGACTCATGGGAGTATCAAGCAAGACAGCATACAAATTACCTTTATTTGTGGTGTAGCGCACTCGGATGCCTTGAGTGGATACATCTTCTGAGCGTATCCAATAGCGCGAGCCAAAGATGGCTTCACCATTTACATCTAGCCACTTGCCTAAGCCGAGCAACCGTTCAGTTTGCAGTTTGGAGATTGAACCATCGGCATTTGGGCCAATGTTGAGCAGTAAGTTGCCGTTTTTACTAACAATGTCAACGAATGAGTCAACCAGTTCATCTACTGAAATCATGTTCAAGTCGGTATCATTCTGGTTGTAACCAAACGAGTAACCTAAACCCCTTGTGCTTTCCCATTTCTTTGGTTCGATTTGTTTGAGTTGACTGTATTCAGGTGTGGAGAAGTCGAAGTGTAAACCGAATTGCCCACCTAAATCAAAGCGGTCATTAACGACACCGTTAGCTACGTGATTATAAAAGTAAGCCATAATCCCGTTCGCCTGACCAACAGGGTAGCCAAGGTCATTCCATAAGATAGACGGCTGATAGCGGTCTATGAGTTCGCGCCAGTGAGCGTTAGCATATTCAGCGTAAGCTTTTTCTTGGATAATGGCTGCGACCAAGGTGTTAAAGTCTGTCACCGTTGTATCTTGTTTAGACCAATCAATACCGCCGGAGTAGTACAGACCCATACGCATACCTTGTTTACGAACGGCTTGTGTCAGTTCGCCCACAATATCTCGCGCCGCCACTCCTCTTGACTGGTTTGTGGTTTTGCTAGGCCATAACAGGAAGCCATCATGATGTTTGGTCGTCAGCACAACGTACCGCGCACCTACTTGAGAAAACAGTTTTGCCCATTGGGATGGATTCCACTTTGTGATGGCTGCGTTGAAGGTGGGGATGAAGTCGTCATAGGTGAAATTTTTACCGTAGGTCGCACGGTGATAGTTATAGGTATCACTGCCTTCAAGTTTCATGGAGTTGTAGTACCATTCAGCATAAGGGTTGTGCTGGAACCAATATTCCCAACCGCGTTCTGCAACTACCTTGTTTTGTTCACCAGTCAGTGGTGCCCAACCAGGTACAGAGTAGACGCCCCAGTGAATGAAAATGCCGAGTTTAGCATCTTTGAACCACTCTGGAACTTCATGCTTTGATAGCGACTCATTTGTTGGTTCATATATCTGTTGTGCAAAGGCAGTAGAGGCTGTCAGATTCAAAAAGCTACTTAGAACTATCGTAAGAATTAATGCACGTACTAAATGCCGAAACATCACAATGCTCCTGACTGAGGGATATATAATTTTACAACTGTATCTCCTCAGTAGCGATTAGCGATTAAAGGCATTGTTCAATATTGGGTTGTCAATCTCAAAAATTCTCAGTTGCAAGTATTTAGAGACTTAAAAAATGGGCAATACACAACAGAACTGACATTAACCACAGGTTCTATTGTCCCCCTAGCCTTTGGTGATGTATTTGTCCAAGTTAATCGCCTTGTAGGTTTGCCAAAAATATAATTTCTAGCGCCTGTCAGAAACGAAAGATGCAAGGCGATCGCACATTCGCCCATAATTAGACCATCCTCTCTATGCTATTTGCTTATGGCGATCGCTCAATACGCTTTGGATAAGGTTTTTTGACGAAAATTATATATTACAAAGACGCGATAAATCGCCATCTCTACAAAGAACTGATTGTTGTAAAGACGGCGATTTATCGCGTCTCTTGCCTTACCCGAACTATATTGGGCGATCGCACGCCCATAATAAAACTATCCTCTCCATACTCTTTACTTATGGCGATCGCAACTCAACCCCAACTAACTTTAGACGAGTTCCTCAAATTGCCGGAAACTGAACCAGCATCAGACTTTATTAACGGGGAAATTATTCAAAAACCAATGCCTCAAGGTGAACATAGCTTACTCCAAGCTACTTTTTGCGAAACAATTAACAGTATAGCTAGAAGCCAAAAAATTGCTGTAGCTTTCCCAGAACTGCGTTGCACCTTCGGCGGCGCTGCAATCGTCCCTGATGTGTCTGTGTTTCGTTGGGATAGAATTCCTAAAACTCCAGGCAGAATTGTTAATCGCTTTGAAATTCATCCCGACTGGGCAATTGAGATTCTGTCCCCAGACCAAAAGTTTACAAAAGTATTGAGTAAATTATTGCATTGTTCACGCAATGGTACTGAACTCGGCTGGTTAATCAACCCAGAAGACGAAAGTGTGATAGGGATTTTTCCTGGACAGCGAGTGGAATTATACGAAGGTGCTGATAAATTACCTATTCTGGAGGGCATTGAGTTGGAACTGACGGGGGAACAAGTTTTTGGCTGGTTGAGTTTGACGTAAAAAAGCGTTCGCATTTCCTAGAGAAAGTTGGAAAGGATTGTATCTGTAGGTTTATTGTAGAAACTGGGCGGTACAGCCCCAAATCGTGTATACCAGAAAAATTTGTATTGCCGTACTTTTATGGAAAATCAACTAGGATTGGTTCTGAAACTGCTTTTACTCTCAGCTTTGTTATCGGTATTGATTAAGTATGCAGGGCCAAGTCTATCAATTCCAGCGACAGCAACCAACGCGCTAATTATAATATTGTTGCCGATTGTGATTATAGCGATCGCGCTACTGTGGCGATTCCAAGCACAGAACCAAAATTAACTCAAACTATTTACGCACAACCTACTAAAATCGGCTAATCTAGCTGAATTACCAAAAAATTGCATCTCGCCAACCGTTGGGAGTCAGCCTGTGAAACTCGGTCAATGGATCGGCTTAATCGCCATCCTTCTTTCTTTATACATCCTGTGGCAAATTCGGGAAGTGCTTTTGCTGATGTTTGCCGCAGTTGTGTTAGCCACTACCTTAAATCGGCTAGCGAAACGCTTCCAACGCTTTGGGATGAAGCGTGGATTCGCCGTCATCCTGTCAGTGGCTATCTTTTTGGCAGGTATCGCGGGTTTTTTCTGGCTAATTGTGCCACCTTTTGCACAGCAGTTTCAAGAACTAACCAATCAGGTTCCTAAAGGGTTTGAGCGCTTTAATGGTTGGCTTGATGCCCTGAGAACTCGTATTCCTAACCAGTTAGTTCCCTACATCCCAGATATCAATAGCCTCATCCAACAAGTACAGCCCTTCGTCAATCGGCTACTCGGAAACTCCTTCGCCTTTGTCTCTGGCTCTTTGGAAGTTGTCCTCAAGATTTTGCTAGTGTTGGTTTTAACAGGAATGATGTTAGCCGATCCCGTAGCTTACCGGAAAGTCTTTGTGCGGCTTTTTCCCTCATTTTATCGGCGGCGGGTAGATGGGATTTTAGATAAATGTGAAGTCTCTTTGGAAGGATGGATTACAGGCGCTTTCATTGCCATCTGTGTAGTGGGGCTGATGAGTCTGATTGGCTTATCAATTTTGGGTGTAAAGGCAGCACTAGCTTTAGCCGTTTTGGCAGGATTTTTCAACTTGATTCCCAATCTCGGCCCAACGATGAGTGTCATACCAGCAATGGCGATCGCCTTCTTGGATCAACCTTGGAAAGCCGTGGCTGTCTTGATTCTGTACTTTTTTATTCAACAGGCTGAAAGTAATTTCATCACGCCCGTTGTCATGGCGCGTCAAGTCTCATTGCTACCCGCTATAACCTTAATTGCCCAGCTATTTTTCGTTACTTTCTTTGGCTTTTTAGGATTATTTCTGGCGCTACCCCTAACTGTTGTCGCTAAGATTTGGTTGCAAGAAGTGTTAATTAAAGATGTCTTAGATAAATGGGGAAATAATCATCCACAAGAAACTGAGTTTGTGATGGTTTCTGAATCTCCTGAAGCAGATGATAATTGGAAAGCAGAAAGTTCTGATATTAATCAGGAGCGACCGATTGATGATATCTTGCCAAAAGAAGATTAGTTAAAATAATCGGTAATTGCGACATCCTCTAAGATGTTGTTTGAAAAGTGATATGTTGTGATTTTAATCGAATTGTTACCCCCCTTAATCCCCCCTTGTAAAGGGTGGAAACAAGAAAAATTTAGTTCCCTCCCCTTTATAAGGCAGAGCCTTGTCCCTCTTGAGTTTTCTTGAGAAGGAAACAAGAAAAATTCGGTTCCCTCCCCTTATAAAGGGGAGGGTTAGGGTGGGGTAAAAAATATTTGATACATCAATCATGACTTTTCAAACATCCTCTAAGGTTTGTCAGAGAGAATCGGTTCTGCGGCAATATCATCTAAGCGGATGCTGCTTAACAAATTCCGCCACTCTGCTTGCAGTGCTGCATCTTGAGGATTATTCTGACGCAGTTGAGCCAGTATCGTTAGTGCCTCGTACCATATCCCGTTTTGGGCATAGATAGCATAGCGCTTTAGAGGTTCTGTGGTTTGTAGCTCTTTAACTATGGTTGGATTCAGTTGGACTCGTTGTATTACCCCTTCAAGGAAAGTCGGGGGAGAATTCTTTTCCTTGTCACAGTTAATGGTGAAAAACCAGTGATATTGTTTGTCTACTGCCAAAGCGGGAGCAGTGGGAGGCAAAGAAACCCGGATGACTCCTGGTTTATCTGGTAGAGCGATCGCTTTTTCGTAAATCTGGTTAGAGTCCTGATCTTGCAGCACAAATTCAACTTCGTAGGGCAAATCTTTGGTATATGGCACATAGAAAAACCAACTTGGGTGGTCTACCATTGTCTTTCCCCAAACATTGATTACTGAGTTAGCTTCCTGACTGAAGGGCGCTAAAGCAGTCAGATCAGGTTTAGCAACTAGACATCCTCCGCGCTTTGCTCCACCACGAACGCGACCTCCAGGAGCGGAACCAGGTGGAAGTGGAGGTAGATTAAAGGTTGTGGCTTGAGCAAGGGTCTTTTTAGGATCAGAGCGTAGGCGTAGCCCACCGTAGGTCTTACCCTGAGCCTGTCGTTGGCGTAGCCTCTCGTAGAGAAGGGCATCGCTAAGTGAAGAACCAACTCTTGGTTTCGCCAGTAATGGAGTCAGGCTAACTAGTAAACTGGTGCAGCTAAAAGCTACTACTAAAAACAGTTTTATCGCTGGTGAATTTGACTTCATAAAAACTTTACCTTATCTGATTTTAGATTGTGAAAGAGTTATTGCAATCCGATTTGGTTAAGTAGGACTTACGCACAAGTTACGGAATAAACGTAGACGCTTCAGCTTGCCGCAGGCTACCACAGAGGCGCAGAGAAGCCAGTGCGTTGCGGGGGTTCCAAGAGTTATAGCAACTGGCGCGACACAGAGAAATCAGAGTTTGAGAGATATTTTGCGTAAGTCCTAATTGCAATCCGATTTGGTTAAGTATATTTATTCAACCTTCTCTATTCATCACCCGAACTTCTGTTTTGGAATTATAAATTGACATCAAGCCAACCATAGCTACCAACGACAAAGCCGACGGTACAAACGGCACCCAAGCACCCGAAATTAGCAGACCAAAGCAAACTAGATACAGAACACTAAAGCTAATACTGACTGCCAATATCAACCAGGGGAACGAAAGCTTTCGCCAAACCAGGACTCCCCCGACCAAAGACCAGCCCCAAATCCAGACCACCTCAACCCACAATGACCAAACCCGCAGCAACGGCCGCCCATCCTGGACAGCACTAAGGATCTGGCTGATCATATGCGCTTGTACTAATACTCCTGGCATTTGCTCATCTAAAGGAGCGCCATAGGGTGTAGGCCAGGTGTCTGGAGAATCCCCCTTTGCCACCACACCAATCAAAACAATCCTGTCTTTGATCGCATTGGGGTTAACCGGATTAGATAAAAATTCGGTTAGCTTCACCTGTTCGGCTATTTGTTTTGAGGAACGGTAGTTAAGTAAGATTTGACCGCCATTAGCATCAATCTTTTGATAGCCGCCAGTGCGAGATTTCAAATTTGGAAAAATAGTTTTACCCAGCTGCAAATTACCATCAGGAGTGAACTTTGGTTGAATTTCTGAAGGGCGTAGATAGAGAAAGGCCAGTTCTAAACTAAATGCAAAAGGAGCAGGACAAAATGATGTCGCCTCCTGCCTCATGAACAGGAGATGCCGACGGATAACTCCATCAGGATCATGAATAAAGTCACTGAATCCCAGGTTGCCTGGGGGGATTTCTGGTGGTGGCTTAATGCCTTTAATATTTACAGTGCCATCGCTCCCTTTACATACGCCAACCAAATTCTGAGTTTGTTGAAGACGAGTAATTAAATCTGGTTGTTTGGCTTTAAAATCACGGTAGATATCTAAGCCGATCGCGCGGGGTTGGTATTGATTCAGTTTTGCCAGGAGTTTATTAAGAGATTTTTCGGAAATGGAAGCTCCAATCAACGACTCGTTATTTTGTCTTTGAATTGCCAAATCATCATCGTCAATTGTAATTACCAGCAGTCGGGGATCAAGCCCCTCCGCAGGACGCGATCGCATCATCAGGTCAAAGGCTTGAATCTCTGAACTTTCCACAAATCCCACCAATCTCGCCCCAAAAACCAAGGCTGTAATCGCTAAACTGGATAACAAAGTTGTCTGAAATCTGCGTCTGGTAGACAAAGCTAAATTCGGTATATCTTCAATTTTTCTAGACCTTAATTCATCCCAAGTGGGTGGTATCTGCGCAGGATTTTGGCAAATCACTGGTAGCCAAGTTGCACAGGGAAATCGATCCTCAAGTCCTTGCAACCGTTCCCGCGCTTGGCGTACCGACTTATAAAAAGACTCGCCACCGGCAAAGCCTTGGAGAAAATACTTTAAGAACTCCTTGGCAACCTGATCTGGGACTGGTTCGCGCATGACGATTATCTGAGGAATTTGCAAATCAGCCAATTCTTGCGCCAATCCCAATCCATCACAGGAGTTGAATATAGCTAGTTGCAAGCCGTTTTCAATCGCTTTCCTGAGAGCGTACTTTAACTCGCCAATGGTGAGGCTATCAGTTTTATTCAGATAAATTCGCCCGCTTTCTCCATTTCCCTGACTGGAACTGTGCCCAGCAAAAAAGAGAATATCCCAGTTTTTTCCCCAAAGATGATCAGTCAATTGCTGACGTTGTGGTTCTACTAAAAAGCTGACCTCTGCATTACTACACTGTTGTAGTAATGCTTGATCGGCTTGGGTGTCAATCCCCTGACTATTGCCTACAATTGCTAAAATGTTGACTAATTGATTTAAAGTGCGTGGCTTGTGAATGCGATCGTAAGATGGTGAAGAAAGGGCGATTTCAGCTTTCGGGTAGCGTTCTAACAAGTCCCACAGATGCCAGGGTAATAGCTGCAATTGCCTATTTTCTGTTTGCAGAATCACCCGCAGTTCTTCGCTGGACGACAATCTTTCTAACCATTTTTCCCTCAAAGGGCGAAACTCCTCTGCTCGCAGCCAGGTATTAAAGCGTGCCCGCAAAATATGGGAAGTGTTTTCGCAGTCTTGAATCATCGATACATTCGTCACCTGCATTTTATCAGCATGGAGGCGATAACGATTGCCTATCTGCCGATAACTAGACTGCCAATGACTATAATAGAGCGGCATTTCCGGGAATGAAGGTAACTTCCCCGTGATTTCTGTTGTAGCGTGCTGGTGTTCTTCACCAATTTGGAGAGTCACAGGAAACCCCTGCTCAAAACTACCCTCTCCGAATTTCAGAACCACTAACTTACCCATGCGTCGCTATCTCCCTATAAAAAATCACGCCCTGTTCTAATGTCTAATCGCAAGCTTCAGAAGCGTTTACAGACTTCTTTCAAAATCCCTAAAAGCCGACTTGAATTTTTAATTCTGAATTTTTAATTAACCAATTACCACTTATAAATTACCGAGAAAGAGGGAAAATAGCTAGATGTTTCAAATCCGAAAATGTTCGGTAATGCTGGTATCATTCATGGCTACTCTAACGCTAAATTGCTCTCTAGGTTCACCGCGAAACTGTAACTGAATGTAGTTGTCTGATTTTCTAGATTGAGCCTCTAGAAATACTGTTCCCGAACTATCTAAAACGGTGAGATAAACTCCGGGCGGCAAGTAGATTTGATTCCCAGTGGCGTGCAATTGCAGATGAATACTGGTTTGTTGCTCCTTTTCGGGGCTGATTTCCACAATCAACATCACGGGTTGGTTGAGAATTTGGATACCTAAATCAATCAGTTTGGCGCGTTTAGTAATTGATTCTGGTCGCTTAAGGGCATTTAGTTGCACAGTTTCAGGACTGCGAAAGGCATAAGTTAGTCTGAGTTCTGGCACGTTCCACAGGGATTCAATAGTCTGCCAACCTGTCTCAAATATATCAGCAAACCACTGGCTTAAATTCACCAGTGAACTAACTGGGGATTGGCGCAGTTGCCACAGGTGGTCGATAAAGGCATCTAACGGTTGCAGTTGTTCTAAAGGCAGTGTTTCAGTTGCGACACTAGGGATAAAACCAAGCAGCCGAGCTTCTTGGAGCGATTCATCAAATTGAACTACCAAATAACCCACCCGTTCTTCCCAGGTTTCTGGAGGAATGCAGCATATCTGCTGATGCAGATGCACAGGGCGACACTCCAGACGGCCAACTGATGGCACTTCTAAGTCAGCTACATTCCCACAAAGGCGCATAACGGGGTTCCAGCTGTCACTAGCTTGGAGATCAGTAGGAATATCCATCATTTCCAAATAGTCATTCACCACCCACACAGCCAACGTATTCAGCCGGACTTGCTCTGCTTTTTCAGAATTTGGCTGCTGGTTAGCAAATTGCTGGGCAGTTATGCGAGCTGATGGGGAAATCGGCAATGTTAAAGTGAAATAGTCTGGCTGATAAGTGGAGTTACTCATAAGTTAATCTCTAGTGATCAATCCTGCTATATACATATCACCCGCATTCACTAAATTTATGCCACAAAATAGAGAATGATTATGGAAAAAATAGAATTAGGGATTGGGGATTGGGGACTAACACTCCCAGTACTCCCAAGTACCCGGATATTTTGCCCAGTTATCCATCGTGCTTCATCACTCGGCATAAATGCTACCACCTCAGCAATTTTTTGTACATCGTTCATCTGGAAGCATCCCTGAACATGAGCAGCAAAATGTAGACAAGAAACTCGGCCAAACAAATCTTATACCCCCGCTAGAACTGCACTAATAAAAAAGATCAGGAGATTTGCATAAAAATACTTCATAGAGATGAAGGAAATAAGGAGCTGTTCTAAAGGCGTTGTTGCACGAACAGCAATTTGTAAACAGAAATTATTGAAAAAATCGATTTAGGTAGATAAAAGTTATGGCAAATATCATTGGAACCAACGGTAACGATACCCTAGCGGGCAGTGGCAATGACACCTTGACTGGTGGAGGCGGCAACGATTTTTACGACATCCACTACAACGACAGTGTTACCATCACTGATTTTGGTGGCATAGGTAAGGCTATAAATCCCTCGGCAGCAGCCATTGCCGAAGTGGACACCCTAAGATTTTTGGTCGATGACATCAGTACCCGAAATCTGCTGCTGACCCAGAATGGCAGCAATTTAAAAATTACTTTTGAAGGTGAAGTGGGGTTTATTCCCACAGTCATCCTGCAAAACTTTGCCCTGGAAAACCTGCATAATCTTAGCAAATCTACAGGAGCCACTGTAGACTTAAGCAATATCCTCTTTTCTGGGCAAAATAGCATCACGGACAGCTTTGATGTCTTCAATGCCAACTCGACCCAAAGCACTATCTTCAACAAGAATACAGTCACCTTCCTTAATGACCTCTCCAATAATGTTAATGGCTTTGACAACTCAGATGATGTGATCAATGGTCAGGGGGGTAATGACAAAATCGACGGCAAAAGTGGCAACGACTTTTTGAGGGGTGGTACGGGCAGTGATACTCTCATTGGTGGTGCTGGTGATGATACTTTGAATGTTAAATATTCAGAAGGCAATAACCTGTTGAATGGTGGTGATGGAAATGATTATCTGTTAGCCTCTGGTAACATCTACGGACGCCGCGATATTTCATTTGGCAATCCTATCTCTGGCAATAACACCCTCAATGGTGGCGCTGGGGACGATATATTGAGAGCTGACTATTCAACAGGCAATAATACCCTCAACGGTGGTATTGGTGATGATATATTGACTGCTAACTATTCAACAGGCAATAACACCCTCAACGGTGGCACTGCGAATGATTATCTTGAAGTTTCTGGTTACTACGGCGATGGAAGTGGATATAGTACTAGATTTTATGGCTCTGGCAATAACACCTTGAACGGAGACGCTGGGAACGATACCTTAAATGCTAGTTATACAATAGGCAATAACACTCTCAACGGTGGCACTGGTGATGATTACTTGAATGTTAAGAATTCAGAAGGCAATAATCTGCTCTCTGGGGGCGATGGCAATGACTCCTTTTATACAAGCGCCCCAGATAATACTACCCCCTCTTCTTTAGTGACTCAAACGGTCGATGGGGGTAAGGGTGACGATTTGTTGTCCG
This sequence comes from Nostoc sp., assembly GCF_036919815.1. Classification (GTDB taxonomy): domain Bacteria; phylum Cyanobacteriota; class Cyanobacteriia; order Cyanobacteriales; family Nostocaceae; genus Nostoc. The sequence continues at coordinate 93,655 of NZ_JBALCE010000023.1, forward strand.
TCGATTACACCAATGCTAGCAAAGGAATCACAACGACTTTCAATGCTACTACTAACATTGGATCAATTACGGCGGGTACGAATCAAGTTAGTTACAAGAATATTGAACGATTAAATATCTTAGGTACAGCCTACGATGACAATATTGTGGGGAGCAATGGCAACGATACGCTTTCTGGTGGCACTAGTGGCAATGATACAATCGATGGGGGGAAAGGTAACGATTTATTGTCCGTCGATTACAGCAATGTTCCCGTAGGAATCACAACGACTTTCAATGCTAATACTAACACTGGATCAATTACGGCGGGTACAAATCAAGTTAGTTACAAGAATATTGAACGATTAAATATCTTAGGTACAGCTGACGATGACAATATTGTGGGGAGCAATGGCAACGATACGCTTTCTGGTGGCACTAGTGGCAATGATACGATCGATGGGGGTAAAGGTGACGATTTGTTGTCCATTAATACCAATGTTAACGGAGGAATCACAACGACTTTTAATGCTGCTACTAACATTGGATCAATTACAGTAGGCACGAATCAGGTTAGCTACAAGAATATCGAACGATTAGATATCAGGGGTACAGACTACGATGACAATATTGTAGGGAACAGTGGGAACGATACGCTGTCTGCGGGCTATGGCAAAGATACGATAGACGGGGGTAAAGGTGACGATGTGTTGTTGATCAATTATAGGAGTGCTAACGGAGGAATCACAACGACTTTCAATGCTAATACTAACACTGGATCAATTACAGGAGGCACGAATCAGGTTAGCTATAAAAATATCGAACGATTATATATCTGGGGTACAGACAGCTACGATGACAAGATTGTGGGAAACAGTGGCAACGATACGATAGATGGGGGTAATCGTGGCAATGATACAATTATTGGCGGTGCAGGTAACGATCACTTGAGTGCTAGCTATTCAGGCAATAACACCCTCTATGGTGATTTTGGCAATGATATTCTGATAAGTTATTCTAATAATGATACCCTCTATGGAGGAGATGGGACTGATACCTTTATTTTATATAATCACGAAAGAGGTGTTGATAGTCTTTATGACTTCAACGCCACTAATGAAGTAATTCAGCTATTTACTTATGAATTTGGTGGGGGATTATCATCAGGTTCACTTCAGACAAGTCAGTTTACCATTGGAACATCTGCAACGACAAGCAATCAACGATTTATTTATAACAGTGCTACAGGTGGACTGTTCTTTGACCAGGATGGTAGTGCATCTGGGTTTACTCAGGTAAAATTTGCACAATTATCTGCTGGATTGTCACTAAGCAAAAACAATTTTGTGCTTGTTTAATCGTCATTAGCGTTTTACCATCACTAAGCGGTATGTGTTGCGAGGTGGTTAGAATAGCACCTCGCGTTCGATTAATCAATGCAAGTCATTTTGGTAATCTATACCCATTCTTGCACCAGATATAATGAACTATATACTTGTCAACACAAAACAGAACTTTTAATCAATTTCTCACCTATCCGGTATAAGCTACCATAAAATCAATTTCTAAATCAATTTTGCGACCATTGCCTTTGCGGTTATCGTAGGGATTTAAATCGTGTTTGGCGTTGTGATCATCAGGTCTGTTTTGAGAATTTTCTAAAATTGCTTAGATGGTAGCTGGTTTGCTACTTGTAATATTAAGTTCGGGTGAGATTAGTTATAATAAAATCTATCAATGTACGTTTAGTTGTAGCAAGCTTTAAGAGTAGGGTACGGCAGTGAAACCCAACCTACAAATATTTTATTTTTTCAGAGTAATAAAAGAGCGTTATATAGATAAAATCTGCTGATTAACCCTCTCCCTATTTCCCCCTAAAAGGGAAAATAGGGTTAGAGGGGTAACTCAGGATAATTGCTAGCTCTCTGAAGTTTCCTGGGAGAACTTTTTATGGATAGTTCTAGTGGATTCCCCATCAGCAGCTACCGTGATCAGATAATCCATTAAACCATCTGAAAAGGGGAAACGTAAGTGGAAAGTACCATCGGGTTTGATTTTGATAGTATGACCACCAATGTTTACGGTTGTGTTTGGTTGGGTTGCTCCGTGAATAATCAACTCAGCATCGGCCACAAACCAGAAATCTCCGTGGGGATGACTGAAGACCCGAACGATCGCGGAACGGGCGATAAATAACCAGCGTAGTTTACCGCCGTAGGCATCGCTATCAGCAATATAGCCAATTTCAATCATGTAGTCATGATCGCTGACGGGAATAGCCACAAAGCGATCGGATGCTACCTCTTCACATTCATACTGCTGTACAAGCTGCGGACTTTGATAACTCAAGTCAATCCCAGTCACATCGTAGAGCCGCACTACCAATTGGGAGCCGCCCTGTTGTTGCAACGTTTCGTTCTCAGCCTTGGAAATGTACCAAGAGACATAAGCCCATTTGGGAGTACGAGGTGTGAGGACAATATTGCTCTCTTGTTCACTGATCTGTTCTTCTACATCTACTAAGCCAATAGCTGTTTCGCTTGTTAACGCTGCATTTTCAACGGTGGGATCTGGATGAACAGCACTGAAGATCCGAACATTCGCGGAACGGGCGATAAATAACCAACGAGCGCCATCAGCGATATAGCCAATTTCGGCTATGTAATCGCGATCGCTGACGGGAATTTCCACAAAGCGATCGGATACTCTCTCTTCACATTCATACTGCTGTACAAGCTGCGGACTTTGATAACTCAAGTCAATCCCAGTTACATCGTAGAGCCGCACTACCAATTGAGAGCCGCCCTGTTCTTGCAGCGCTGCTTTCTTGGTTTCGGAAATCTCCCAAGAGACATCAGCCCACTGGGGAGTGCGCGGTGTGAGGACAATATGGCTCTCTTGTTCACTGATCTCTTGTTCTACATCTACTAAGCCAATAGCTATTTCGCTTGTTAACGCTGCATTTTCAACGGTGGGATCTGGATGAACAGCACTGAAGACACGAACCAGCGCTGAACGGGCGATGAATAACCAACGAGCGCCATCAGCGATATAGCCAATTTCAGCTATGTAATCGCGATCGCTGACGGGAATTTCCATAAAGCGATCGGATGCTGTATCTTCACATTCATACTGCTGTACAAGTTGCGGACTTTGATAACTCAAATCAATTCCAGTTACATCGTAGAGCCGCACTACTAATTGAGAGCCACCCTGTTGTTGCAGCGCTGCTTTCTTGGTTTCGGAAATCTCCCAAGAGACATGAGCAGATGTATAAGTATGCGGTGTAAGCAGAATACTGCTCTCTTCATCTGCATCTCCCCAATCAATATCTGTTTCATCCCCAATCGGCAGATGATCAACTGTGGGATCTGGATGAACAGGACTGAAGACACGAACGATCGCGGAACGGGCGATGAATAACCAGTGTTCGCCATAAGCGACATAGCCAATTTCAGCTATGTAATCGCGATCGCTGATCGGAATTTCCACAAAGCGATCGTGTGCTGTCTCTTCACATTCATACTCTTGTACAATCTGGGGACTTTGATAACTCAAGTCAATGCCAGTTACATCGTAGAGCCGCACTACCAATTGAGAGCCGCCTTGTTGGTGCAGCGCTGCTTTCTTGGTTTCGGAAATCTCCCAAGAGACATTAGCCGACTGGGGAGTGCGGGATGTTAACACAATACTGCTCTCTTCATCTACATCTACCAAGTCGATAGCTGTTTGGCTTGTTAACGCTACATTTTCAACTGTGGGATCTGGATGAACAGGACTGAAGACACGAACGATCGCGGAACGGGCGATGAATAACCAGTGTTCGCCATCAGCGACATAGCCAATTTCAGCTATGTAATCGCGATCGCTGACGGGAATTTCCACAAAGCGATCGTGTGCTGTCTCTTCACATTCATACTGCTGTACAAGCTGCGGACTTTGATAACTCAAATCAATCCCAGTTACATCGTAGAGCCGCACTACCAATTGAGAGCCGCCTTGTTGGTGCAGCGCTGCTTTCTTGGTTTCGGAAATCTCCCAAGAGACATCAGCCGATGTATAAGTATGCGGTATGAGCAGAATACTGCTCTCTTCTTGGGCATCTACCAAATCTATAGCTGTTTCAGCTGCAATCGGCAAATTGTCAACCGTAGTTTCAGTTTCTCCTTGAGCATCTGATGCCAAAGTGGTAGCCCAGGCTTCAATCCCTGCTGCTGCGGCTAAATCTGTGGAGTCACCTTCCCCAACAGTCGGCTCTCCTTGAGATTTTTCATCTAGCAAATTCAGACTAGGTTCGGCATCGTCCGCCACCACATTCAATTCATTTTCTGGCAAATCGAATAGTGAAGCTGTTTCTGCCTCTGACAGTTCCAAATCAGCTGTTAAAGGCAATTCATCTACTAAGGCTGTATCTTCATCTTCAGTTGAGGTGATACTATCTAGCCAGTTGAACTCTGCCTGAAGTTGCTCATCTATCTGATCTTCACTAACTTCTGTGTCCCAGTATCCAAAATCAGATGTTACTTCTGGCACATCTGGTAATTCCGGGAGTGAATCTGTCACCTCAGATGAAGGCAATTCCACATCAGCTGCTTCTTCTGGAATATTAGCCCGGTGAGGATATGAAGTATTTACTACAGCTGCTGGGGCTTCTATGTCCCATGCAACTTGATCAGACTCAGGAGGGTTCATATCCGCATAATTATTTAACTCCCCTGTCTCATCAATCGCATCTGTTTCTGTTTCTTTGTTGCTAAAGGCAGACCAGGTACTCGCCCCGATACCCGTTGCTAGAGCCGCACCACCAGTTAAAGCTGCGGCTCCCAAATTGTGATTTTCTGATCCATTACCTACAGATGAGGTTGTGCCTTCATGGAGGTTAGAGCTGCCATTAGTTACCTCTTGTAGAAAATTTGATGTCCCCTGAGTAGCGTTCTGGGTCAGGTCAGATTCTGTTTGAGCATAGATGTTGAAAGGAGTGCGATCGCGGGTTTCATGCTCTTGGAAGTGCGGCACTGGCTGCTCCTCAAGTATCGCTCCGTTGAGGGAGGCAGGTGTGCTGGCATTGAACACCGGCGTTTCTTCATCTTCTCTGCTGGGTGGACGAGGATTTGATTCTGGTAAGTTGTCTGTTTTCTCAGTGGCCAATGGGCGTTTTCCTAGAACCCACCATAGTAACCCTCCAGCTAGACTAATAAAAAAGAAAGGTAGCAGCAACCATAATGGTGTTTGCTTGTCTACAATTGGACTCTTTTCTACAGGAGCAGCCACAAAGGGCTGTTCGGCAAATGCAGGTGTTTTCTGGGCACTAGGGGAAGCTGTAGCAGTCGGTGTCGTCTGGGCACTGGGAAAAGGTGCAGCAGCAGGTTGTGATACGCTGGCTGCGATCGCCTCTGCGTCAGTAGTTCTAGCTTGTTCTATAGCTTGCTGTCCTGAGGGTGCAAGGGTGAAGCCGAGAAAATCTACTATGCTTAAGCTGGGATTTTTTTTGTAAACGTAAACTAAAGGTTGCGAGAAAGGATATTTAGGATCATTTGGCAAGGTTTGATGTAATTGCAGAACTCGCACACCTTTCAACTTCGACACCTGATTAGCTAACACATAGCTGATGCCGTCTTTGCCCAGTTGTTTGATGATTTCGGCGGTATTATCCTTAGTTAGTTGGGTAGCATTGGGTCCTGTAGCAAACTCAGCAGTTTTGAAGGCTGGATAAGCACGAAAAGTATCACGAGTATCACTCGTCTTCGGGTGATCGATTAGCCGAATCTTCCCTGGAGGTCCTCCCAGTTGTGACCAATTTGTAATTTGTCCCCGGAAAATCCGGGCGAATTGCTTACTGGTTAAGCTTTGCTTGAAAGGATTATCTGCACCAACCACGATCGCAATCTTCTCACGGCGCAAGCGAACTTGCTCTAGTCCTTGGGCTTTTTCTGCTGGTGTTAAACCACGCCCGATTGCTGCGATGTCAATTTTGCCACCTAGCAAATCTTTCAGTGCCGTACCAGTGCCGTTAGCAGCAATTTCAACCTTTGTGCCGGAAAACTGTTTTTCAAAACTTTCTTTCAGCCTTTGGTTGATTGCAGTCAAGCTATTTGAACCGTCAATCCGCACTGTCGTCCCATTCTGCACTGTTTGCGGCAGTGCAAAAGAGGGAGCTTCAGGTTTAGATTTTGCCAGCATCGGTGCAGATACCACCAGAGTTGCTGCCATCGGTGTTGTAGCTAAGGCAATCCATAATACCAGCCTGACTATCGAAGTATCTTTTTTTTCTTGTTGCCACATATGCCCTTTATTAAAGTAAAAAATAGAAAGCCTACCAATCCTAAATCGCAATCTTTTTAAAGATTATGGAGGAGACGCGCTAATTATACATCTGAGTTATCTTTACTTCTAATTATTTCAACGCACTTGTATTTTTTTATACTCCACTCTAACTTGTATAGCATGATAATTTATACTCTAAATTGCCAAAGTCTGTTTACTATAAATTTTTCTAATTTATATTACAACTTATACCAAGTTCCTAGCTTATGGCCACAATTATGAATTATTGAATTACTAAAACTGGTAAAGTGTACTAAATTCAATATTATTTAACAATATTATTTTCACAGACGTAACAGTGCTACGTCTCTACAAGGGTTCTACATCTTTGAGATAACAATGACAATCTGGCTTATCAATCAGTGACTCCACCAAGGCATTTAGGGCAGTTGCAGCTAAAGCGCCACCTCCCAAAGTTCCTTCAACTGTAATAAAAGGTATCCCTTGTTGCATCAGTTGTCGCTTGGCTGCGGGAGCATGGCTAAAGCCAATGGGCATTCCAATTACTAATGCAGGCTGAATTTTCTGGTTGGCGATCGCAATTGATGCTTCCAGAAGTACTGAGGGAGCATAACCAACTACTAGCACACAACCCTGATTTACCTGCTGCAATTTTGATCGCCATTCTTGATGTTGCCAAAAGGCAAGTTCTGCTTCTGTGGCGGTGGTAATATGGGGATTATCAATTAAGGTTTCAATGTGGCATCCCAAGTGAAATAATCGGGTTTGATCCAACGCAGCTGCAACCGTTTGAGTATCGACAACAATTTGACAGCTTGAAGATAGGGCTTCTCGACTAGCAGCGATCGCATCTCGACTTAATTTGATAAAGGACACCAAACTGACATCGCCACAAGCCAAAACCAACTGAGAAATTAAGTGTTGTTCAATTTCTGAACGGTTAGACAAATCAGGTAGTAAGCGTTGTAGCGATTCTGTAAAAGCTTCCGAGTGGGTATGAATTTCGGCATCCAAGCCACTCCAGAGATTTTCTAATCCCCCCAATCCGGCTTGAGTTTCCACATCCAGTAACTTGAGTTGTGCCAAAACTTCCGCCTGGATAATTTGACAATGGCGATCGCGCCCCAATAATCCTTCTAATGCTGATGCCGTTTGCCGTAGTTGGGAAATTTGTTGCATCACCGCTCGATATTGCTGCTGAAGTTGTCCCATGAGGTTAAGATTTGTGTCGGCTTCTGGTTCCACCTCCAAAATCTGACGGATATGGTTTAGCTGAAAGCCTTGTTGCTTGAGTGCGACAATCCGTTGCAAGCGAAGGACATCTTTTTGGTTGTAGAGACGATAATTGCTAGGCGATCGCACTGGTTGCGGTAGTAGTCCCAATTGATGGTAATGTCGCACCATGCGCGGAGTTAAACTGCCGCCAACTGCATCAGTAAGTTCTTTAATAGTTAAGCAACCAGCATTCATAAGTTATTTAATAACGGCAAAAGTCTTTGTAACTCTTCACAAGCCGCCTGGAGAGATGGCGGCGCATTTTCATCTAAACTCCCTCGATTAAGCATAAGACTAGGAATAATTTGTACAATAATGAATCGCTGCATACGTTTTGTGAACCAGTCCAACTTTGTAGCACTATCTACCGTAAATAAGTATAGTAAAGATCCTACTAATTGGAATCGTGAAGGTAATGAGGTTTTCACTACTTCTTCATAATCATCTTGGAAAATTTTAATTTCGCCTTCCTCAGACTTCAGCAAAGCTTGATTATTAAACCAGAGACGCTCATATTCAACATGACTTTTCTCTTGATTATGTCTAATAGCAAATTCATATTTATAACTACCACCATTTCCAGCAATTTCTAGCTCAAAACGCTGAACTGGCGAAGTCTGCCAGCGAGTACAGTCAGCAGATTTAAAAATTCCTTCTACTTTGTCGTCACCACTTATAAAAAGTTGAATTTTCCGCAAGACTTCAAAAACAGATGATTTACCTGTCCCATTACCACCAAGAAACAGGTTAATCGAGTCAAAATTCATCTCAAAATTTACCAAGCCACGAAAGTTATCAATATAAATTCGCTTTAACATAGATTTTTTTCTCCTAGTGCAATTTTAAAGCTAACAGTTAAATCCTCCCATTTACCCACATCCCGCTCCTGAAAAATACTCCAAAAACCCAGATAAATATTTAACTTCGCGTACCTTTGCGCTTCCCTCAGCGCCCCTCTGCGTTTAAAAATCATTATAAACCTTGACATTAACATCAATGTCAAGGTTTATCCTGAAAGAGTCCCTGTTAAATCACCTCTGATGCTCTACCCCCAACGTTTCACCCAATTCACCAGAGAACACGCAGATACCGTAGCCGCCCTTTTGTGTGGCTTACTGCTATTTCTCGGATGGTTCGCCTTACATCTCGGTGCTTTGGGATTGGCGTTGCTACTGCTACCTGCTGCTTATGTAATTGGTGGTTACGAAAGTGCGCGAGAAGGATTAACTACCCTCTTCAAAGAAAAAGAACTCGATGTAGATTTGCTGATGATTGTGGCGGCGATTGGTGCAGCTAGCCTGGGCTTATGGCGAAGAGAATATCATTTAATTATTGATGGGGCAATTTTAATTCTGATATTTGCCATCAGTGGCGCATTAGAAGGCTATGCAATGCAGCGAACTGAGCGGAGTATTCGCAGTTTGATGAGTTTGACACCCGATACAGCAAGGGTTTGGGATCAGGGAAGAGAAGAGGAAGTTTCCATCAGTCAGCTAAAAGTGGGTGATGAGATTGTCGTCAAACCGGGAGAGCTAATTCCTACTGATGGGATAATTTTATCAGGTTACAGCACCCTCAATCAAGCTGCGATTACAGGCGAGTCTTTACCTGTAGAGAAAACAATCGGTGCAGAAGTATTTGCCGGCACACTCAACGGCTATGGTGCGTTGCAAATTAAGGTACACAAACCAGCCCAAAGCAGTTTAATTCAGCGTGTGATTCGCTTAGTAGAACAAGCGCAGACAGAAGCCCCTCCTTCGCAAGAGTTTATCGATCGCTTTGAGAAGGGATATGCCAAAGTCATTGTAGTAGCTGGGATATTACTGGCAACTTTACCGCCATTTCTTTGGGGTTGGGATTGGGAAATAACGATTTATCGTGCCCTTACCTTCCTGGTGGTAGCTTCTCCCTGTGCGCTGATGGCGGCAATTATGCCCACGCTGCTTTCAGGAATCGCCAATGGTGCAAGACAGGGGATTTTGTTTAAAAATGGGGCGCAGTTGGAGAAGATTGGCAAAGTTAGAGCGATCGCATTTGATAAAACTGGTACTCTCACAACAGGACAGTTGCAGGTATTTCAGGTAATTTCAGCTAGTGGATACACTAGAGATGATGTATTAAAAGCCGCAGCTAGTGTGGAATCATCTTCAGAACATCCCATCGGTAAGGCAATTGTACAGGCGGCTGGTAATTTAAATTGGGTTGGTGCAGTTCAAGTGCAAGCCATAGCGGGACAAGGAATTGTCGGAATCGCCCAAGAACAACAGATAATTGTGGGGAATGCCGTTTTTGTGCAAAAGTATGTCGCAAATTTACCTGAAGAATTGCGAGAAATGGCTCAATCTTTAGAGCAAGAAGGTAAAACTGTAGTTTGGGTAGCGAAGAACCCCACCCCGCAAGCGACGAGGGGAGCCGAATTTGAGGTGATGGGTGTAATTGCGATCGCAGATCATGTAAGATCGCAAGCAGCCGCAACTATTACCCGCTTAAAGAAACTGGGAATTGAGCAAATTGTCATGTTAACTGGGGATAACCAGGAAACTGCTCACAGTGTCGCCAAAGCAGTCGGAATTGCTCGGGTATATGCTCAACTTCTACCAGAAGATAAGCTGGATGTGATCCGCCGTCTACAGCAACAATATCAAACTGTGGCAATGGTAGGCGATGGGATTAATGATGCACCAGCCTTAGCGCAAGCATCTGTAGGTATAGCGATGGGAATATCTGGAAGTGATGTGGCATTGGAAACCGCAGATATAGTACTGATGGCAGACAGGTTAGAAAAAATTGCCGTGGCGATGCATTTGGGTAGGCGATCGCAATCCATAGTCAAACAGAATATAGTCGTAGCGTTGGGTTTCATTATGTTGCTTTTGGTGGGCAACTTTTTAGGAAATATTAACCTACCCATTGGCGTTATTGGACATGAAGGTTCCACAGTCTTAGTTACCCTCAGTGGACTAAGATTGCTCAAATAAACCACTGCATAAGCATCTCCTTGCCTACAGAATTCTAACATTCTAGAGTAAATATTATTATCAATATCAGGATAGTATTTCGGGCTATCTTTCGATGAGTTGATAAATTTCGCCGGGGTAAGGTTCTTTTCTTATAAACAAGATTCTTGCTCCCTCTCCTTACCAAGGAGAGGGTTGGGGTGAGGTTGTACAAGGCTTTTTACACTCATTGAGATGCTCCCTGTGGAAAGTGAAAAAGTATCACAGACGACAAAACTTTTCTCAATCACCGCACCCAAGAAAACTTTTTGAGTTACTCAATACTGATAGGATTGATTCAAAGACTTGTGGAATCTGCTCTTCCTAAACAGACTGGACTTGCATAAATTACTATCAACAATTTTCGACTCACATCATGAACCGCTTTACCTCTATTTTTCTGGCCGGCTTGATAGCATCTGCATCAGCTTTGGCTATTTCTCTAAAAGCTGATGCAGATGCACCAGTGTCTTATCTTGCTGAGTCAGATAACTACAGCTATCATCGCAACGATGATGATAACTACGAACGTGAGAGTCGTCATTACAGAGATGCTAATTATGAGCTTCGTAACATTGATGACAATAACCGCCGCTATGAGCGTGAGAATAATCGCCGCTATGAGCGCGAAAATAATCGCCGCTATGAGCGTGAGAATAATCGCCGCTATGAGCGCGAAAATAATCGCCGCTATGAGCGCGAGAATAATCGCCGCTATGAACGCGAGAATAATCGCCGCTATGAGCGCGAGCGCGACTGGGGTCGTGGTTAATCCCTCGGCCTTCATTTATTAAGCTTTGGTTCCAGGTGAACTAAGCATTGATTCTCCTTGGCGATAAGCTGTTGGAGATAAAAGTTGCATATTACCTAGAAGTAAAACTCTTGTGGGGTGGGCCGAAAAGCCCGCCCTAGTTATGCAAATTAAAAGTACATTAGCCTAGTACAGACAACTGCATTAATTTGTTTGACCAAATTACCTAATCAATTTGACATCTGTAGGACTTACGCAAAATTGTCTCAAAAACCTTATTTGTCGTAGCGGTAATTCATGTAGCTTTAGCTTTCCTACGGAACGCTACGCGAACCCGCAGGGTATTACCGCTACTTCAGAACTTTTTTGCGTAAGTCCTGATCTGGTGAAATTAAATATGCGTTACCCAGAACCCTTGTCTTGACGTGGCACTGCTACGTCAAAACAATTCTTTTTCACTCCTATGTCTATTTGACAGTAAACATCATTAGAAAAAAGCTAGATAGAACCTGAGTATTAGTAGTTCAGCTGACGCGCATCTAAATTTGATAATTTAGCGCACTGAAACTGTTTGCTGCTTTAGATTGCCTTGTAAAACTAGATGACGAACAGCTTATCGATTGGTACAAACGTCAAGACTTCGGACTATCCGCTTCATTAGGTGCAGGAGTGATGGCAGCGCCATTGGTGAGGCTGAGAATACCGGAAACAACAATTTTGTCCCCAGTTTTTAGTCCTTCGATAACTTGATAATTATTTCCCTCAATCACTCCCAATTTCACGGACTTTTGTTGAGCTACTAAAGATGGCGCTCCAGCTTTAGCGTTTTGTGCTGGCGCTCCAGCTTTAAGCTTTTCCTGTGGCGCTTCAGATTTAGGCTTTTCCGTCGGCGCTCCAGCCACAAATACAAAAGTCTCCCCACCCAAACGAGATACTGCTGTAACTGGAATTAAGATTCCCGGATGTTCGTTCCAGATCACTTTGGTTTGCAGTGACTGAAGATTAAGTAGTCGATTTCTGGAATTGCCAAAGTTGGCTTTCACCAAAACTGTCTGCGAATCTGAACTAGCATTTGGGGAGATAAAACTGATCTTACCCGTTGCTGTGGGTTTCCCTTGGACATCCAGTATTTGCACAGGTAATCCCAAGCGCAACTTTCTGGCTTGATTTAGCGGAATGGATATATTCAGTTCTAAAGAGTCGTTTTTGGTCAATGTGGTCAGTTGATCCCCTTGTCCCACATACTGTCCTACCCTGACTGGGATGTTACCAACAATACCTGTGAATGGAGCTAGGACTTTTGTGTATTGCACTTGAACTTGAGCCGACTGGACTTGAGCTGCTGCTTGGCTGACTTGCGATCGCCCTTGGGCAATATCTTCTGAGCGGTTGCCGTTCACCTGCTGCCGATAGTTTTGTTTCTGTTGTTCTAAGGCAGCACCTAACTGCTGGATATTAGCAGTTCTGCTTTTGCGAAGTTGCTCTAAGTTTTTCTGAGCTGCAACCAGCGCCGCTTGAGCACTACCTTTGTTTTTGACATATTCATCTAGGCTATCTTGGGAAGTTGCCCCTTCTTTTGTTAATTGTTGGTATCGCGTTGCTCGTGCTTGTGCTAATACTAAATCGGATTGGGCGGAATTAACTTGAGCTTCAGCCTGCTGAATTTGCTGTGGTAGCGATCCAGATACGGCATCTTGATATTTTGCTTGGGCTTGATCTAACTGGGCTTTGGCTTGCAAAACTACTTCTCTTCGAGTCCCGGCTTTGAGTTCGGCAAGATTTGCCTGTGCTTGTTCTAGTCCTGCTTGTTTTTGTCGTAGCTGGGCTTGGACATCATCACTTTGCAGGCTAATAATGACTTGCCCTTGTTGAACACGGGTGCCCTCTTTGATGAGAATCTGGGTAATGCGCCCTTCAACCTGTGGCTTGATTGGTACAGATAGTGATGCCTCTAAGGAGCCAATAAACTCCGAACTCTCCTGCACAGTTTGAGTTTCCACAGTTGCTAGCTTGACGGGAATTGCCGGTTGAGCAGCTCCTCCAGCAGCATCGGCTGCTTTGCTATCATTACTAGTTTGCCACCAGCGCCAACCAAAACCAACACCTGCAATTAACAGGATGATTCCCAAGATTAGAGGCCAAGGCCGCTTTTGAGGTCGCTTAGGCGATCGCTGTGGTAATGGTTGCAACTCTTGACTAGAATCGGTAACAGCAGGCTGTTCTATTTCAACGGGAACACGAGAGTCAGGGAACTCAGAATGGGTCATCATTTTCTGGTTTTGTGGATTTAAACTTGGGCAATCTACTTTTTTTGGCTAAAAAAGCATTATTTGAATAGTTTTTTAGCCTTTTTTCTCTATATTGGTGACAAATATATTTGGGTATTCGGGCGATCGCTCACAATGTCTACCACCTCAAACGCACACATCTCGTTCAGCACATTATGGTTAATTTGTACATTCCTTAACTCCGAGCATTTTTTAAATTGTAATTTATAAAACCTTTTTAGTCAGTATAAACCCAGGACTTAGAGCCGAGAAAAAGGTCAGTGTATAGATTTTGAGTCCACTCGTTGTCACGGGCTAAAGCTTGGTTTTGTAAAGCGATCGCTTCGGTAATCACAGCAGCTAGTAGTTGCTCTTTATTCTGCAAATCACCAAATAATATCATCTCATTGACCGCAGCAACACGAGCTATTTCTCCGTTTAAACCTGCGGTTGCTGGCTTTATCAACCGGACACGAGTTTGTACCGTCCTTGATCCTAAGTTTTCCATGAGCGTTTGTAAGCGCTTACTTGCATTATAACCACATAGGAGAAAAGCTTAGTATAAATTACAGATGAGTTTATCCCTCTTGAGTAGTACTGAATAGTGATTTTAGGAAAGAAAAGCCTATGGAGCGATGCCTTCTTTTCTCCCTTGGCGCTAGCCTCTCCCTTTGGGAGAAGGACAGACGCTACGCCGGAGCTGATTAATAGCTGTATGGTGGTTCTCAATTGCATCGAATACAGGAGCCAGTCGCGTAGCGGCTACTCTACGAGTTCTCCAACGGAGTACTCGCATGGTAGGAGAACTACTTTATTAATTAAGGTTGCGAGTTTCATTTATCCTCACCAAAAACGACGTGCAATCATCAATCAGTATTCTCTAGAGTCGTATTTTTGAGCACTCTCAACTTCCTACACTTAGGTCATCCGATCGGTTGATTTTTAACTCACCCGAATGGGTGATTTAATTTATCCCAATCAGGGTTTTGTCTGTGTCGCCGAGTCAGCAATCCCCAATCTCTTCAACCATCCACAACTGATTTTTGAGAATTCAATTTCGGTAAAATACCCACAGTTGATTTTCGGTTAGCAACAATATCAGAAAATAGCCACTCATACCGATCAAGTGCTTGTTCTAAGGAATAGTTTTCTTCAGCAAACTGTCTTCCTGTCTTACCTAGCCTCGCCCCTAAAGCAGGATTAACATATAAATCATGCACCGCAGCAGCCATTGCATCGGGTGATTCTGGCTCAACAATTATCCCACCACCACTGAGTTGGATTGCTTTAGCAGCAGTACCAGTGGCGGGAACTGAACCCACAATTGGGCTACCACTCGCCAACAGCAGTGGTATTTTTGAAGGCATATTGAACGAAATCACATTGCGCTTTTGCACAATTAGCCCGATATCAGCTGCTGCTAGCATTTCGGGTAGTTTTTCTCGCGGCTGCAACGGTAGCAGCAAAACATTATCTGCTCTATTTAATAGACAATATTCGTGCAATCTTTGCAATGCTATTGATTCGCCAACAATCACAAAGACAATATCTTTGATATGACGTAAGCAAACAGCTGCTTCTATTACTGTCTCTAAACCTTGGGTTAGAGCAATGTTACCCGAATAAAGTACTACAAATTTCCCATCGAGTTGATGGCTAGATATCCAGGAGTTGTTCTCTTTCGCTAAGGGGCGGATGAAATTTACATTCACCCAATTGGGAATACAAACGATTTTATTAATAGGTACTCCCTTATTCACTAAATTCTCCCGAAACCCATCGGCGATGACGCTAATAGTGTGTGCAGTCCGATATGCAAATTTCTCTAGGGCTGCAAGAGTTTGGATCATCCACTTATTTTTCAATAGCCCCATACGCACGGCAGCTTCTGGTAGAATATCTTGCACATTCAGAACTACTGGGCAGTTATATAACCAACCAAATATTGTTGCTGGCAACGTACCTAATAGAGGGGGAACTGTTAAGATAATCACGTCAGGGCGTCTGCCTTTAAAAGCTTGGGGTAAGCTCGTAAAAACAAAACTCAACTCCAATAAAAGCCGATCCACGAGGTTGGGTTTAGACTGAATCCGCAGGTAACTTCGTTGAATGGTGACGCCATTTTTTTGTTCATTAACGTACCATTTCCCCCGATATTCATCGTAAATCTGACGCTGAGGATAGTTGGGCATTCCGGTAATCACCCGCACTTGATGACCTCGCTTTACTAAGCCTTCTGCCAATTCAGTCATTAAGGGAGCAATTCCAATCGGTTCTGGATGATAGTTGTAGGAATAAATCAGAATGTGCATGAGCTATTTGTAAATTTTGTGAAGACAGCCTGAG
This sequence comes from Nostoc sp., assembly GCF_036919815.1. Taxonomy (GTDB): domain Bacteria; phylum Cyanobacteriota; class Cyanobacteriia; order Cyanobacteriales; family Nostocaceae; genus Nostoc. The sequence goes on from NZ_JBALCE010000023.1 coordinate 109,554, forward strand.
ATGAGCGGATTTATTGCTAATTTCAGTAGACGCTGCTAGTTTTATTATTTAATTTAGGTTGTGAGCAGATTATGATTTTTTGAAATCACAATTGCAATGAAGACTATTTAAGACTTTTATCGGTGGATTTTAACAGTTATCAGTTATTAATTAACGCCGTGTGCAACTTTCTCTCAAACCTAACGCCAAACCTCTTACCTATAAGGGAATGGGAGCAAGAATCAAAGCCTCTCCCCACCGCGAAAGAGCAATGGAAGTCGGGTTCTAAGAATAAGTTGCACATCGCGTTAATTATTTAGTTATCAGTTACCAATTACCAGTGTTCACTGACAACTGTTGACTGATTTAAGTTTCTTACCATACGCATGATAAGTTTTCACTAATTTAAAAGGGAATCTAATGCTTAAATTTACACTTAGGCGATTCTAGCATCATATTTAATCTCGTGTATGAAACCCACATTCCAGCTTGTAAAGTGGCACATGAAGTATTTTTAACCAATTCATCAGTATTGGATTCAATGGTGAGCATCCTACTTTTTTGAGCAGTTCAAAAGCACGAACTTTTCAAGACTAGTGTCCTGTATAGCTTCGTATTTGAAGCTGTTATATTGCCTTTTTATACTTGAAATCAATAGCTTGATCTGGGCTATTGCCTAGCGATGCCTGCGGTGGTAACAGAGCGCGGCCGTTGTGCGGGCTACGACTAGGCAATGGTAAGGGCGATTTTGGCGAAAATGTTTTTGATTCTGATCACTCGAATACTTGTGTTAATAAGTATTCGAGCGATCGCAAACCGATAAGGTTGAATGAGCAACTCACCAGTTCACTGAACTATTGGGGCTAGAATAGAAATTCATTAAACTAAATTTGGCAACCTCTAACTAGGAAGCCCTACCTTCTAGCAAGAGGCTTGCTTTTTCTTCAAAGTTGAACCTAAACCCAACATCCCAAATGCCAGTAAGCCGACGATAGAAGCAGGTTCAGGGACTTTGGATACTTGAATGGAACCAGAATTTTGATCTACTAGTGTTGACGTTCCCTGTTGATTCACATCCTGACGTAATGCCAAAGAGTCGCCAACCTTTCCCTGCAAGAAATATTCTCCAATTACACCCGTTCCTCCAGCTATATCAAAGGGGCCAAACAATTTCTGAGTGGAAGTATCAAAGTTGAAAGTGAAGAAATTAGATTGTGACACCCCACCATTAACGGTGTTATAAGTTCCCAGAAGATTTTTAGATGGGTCTAAGAAGGAGACATTCAAGGATTGTAAAAATTTGGTGGCTCCACTACCGCTTTCAGAAATAATTGTCGGTGCTGTAGCCTCGTCGTAGCTGAATGAACCTACTGCTGAATAACCGGCATTACCTAGCCAGTTAAAGTTTAAATCAACAGCTTGGGCTGGGTTGTTAGCACCAGCAGCGATGCCTACACTAAGAGCAGTACTGGTTGCTGCGATCGTAGCAATTTTGGCAAAAATGTTTTTCATTGTTATAACTCCAAAGTTGATTGAAATCATGCAGATATCAATCTATAAACAACACTAAATTTACGATACAAATATGTATAAGTAAATACTGCATGAAACTACGGTAGTAAATGTAAAAAATGAATGAAGAGAAACACTTTTTTGTGAATTTTTGGATAAGATGTCAAGTTTATCTAACAAATCTAAGCTCGACTATATCGATAAAGGTGTATCTGGCAAGGCTGACTAAAAATCACGAGCGATCGCCAGATAATAACTGATAAAGTTGAGCTACGCAAAGTTGAAAACAGTATCCTATGCCTGGGTTTCTATTAGAAGTTGGTACAGAAGAACTACCTGCAAGTTTTCTCAGTGATGCTTTAGTGCAATGGCACCAGCGCATTCCCCAAAGCCTGGAAACAAATAGCCTCAAGGGTGAAAGTGTCGAGGTGTACGGTACTCCCCGGCGGCTGGCGGTAGTAATTAAAGGTCTACCATCTCAGCAACCAGATCGAGAAGAAGAAATTAAAGGCCCCCCAGCCCAAGCTGCCTTTAAAGATGGTCAGCCAACAGCAGCAGCAGCCGGTTTTGCCAAAAAGCAAGGTGTGGAACTGGATGCACTGTTTGTTCGCCCCACTGACAAAGGGGAATTTGTATTTGTGCAAAAAAGAATTCCTGGTCGTCCTGTGGCGGAAATTTTGACAGAACTTGTTCCCCAGTGGATTTGGGGTTTAGAAGGTAAGCGGTTGATGCGTTGGGGGAATGGGGATGCGAGGTTTTCCCGACCAATTCGCTGGCTGGTAGCTTTGTTAGATGAGACAGTGCTGCCTCTAGAATTAGTGAATGGTTCTAAAACGATTAATAGCGATCGCATTTCCCAAGGTCATCGTGTCTTACATCCTGAACCTGTGACAATTGCCCAAGCTACTGATTATGTTACCGCCCTCAAGTCTGCTTATGTCACCGTTGACCCAGAAGAACGGAAAAATCTGATCAAAGAGCAAGTAAATGCAGTAGCAGAGAATTTAGGCGGATATACAGTAATTTATCCCGATTTGTTAGCGGAAGTAACCAACCTTGTAGAATATCCTTCCGCAGTTGTCGGTAAATTTGAAGCAGAATTTTTGGAATTACCAACTGAGGTAATTACGGAAGTTATGGTAACTCATCAGCGTTATTTCCCTGTATTTAAAACAGGTAGTCTTGAACAAGAATTATTACCCAATTTTCTCACTATATCTAATGGTGATCCCAATAAATCAGAAATTGTTGCTGTGGGGAATGAAAGGGTAATTCGTGCCAGATTAGCTGATGGGAGATTTTTCTACGAAGCTGATTTAACTAAGCCTTTAGAAAGCTTTTTACCCCAGTTAGAAAAAGTCACTTTCCAAGAAGAATTGGGTTCGGTGCGTGCCAAGGTAGATAGAGTAGTTAACATTGCCGAGCAAATTAGCAGTCAATTAGAATTAGAGGAAAATCAAAGTCAAAGAATCCAACGTGCTGCTTTATTATGTAAAGCAGATTTGGTTACACAAATGGTGTATGAATTCCCAGAATTGCAAGGTATCATGGGAGAAAAATATGCCTTAGCCAGTGGTGAAGATGCCGAAGTAGCAAAGGCAATTTCTGAACATTACTTGCCAGCAACAGCAGACGGAAACCCACCTGGAACACTCACTGGCCAGGTTGTCGGATTGGCAGATAGATTAGATACTTTGGTGAGTATCTTTGGTTTAGGTTTAATTCCCTCCGGTTCCTCTGATCCTTTCGCCTTGAAGCGGGCAGCCAATGCGGTAATTAAGATTATTTGGTCAAAGACTTTGAGAATAAATGAGCAAAACTATGGTGGATTGAAACTTGATTTAGCAACTTTATTGGAGCAAGTAGTAACAGATTTTTCAGAAGCTTTTCACAAAGATAAAAAATTATTAATTACAGCCTTGCAAGACTTTTTTTTGCAGCGCCTCCGTAGTCAACTGCAAGAAGAAAAACAGATTGATTACGACTTGGTAAATGCAGTTTTGGGAGAAAATGATCCAGAATACACAGAACGGACATTAAAGGATTTATTGGATGTACGCGATCGCGCCTTATACTTACAACAAATCCGTAACGATAGTACCTTAGATAACATCTACGAAACTGTTAACCGTTCCACACGATTAGCCGCCCAAGGTGATTTGGATACAAAACAACTAGAACCCACAACCGTAGTGCGTCCAGAACTATTCCAAAAGCCCTCTGAGGTAGCTTTGTATAATGCCCTAATCGAATCAGTACCGCAAACTCAAGCAGCACAGCAGACACGAAATTATCAACTGTTAGTAGCAGCACTTACAAAAATTGCTCCGACAGTTAGTAACTTCTTTGATGGCCCAGATAGCGTTTTAGTTATGGACTCCGATCCAGAAGTCAAGCGTAATCGATTACATCTGTTGGGACTAGTTCGCAATCATGCCCGTGTTTTAGCTGATTTTGGGGCGATCGTCAAAAATCTGTAGCGTTTGTTAGCAAAAAGTTGTCTAATTTTTGCCAACAAACGCTAATATAGGGAATGCTTAACCAGGGATTTCTGCTGCAATCTATGCCTAGAGCTTCTGTGATTGGATTGGGAAAGTCCGGTGTTGCTGCGGCGAGATTGTTGAAACGGGAAGGTTGGGAGGTAGTGCTGAGTGATGGCAACACCTCCGAAACCCTCCTACAACAACAACAAGAACTCGGCACCGAGCAAATAACCGTTAAACTAGGCCAATCCCTAGAATTGAATGGTGATAATTTACCCCAATTAATAGTTGTTAGTCCTGGCGTGCCTTGGGATATTCCGGTATTAGTTGAGGCACGCCAGTTAGGTATTGAAACCATTGGAGAAATGGAGCTCGCTTGGCGAAATTTGCGCTCGCTACCTTGGGTAGGAATTACTGGTACTAACGGCAAAACTACTACCACAGCTTTAATTGCTGCGATTTTCCAAGCAGCAGAATTAGATGCACCCGCCTGCGGTAATATTGGCTACGCCGCTTGTGAAGTTGCCCTATCTCAGCCGGGGAGGGAAACTGCAATCCAAAATCTAAGTTGCGCTGGAAGCGCACTAAAGGTGCGACCTAAAATCCAGAATTGTATTGATTGGGTGATTGCGGAAGTTAGCAGCTATCAAATAGAATCTTCTGTTTCTCTTGCTCCTCGTATTGGTGTTTGGACGACTTTTACACCGGATCATCTTAGTCGCCATCAGACTTTAGAGAACTATTACAACATCAAAGCCAAGCTATTGCATCAGTCTGAGTTGCAAGTGTTTAATGGGGATGATGCCTATTTGAGCCAGCTTGGTTTAAGTGCTTGGCCTGATGCTTATTGGACAAGTGTCAAAGGAAAAGATTTCCTGATTAGCGAAAAAGGTTTTTACATCGAAGACGACTGGGTTGTGGAAAAATTGACTGCAACCTCTGTACCAGAACCGATTGTGAAAGTATCTACTTTGCGGATGGTTGGAGAACATAATGAGCAAAATCTCTTGATGGCAGTAGCAACAGCAAGATTAGCAGGAATTAATCGCGATGCGATCGCACTTGCAATAAGTGAATTTCCTGGCGTTGCTCATCGTTTGGAGCATATCTGCACTTGGGAAGGTATTGATTTCATTAACGATAGCAAAGCCACTAACTATGATGCTGCTGAAGTTGGTTTAGCATCTGTGAACAATCCAGCCATTTTAATTGCTGGTGGAGAAGCTAAAGCAGGTGATGATACTGCTTGGCTAGCACAAATTCAAACCAAAGCTGCTGCTGTGTTATTGATTGGCTCTGCTGCACCCGCATTTGCTAAACGTCTCCAAGAGGTTGGTTATTATTCTTACCAGATTGTGGAAACTATGGAAAGGGCAGTCCCTAGAGCGGCGGAATTAGCTAAGGAGTATCAAGCGCGTGTAGTGTTGTTATCTCCGGCTTGCGCGAGTTTCGATCAGTACCCGAATTTTGAGGTGCGGGGCGATCGTTTCCGTCAGTTGTGCCTTGATTGGGCGGGAGGAGGGAAGCTGCAATACAACTCGATTCTTTCATTCTCCCAGCCTAATTAATTTACTGTGTAGGTACAGGCTAGGTAGTGAATTAATTATGTAAAATTATTAACAATTTTTGTATTTGGTAGCAAATAACTATATTCTAACTAGCAGATATTAACAAAGTTAGGAGGGTTAATTCCCCTGGCTCTACAGGCAGCACTTTTTGATGCCTAATTAAAATACCCATTAAAAAAATCTAATTGCGTTAGCGACGTAAGAGCGTCATTGCGAATTGGTTTAATACTAGAGATTTGGTGAAAAAGAATGTAGAGATGTTCCATGTAACGACTCTACAAAGATTTTTTCTGACGCATATTTAATTTCTGGACATATCTACTATGTAGTAAGGAGAGATTTATGAAATTAAAAATGGTTGCAGCTTGGCAATATGCAAAGAAAAATTTTGTTTTCCCAAGAAATATTATATTTTTTGGGTTGGCACTTTTACTGATTTTAGGTTTTAGTACGGCTGTAAACTTAATACCATTGGCTCAACCTGCCACAGCTCAAGTAGCTCCACTCTCAACCACTATTCCACGTTATGTCGTAACCGCTGAATTTGGTAGAAATAGAGGAGGTAGCGATTACACAGGTTTTCCGACTTCAGCATCCGCTTCAGATTGCCAGCAGTTTTGTATTAATGATAACAGGTGTAGTGCTTATACCTATGTTCGACCAGGAGTACAAGGTGCTAGTGCTGTTTGTTATTTAAAATCTGTAGCACCAGCATCAACACCAGATAGCTGCTGTGTATCCGGTGTGAAATTGTAAGCTAAAAGTGCGGTGCGATCGCATCATCAGATAGACTTCAATATTCTAGAAGGATTGTTTAGAGCTAATTTAGTGGTTTACTATAATTATGTTTTGCTGTATTTTGCAACTTCAACCTCATGAGCGATGCTTGTAGGTTTAGGAATAAGTAAACCATCCTCTAGCATTCCTTCTAGATGAAATTCAATAGCTTCTGCAATCATTTGCTTGACTTCTTCTAAGGTTGCACCTGTAGTTACACAACCTAGTAAATCAGGGACATAAGCAGAGTAATTACTATCCGCTTTTTCAATCACCACTACGTAATGCATTGCCGTTCTCCTTATAACTGTGCTTGCCTCCAAATACTACTGAGAGTACCAGGGCTAAGTCGTCAGACAATTTACCTGGAACTGTAACTAAACCTGGTTTACCCTGATGCTTGAACTGTCGATGGCTACCTTTAGTTCTATCAAGATACCAACTTCCATGCAATTGAGAACCGCTATAGGAGGATTATTTAGTACTAATTTAGTGATTTCCTGTAATTATATTTTGATGTAGTTTGCAACTTCAACCTCATGAGCGATGCTTGTAGGTTTAGGAATAGGTAAACCATCTTCTAGCATTCCTTCTATATGAAATTCAATAGCTTCTGTAATCATCTGCTTAACTTCTTCTAAAGTTTCACCCACAGCTACACAACCTGGTAAATCAGGGACATAAGCGCCGTAGCTAGTTTCTCCCTTTTCAATCACAACTGTATAACGCATTACTCTTTCTCCAATTGAGCTTGTCTTCAGATATTTTTAAGAGTACCAATTGACACATCCATATTTGGCTTACCAGATACTGTTATAGTATTGGGTTTGAACATTGCTAAGTAGATGGACAAAAATATTTCTCATGAATCGAGTGGCTCAAAATGAAATGCTAAAGTGAATAATCAAGCTTTTGCAGAGCTACATTTTCCTTCTGACAGATAAAATTTATATATGAACGCTACACAAGAAAAACTAAAAGTTCAGCTTGAACAGGCAATAGTTGCGGCTTTTGGCGCTGACTTCGCTGGAGTAGATCCAATTTTGGTTTCTGCTAGCAATCCTAAATTTGGTGATTATCAGGCGAATGTGGCTTTATCCCTGAGTAAAAAGTTAGGATTGCAACCAAGAGCGATCGCAGCTGCGATCGTTGATAAACTAGATGTATCCGAAATCTGCGAACCGCCGGAAATCGCTGGGCCAGGATTTATCAATCTGAAATTGAAAACGGCATACTTAGAAGCACAACTCAACGCGATTCAAGCTGATCCCAGACTGGGAGTTCCAGCCGCAAAAACGCCAAGAAAAGAAATTGTGGATTTTTCTAGTCCGAATATTGCCAAAGAAATGCACGTCGGACACTTGCGTTCTACGATTATTGGTGATGCGATCGCCCGGATTTTAGAATTCCAAGGACACGATGTACTGCGGTTAAATCATGTGGGTGATTGGGGTACGCAGTTTGGAATGTTAATCGCCTATCTCCGGGAAGTCTACCCAGAAGCGCTTACCACCGCTAATGCTTTAGATATTGGTGATTTAGTCTCTTTTTACCGCAAAGCCAAACTGCGATTTGATACAGATGCAGCTTTTCAAGAGACAGCACGGCAAGAAGTCGTCAGATTACAAGCAGGTGCAGAGGATACAATCCATGCTTGGAAACTGCTATGCGAACAATCGCGGTGCGAGTTTCAAATAATTTATGACTTGCTGGATGTCCAAGTAATCGAACGCGGAGAATCTTTCTATAACCCTTTACTATCTGGCGTTGTGGAAGATTTAGATAAATCTGGTTTACTCGTAGAAAATCAGGGGGCAAAATGCGTTTTCTTGGAAGGGTTTACAAATCGAGAAGGTGAACCTTTGCCTTTAATTGTGCAGAAATCAGATGGCGGTTATAACTACGCCACTACAGATTTAGCATCCCTCCGCTACCGGATTCAGCAGGATGAAGCAAAGCGGATAATTTATGTAACCGATGCTGGACAAGCAAACCATTTTGCCCAATTTTTCCAGGTAGCAGGTAAAGCTGGATGGATTCCTGATGATGTGGAATTATTGCATATTCCCTTTGGGTTGGTGTTAGGAGAAGATGGTAAGAAATTCAAAACTCGTTCTGGGGATACTGTCCGGTTGCGGGATTTATTAGATGAAGCTGTTTCTCGTGCCCATGCTGATCTAAAAGCTAGATTACAAGAAGAAGAACGCCAAGAAACTGAAGAATTTATTAATGAAGTTGCTAGGATAGTTGGAATCAGTGCAGTTAAGTATGCAGACTTAAGCCAAAATCGCACTAGTAGCTATATCTTCAGCTACGACAAAATGCTGGATTTCAAAGGTAATACTGCGCCCTATATGCTGTATGCTTATGCCAGGATTCAGGGGATTAGCCGCAAGGGTGATATTAACTTTAAGGAGTTAGGAAACCATGCCGTTCTGTTGGAACATGACACAGAATTAGCGCTGGCAAAATATTTACTTCAACTGGATGAAGTTATTAGTAGTGTAGAGCAAGACTTGCTACCCAATCGGTTATGTGAATATTTGTATGAATTGAGTAAAAAGTTTAATCAGTTTTATGACCGCAATCAAGGAGTTCAGGTGTTGGAGGCGGAGGAACCGCAGCGAACATCTCGCTTGATTCTGTGTGATTTGACTGCTAGAACTCTGAAGTTGGGACTATCTTTGTTGGGAATTCAGGTGTTGGAGAGGATGTAATATTTTTTTTACGCAAAGGTACGCTGAGGTAACGCAAAGGTACGCAGAGTAGGAGTTAAGTTAATTTATTCTTGGTGTCCTTTGCGTCTTGGCGGTTCGTTAATTATAATTTTTGGACTTGGAGGCGATCGCAAATGGTACGGACATCATCAAAAAACATAACTTTGGCAGAGTTTCTGATCCTACCAGAAACCAAGCCTGCTAGTGAATACATCGATGGTGAAATTATTCAAAAACCAATGGCACAGGGAAAGCACAGTACAATTCAAGGTGAGCTGATTATTACTGTTAACTTAACGGTGAAGCCCAAGCGAATTGCACGAGCGTATCCAGAACTGCGGTGTACTTTTGGTGGAAAGTCAATAGTGCCAGATGTTTCTGTGTTTACTTGGCAAAGAATTCCTCGTGATGAAAATGGCCAAGTTGCCAACGTCTTCAAAGCATCTCCCGATTGGACTATCGAGATTCTATCGCCTGACCAAAGACAAACGAAAGTTACAAAAAATATTTTACATTCCCTGAATTATGAAACCCAAATGGGTTGGCTGATTGATCCTGAAGAACAAACGGTATTTGTCTACATCCGCAATCAACAGCCAGTCATGTTGGATGAATTAGAAGCTTTACTCCCTGTGCCAGATTTTGCCAGTGAGTTGAGGTTGACAGTAGGAAATTTATTTGGTTGGCTGTTCTAGTAAACCAAACTCTGACGAATTAAATCAGGAAATAGACCAAGTGCAACAAGTTTTATGGGTAGGAATCGGTTGTAAACGGGGAACCTCATGGCAGTTGATTGATCGGGCAATTGAAGAAATATTTCGAGAAAATCAACTTTTTCCAAGTGCGATCGCAGGGATTGCTACCATTGACACTAAAGCCTCGGAAGTTGGTTTACTAGAACTTTGTCGCCTACGGAATTTCACCTTAAAAACCTTTTCTGCCCAAATCCTTCGTTCTGTCTGTGTCCCCAACCCTGCCACAATTACTGACCACAAAGTAGGTACACCTAGCGTAGCAGAGGCGGCTGCTATGCTTGCAGCCTCTCAACTCACATCGTTGACTGTTTTCCCCTTTACAAGCATAGAGGAATTGCGGGTGAGGTTCTTAGTTCCTAAACAAATTTTTCATTTACAAGGGCAACCAGGAGCGGTAACACTAGCTGTTGCCCAAGCTTCAAATATTACTATTATAATTTACTAATTTTTTAGTCAACAACTCTCAAAAAATAGTTAATTATGCTAGAAACAATTGCTAGCACAATTGAACCTAACAAAGCAGGTAAAAAGCCCCGAATCTCAAAACCATAACCAGGAGTTAGGGCGCTTGCCAGCCAAAGGGTTAAGGCGTTGATCACTAATGTAAATAAACCAAAGGTGAGTAAGGTAATCGGAAAGGTCAAAATCTGCAAAATTGGTCTAATAAATGCATTAACCAAACCAACAACAAGAGCCGCGACCAAGGCAGTCAGAAAATTCTTGATAAAGAATCCCGGAACGATATTAGCAGTAAGAAATAACGCCACCGCACTACCAAGCCAAGTTAATAAAAAGTGTTGCATAAGTTTTTTTAGAGGAATTAGCAGTTTAATTAATTTGACTATTGCCAGTTGTAATCTGTAACACCATCAAGCGTAGTTGTATCTAGCTCCTAAAGTTGCCGTACTCTCTGATCAGCCCAAAAACAATGTAATTTTTAGCGATCGCATACAGAGATACTTCTAATAGGTATATCTTTATCGTATTGCAGTATGTACCGCAATACGGCTTAGTTAACGTTTTAATATTTTCCAGATATCCTCAACCCCCTAAAAAAGGGGGGCTTATAACCCAATACAGTTCAGTTAAGCATTTCTTCTCTTTGTATCCTCCAGATCCCTGCGGCCAGCTACTACGCGTCTAGGTTAAAAAATTGACTTTGAATAAAGAGTTTTAGCCTTAACCGAACCGTATTGGGATGTACGGCATTAAATTTATAAAAAATGGTCTGAAGCATAAAACCCCTATTACTTTTAGGACTTACGCAAAACTACATACTGTAGGAGCAATTCATGTAGCTTTAGCTTTCCTACGGAACGCTACGCGAACCCGCAGGGTATTGCCCCTACCTAAAAATCATGGTTTGGGCTATTGTTTGTGTAAATCCTGACTTTGTAAAGCTAGTAATGAAGGGTTTGTAGTAAGGACTTTAGTGCTTAGAAAATAATGACTAAAGTCTTTGCTCCCTATGTATGACTAACGCCGCAAAAGAACCTCCCAGGTAGAGCCACCAACTACACCGTCAGCTTCTAAACCATAGCGCTTTTGTGCAGCTTTCACAGCTTCCTCGGTTGTTACGCCAAAGTCTCCATCAGCATCGCCTTTCAAGAAACCAAGCTTTTTCAGTTGTTCTTGCAACTTGACAACTTCAGAACCACGTAACCCTATACGCAAAATTGGCAATCCTTCTGAGGTGTATTGAATACCAGGGGTTCGATTAGTAGTTGTGTTTGACTGAGTTCGAGTAGTTGATGTAGTACGATTTGGTGTTTTCTGTGTACTTGAAGTTGTAGCTTTTCTTGGGGTAGCAGGTTTTGGCTCAGGGGTGTTCGCAACTTGTGTTACAGCTTTTTTTCGGGTAGTAGGTTTTGGCTTAGGGCTAGTCGCAACTTGTGTTACAGCTTTTTTTCGGGTAGGAGGTTTTGGTTGAGGGCTGGTTGGAACTTGTGTTACAGCTTGTGGGGGGTTGGGGTTAGGATTTGTAACCTTGGTGACGTTGCTACGCTGGGTTGGAACAGGAAAATTTGTAGCTGAGTTAACTCCTGGCTGGGATGAAGGGACGGTTGATGCTACCGGTTGATTCGGGAAAAGTCGTTGCCAAGTGCTGGCATCTACAACGCCATCTGGATTTAAGCCAGCTGCTTGTTTAAACCGGGAAACAGCACTGGCGGTATTCTCACTATATACACCATCTACGGCACCAGAGTAATAACCCAAAAGTTTTAAAGCGGCTTGAAGTTCAGACACGCGTTCGCCTTGACTACCAACTTTCAGGGTAGGGCGGTTGATGTTATCTCCAGGATTTACTTGGGCAATTTTTTGTGGTGCAGCTATTGATACTACAGCTGTTGAGGCAATCAAGAGAGGCGTGGCGGAGAACAAGAGTATTTCAATAGCTGATAAAGATTTAGAGCTTTTTGTCCACCAACCTTTTTGCCGTTTTTCCATCCTACAGCGATTTCCAGTTGGATCTAGTAATTTTAAGTAACTCAAAATACTTGCTCTCAGGCTGCCTTGCATGGAATTTACTCCCAGAATATTCTCATGCTAATAGTACAGCCGCTTGGTCTAAAAAACAGCTGCATTTACGATGTCTTCTCTGCGAGACGCTACGCATAGCTTGCTTCCCCGTAGGGGTACGACGGGCATACATGTCAACTTAAGAAAAAATCTGCTTTGAGAAGACGTTTTGCCCTCATCCCCTAACCCCGAATCCCAACTTAGGAGAAGGGGAACTAGGTAATTTGCTCCCCTCTCCCAATTTTGGGAGAGGGTCAAACCTCGAAAGCTTGCCAAGCCTAACTTCTACGTTAAGTTGACACCAATGTACGACGGGCTATGCCTACGCAATAATCCAATATCCTTGGGGTCTAATTGCGTTCGTCAACACAAGTCCTCATGGGCTATAGCGATTGGAATGGGGAGTTGGTTGAGTGAGAGAACTACCTGCTACTTTAATTCCCTATGCCCCACACCCTAGTTTTGGTCAGCAACGTCAAGTTAAACAATCGCTAAGTTAGTCAAGTTGCCTTTGTAGTCGGTAATCTCAATTACGGCATCTGTGAGCGCAGAGAATCCATTAGTATTATCGTTGAGTGCCAGAAAAGTCTGCTGATGATTGCCTGTACCAAGGGTAAAAGTTGCCGCACCTTTAGCCACAAAAGCAGTTGCAGTCAATATCTGTTGTACATCTGAGAGATTTAGACTTGCAACAGTGCCAAGGTGAACTAATTTAGCAGCGCTAACTGCATATAGCCCATCAATTTTATCTTGACAAATTTTCAAGTCAGTTATTCTATCAAAGCCAGACAGCAGCGAATCACTCAGATTGTTGAACACAAATTTATCAGCGTCATGATCGCCTGTTAGGATATCACGCCCAGCGCCACCATTAAGGATGTCATTACCGTTACCACCAGCTAGTTTGTCATTTCCAGCTAATCCAAACAGTTTATCGTTGCCGTTTTTGCCAGAAATTTCATCATTACCAGCCCCACCAGTAAGTTTATCTGCACCGTTACCACCATTTAAAGTAATTTTTCGCACATTTCCTTCTATGGTGGTCTTGCTGGTTAACTGACCATTGGTATCATACAGATAAGTAGCAACGGCATCGGTAGTGCCATCAGTGTTGCTGTCAATATCTGCTGAAGTCAGTTTGCCATTGGCATCGTAGTTGTAAGTGGTAATCTCGTCAGCGATGCCATTATTATTTTTGTCGGCTACCTGTGCAGTTAGTCTGTTGTTAGCATCATAGCTGTAAGCAGTCACTTGATCAAAGATGCCATCATGATTATTGTCAATCTTCTGTGAGGTCAACTTGCCACTCAAATCGTAGCTGTAAATGCCAACCGCATCAATTACACCATCATTGTTGAGGTCATAGCTGGCGGATGCACGTCCATAAGTCCAGGTTTCGACATAATAAGGTATGCTGTTGCCGTCGTCGTAATTGCTATCTGATGTAAACCTGCCGTTGGCATCATAAGTAGTGGTTTCGACAAAATCAACTATGCCGTCGCCGTTGTTGTCACTGGTAAGGGATGTCTGGTTGCCGTTAGCATCATAAGTGTAAGTTTCGATGTCATCAGGCATACCGTCGCCGTTGTCATCACGGGTAAAGGATGTCTTGTTGCCTTTGGCATTATAAGTATAAGTTTCGATATAATTAGCTATGCCGTCGCCCTTGTCATCACGGGCAAATGATGTTTTGTTGCCGTTGGCATCATAAGTATAAGTAGAAGTTTGGATAGCATCAACCATGCCGTCGCCGTTGGTGTCCTCGCTCAAGGATGTCTGGTTGCCGTTAGCATCATAAGTATAAGTTTGGATAGCATCAACTATGCCGTCGCCATTTTCGTCACTCGTAAAGGATATCTTGTTGCCCTTGGCATCATAAGCATAAGTGTAGATACGATTAGGTATACTGCCGCCGTAGTCCTCCCTAGAGGATATGAGGTTGCCGTTGGCATCATAAGTATAAGTGTAGATAAAACTAGGTATACCGTCGCCGTTGTCGTCAAAGCTATAGGATGTCTGGTTGCCCTTGGCATCATAAGTATAAGTGTAGATATCATTAGGTATGCCGTCGCCGTTGTTGTCACTAGTAAAGGATGTCTTGTTGCCGTTGGCATCATAAGTATAAGTTTCGATATGATCAACTATGCCGTCGCCGTTGTCGTCACGGCTATAATATGTCAACTTGCCGTTGGCATCATAAGTATAAGTTTGGATATAATCAGGCATACCATTGCCGTTGTCGTCATTGCTAGAAAATGTCTTGTTGCCGTTGGCATCATAAGTAATGGTTGAGACAAAATCAACTATGCTCTCGCTGTTATATAGGACTCGGATTTGATTTCTGAAAACATACTGAGACTGAAAAGCCTGTTTTATCAGGGTTTTATCTGAAATCTTGTTCAAAAATCAGATATGAGTCCTATAGTCACCGATAATGTGTGTCGGGTTATAGCGGTAGGTAATAACTGAGTCTATTGTCCCATCACTGTTGTTGTCTATCTTCTCAGCTATTAAGTCGCCACCAGCATCGTAAGTATAAGTTGTGGTTGAGTTCATAAACTTGTGTTCCTTTGCTGGATAATGAAATATGAAAGTAGTATAACTGCAATATTTTTGGTTAAGGGGAAAATCCAAGGGTTTGAATTCACCGAACAAGGCAAAAGTAAAAAGTTAAAAGGCACTCATAAAGAGAAAAACCAATAGGTCTGACGCCAAGAATTTATTTATGGAAAATAAGATAAAGATTTGTTTCTAGACACGACATACTTTGAAACAATGCGTCAAAAGTTAAATTTTCTAAATTAAAGTAGTATACTCCAATGCTACTAAATACAGCATTTCATTAATTCGTAGCGAATTAAATTTGGCAATACCCTGCAATGCCAATGCATTGAGATGCAATGTTCTGCAATGCCAATGCCTCTCGATACAATGCCAATGCATTTCTCTGCAATGCCAACGCATTTCCCTGCATTAAAAACGCTACGTTTTTAGGCAAAACTGTACTAAGTACAGCTTTGCAGTTACGATCGCACCTTAGAGAGCAAGACTATCCGATCGCTCGATTAATTGCTTCTTCTTGACCAACTAAAGATAAATAAGGTGATTTTAAATACTTGCAAGCTGCGGCGATCGCATCTTTGGCACTCACCGCCGCAATCAATTCTTGAAACTTTGTATCAAAATCAATTCCTAAGCCCAAAATCTCATACCAGCCGTATATTTGAGCGATTTGCCCGTTTGTTTGTTTACCCAAGGCGTACTGCCCCAGAATCTTATTTTTAGCAGCTTGCAGGGCGCTTTCGGATACTTCCGTGGTACACAATAAATCTACCTCTGTACGCAGTCCCTCTAGGGCAATGCTAGTATTCTCCGGTGCTGTACCCATGTAAACCACAAATGATGCTGGAAATAGCCTTGTGGAGTAAAAGGCGGATACTTCGTAAGCTAAACCTCGTTTTTCTCGCAATTCCACAAACAACCGACTAGAAAGCCCATTTCCCAAGTAGGTACATAGCAACTTGAGTGGGGCGTAGTCAACAGAACTTACCGATGTTCCCAAATAACCGAGCATCACAATTGATTGTTGTGTCTGGACTGGCTTCAACCTTACCTGCGGTTCCACCCTAATTTCAGGTAAATTTAGTATTGGCAGTGCTTGGGCTGTACCTTGCCAATCACCAAAAACTTCTTCTACCAACGCCACTGCATCTGTGGCTGTGACTCTACCAGCAATACTAATTACTAGATTATCTGGACGAAAATAAGTTTGGTGATATTCCACTAAATCCGCACGAGTTAAGCGGCTCATCGTGGTTTCATCTCCCAGCACTGACATAGAATAGGGATGATTTTGGTACATTACCTGCCGCATTTGTTCAAAGGCGACATTGAACGGTTGCTCTTTTTGGGAACGAATATCTTGGAGTGCTAAACGCCGTTCTAGTTCCACTTCCGCTTCGGGAAAAGTCGGCGATCGCAAAATCCGCCCTGCCAATGTTAAAATTTCCGCAAAATCGGATGTTACCGTTTTCAGAGATAGCAAAAAATAATCAGTACTGGCATCTGTACTCAAACTCGCTCCTACAGACTCAACAATTTCGGCAATTTCCAAACTAGAAAGTCCATCGCATCCCTTTGTCATCACTGCTGATAGCAAATGTGCCAACCCTGCTTGCTCCCGGTTTTCGTGACAACTACCGGCACGCATAAAGATTCGCGCTGCAATAATGTCCGCAGCCGGATTTTCTGCCACCAACACGACAATGCCATTGTTCAATACGGTGCGATGGATAGGCGATTTTTGCAGCAAGGTTGTCATTTGTCCTTTGTCCTTTGTCATTTATCAAAAACTAATGCCCCATGCCTAATGCCCAATAACTAACACGGTTTAAGTACAGTAACCGCATAATTTTGCGGCGAGAGATACTGTTTAGCTAATTTTTGCAGTTCTTGGGGATCAAAAGACTGAATCTGCTGGGGATATGTCACAGCTAATTCAGCTTGGGCGATCGTATTGTAGTATCCATAAAGCCCCGTTAGCTGATTTGGCGTTTCCGTAGAAAACGCATACTCATTACACAGCAGCCTGCGTGTACGGGCAAGTTCCTGTTCACTAATTCCTCTAGTCTGCAAATCATCCAAATGAGCGCAAATTAAGGACTCAACTTTCTCCAAATTTTCTGGTTCCAACCACGCAGTAATTGTAAATAAACTTGATTCCCGTTGTAGAGAAAAACTACTGCAAATTCCCTGTACCAATTGCAAATCTTCTCGCAAATCGCGCACTAAACGCGAAGTCCGCCCTTCTGCCAATAACACCGACAACATATCTAAACCATAGCTAGTGCGGATTTCCTCTACCCCTGGTACAAGCCACGCCATCAATAATCGCGCTTGCTCGATGCGTGGTAAACGCAGTTCTTGACGCTGAATTCCTGTTATTACTGGCTTGGCTACTTTCTCAAACTGCGGACAATTCGAGCGTTCGGCAAAATCAGCAAATGAATGATTTACCATTTCCCAAGCTGGTTGCTGGCCTATACCCCCGGCAATTACCACCGTCATGTTTTCCGCCTGATAGTGAGTACGGTGAAAACAACGCATTGCTTCTGGCGATTGCTGCATCAGTTCTTGCTCAGTACCTAGCACCGAACGTCCGTAAGGGTGACGCTGGTAGATGCTTTGAATCAGAGTTTGGAATCCTATCCAGTCGGAATCATCATGACAAGAGCGAATTTCCTCTAGCACCACGTCCCGTTCGCAGCTAAATTCATCTTCTGGAATTGCCGCATTCAGCAGTAGTTCTCCCAAGTAGGGCAGAGTATCTTTTAAATCAGGGGCAGCTGTGGTCAGGGAATAATGAGCATAATCATAGCTTGTCGCCGCATTAGTCACGCCACCTCGGTTTTCAACTTTGTAATCGAACATTCCAGGGGGTAGCGTCGCCGTACCTTTAAAAATCATGTGTTCTAAAAAGTGCGCCATGCCAAACCACGGTTCTGGCTCTAGACTTGCTCCAGCACGTACCCAAACATCCGCCACAACTACAGGGGTAGTGGGAATTTCTTGATGAATAAACGTTAAACCACTCTCTAGTCGGAAGACCGAGGCTGGAAACACGGTATTAGTTAGTTGTTGTAACAATTTTTTGTAGTTTTAACCACAATTTTAGATAATTTTGTTATTTTAACTCTGAACGATACCTAATTTAGAATCAAGTTATACAGATTTTGTTTTTATCAGCAGCTATTCCTAACTTTTAATCTAGAGTGTGTTACGCACAATTCAAGGTGCGTTAGCCTATTGCATAACACACCTACTTCTGATTTAAATAATCAAAGCTCCCGATTTCTAACTGACTTTGGGAGCTAATAATTTTAAGTTCACCGCAACGCCGTTTTACCTAAGTTTATGACCTGGTTTAACCAGGTGGGAACTAAATTTCTCGTTTAAAGTTTCCGGGTACATGCCCGGTTTACTGCCACGAGAACTGTTTGGCTCCCTTGTCTTTAAAGGCATAGATCAAAAAACTTGATGGCAGTCACCAACGTCGTAGTGCAACTCCCTCATTATAGCTTTCAAAAAGATGTTGTGTGTCCAATATCGAAAGTTTCTCAGGAAGCATCTCACTTTTCCCTTCTACCCCGTTTGGAAGTGACTTACAAACGGGATGTTGACACCCGCTAATTAAATATGTATATTCAAAGTATATACATCCGACAAAAATTAGTAAGAGCGTTAGTTCTGCCTTCTCAGAGTTAAGCGTGTGTATCTCTAACAAAACATTTGGAGATAGCTATGACAGCAGTTGTTGCTAAATGGGGAAACAGTTTAGCTATTCGGATTCCAAGAGCAGTAGCTGAACAAGTTCATGTAACAGAAGGAACTGATATAACTTTTACTGTCTCAGGCGACAGTATTGTAATTACACCGCGAAAAAGAAAAAAATATACGCTTGATGAGTTACTTGAAGGTATGACTCCTAATAATTTCCATTCGGAGTTTGAAACTGGAAACGCTGTGGGGAATGAAGATTGGTAGTTAATTCATACTTTCCTGACCGGGGAGATATTGTCAAATTAGAATTCGGAGCCACACAACAATTTACGGGGGATTCGATTCAGCGTGCATTTATCCTCAGAGGGTCAGGAATATCATTTGATGACATTGCTAGAACATTAAATAATGAACTAGAACAACTTGGGCGTGAGCAGATTGGCTACCGCCCTGTTCTTGTAATGTCTCCAATTAAATACAATCGAATCGCTTCCTTAGTTTTAGCGTGTCCAATTACTAGCAAAACCAAGGGACTCCGTTTTGAAGTTCCTCTTGTTCAAGGAATGAAAACACAGGGAGTTGTGTTAGCTGACCAGATTAAAACATTAGATTGGAAAGCTAGAAAAGTAACATTTGTTGAAAAAGTTACACAAGATTTAATTGAAGAAGTGCAAGCAAGGCTTGAAACATTAATTTTATAACTGTAAAAAGTGCGATACTACGCAGCTTGACTATCTTCCCATAATTACATCATGTCCGCCAAATTACCCATAAAGAACCCCACCCCGCCGGCGCGGAGGGGAGCTAAAGCGCAGCTTTTGCGGGATGGGGTTCCGGGTATTATGCTTAATTGCGCGGACATCATATTACACCAATATTTGCAAAAGTTCCGATGCTCCGGTTTGTGAGCAATTTACCTGGGATACCAGATAGATTCTATTGTGTAAGCGATCGCACTTGCCGATTTTCTATTTTGATTATCTAGCAAAACGGTGACATGTCCTAACTTTCGCCCAAGACGTGATTCTGTCTTCCCATACCAGTGAACGTGCGCCTGGGGAATCTCTGCTATTTGTTGACGCTGGCTTTGGTAGTCGCTGTGAGAATTTTCATACCCCAGGAGGTTGACCATCACAGCGCCAGCATACTGCAAAGCCACATTTCCCAAAGGTAAACCACAAACGGCTCTCAGGTGTTGCTCAAACTGAGAGGTTTCACAGGCGTCAAGGGAAAAATGCCCAGAATTGTGAGTACGGGGGGCAATTTCATTTACCAGGACTTTGCCATCAGTACTGAGAAATAGCTCAATTCCCAAAATTCCGACTACTTCTAGGCTATTTAATAGAGTATGTGCGATCGCTTGTATTTCTGCTACTTGATTAGGCGTAATCTCGGCTGGCGCAATCACCCGCCGACACACTTGTTGTTCTTGTTGGGTTTCTACTACTGGGTAAGTTACAATTTCTCCCTCTACAGAACGCGCTGCAATTATTGCTAGTTCTCTTTCAAAAGGGACAAATTCTTCTAACAAGAAAAGTGATTGATTTAAAGTTTTTGTTGTGGTTTCATAACTTAGCTTTTGCTCTAAAGTAGCAAAATCGGTAATTATGAAAGTACCCTGACCATCATAACCGTGCCGTCGGGATTTCAGGACTAATGGAAAACCTAGATATTCTATTTTTGATTTGAGATTTTCCGTCTGGTCAAGGGCGAAAAATTGAGGAACTGGTAAGCCCAAGTCGCTTAAATAGGAGCGTTGGTGATATTTATCTAAAAGAGGAGCTAAGGCTTCTAATCGTGGACGGAAACAAACACCTTGCTGTGCTAAAACAGATAAAGCATCGAGGTTAACAAATTCGTTTTCAAAGGTGATGACATCGCATTTTTTAGCTAATATTTCTGTCGCACTGGCGTCATCTACCGACGCGAAAACGATTTCCTGGGCAATTGATACCGCAGGATCATTTTCACTAGGAGTTTGTATTACCAATTCTAATCCTAGCTTCTGTGCTGCATCCGCCATCATCCAGGCAAGTTGTCCGCCACCAATTACACCAACACGCTTCATTGACATCCTAGAGAATCACGAGTTTGCACGCCTGTTTTGGAATTCACACCACTGGCTTTTAGACACAGTTCTTTGATTTGCACCCTATCCAAAATTGCATCTGTAAAATCTGCCCCGTCTATATTCACATCATTAAATATAGCGCGGAGCAAAAGAGCTTCTTTGAAAACTGCATCGCTCAAATCTGCCTTAGTCAAGTTTACCTGATCAACCATTGCATTCGTTAAATCCGCTCCGTGGAGATTTGCTTTTGTCATCACCGAAGCGCTCATGACTGCTCCCCGCAAGTCAGCGTTTGCAAAGTTAGCCAGTTCCATATTGGCGTTAGAAAACTCCGCAGCTTGCAAACTTTCACCAGAAAAATCACGTCTTGACAACTCTGCATTACTAAATGACAGTGGATGAGTCCAGTCTACTGCCAGTGCGGGAGCAGCCACGCACCAGATAATAATTCCTAGAAGGAATGCCAACCCTTGTCGCCAAAACATATTGAGAGCCAATTTGGTGTCTAGTCACTGCATTTAAGCTTACCGCATTTGAATATTAGCAAGACTGGTTTATCTTAATTGAGACTTGCAGACGTTTAGTTAGAGAGCGACAATATAGGAGCGATCGCACTCAATCAATATATAGCGTTTTTTAAGCAACTGAGGTACACTCAAATCTTTTTTACCAAGGGTTAGTAACTTTGAAAATGTACCTCACCACGTCGGGAATCACTATATTTCAGACATCACGCCCTTTGAAAAAATTATAGATAGCAAGTCCAATGGCTAAAAGCAACACTGCATGAATTAAATTTCCAGCAATATGAAGTGCCAGTCCTAATCCCCAAAAAGCAATCAGTACAACAACAATACCCCAAAGTATATTGAACATATATTTGCTCTGAGTCCAGTAAGTTTTTATTTGCTCATATATTTTACTCCTAGCTTCACTTTAATTCTATTTATCCTCAGAGAGGTATATAAATAGGACTTACGCAACTACACGCAGTCTGGGGCAATACTTTTCGGGTAAGCGTAAACTACTTCCTCATAGTCTGGCTATTGGTTTTGGGGTAAAGGCTAAATTCCAAAAGCTTTAGCAAAACCTATTGCTGTTGATAAAGGTAAAACTTGAAATTCCTAACTCTAAAGAAATGGTTTAGCCGGATGAAGCAATCTCTACATGGATTACGCCTACGCTTGTTGATTTGTTCACAATTCTTCATTTTTAGATTTAAATTTTCGGATATAAAGAGTTTTATCGAGCAGTAATACTTACTGAATTGTTTACAATTCTTGACTTTCAATTTTTTAAGTAAAGTTTATTGTATTTCAAAGTAAACAGCCCCGATCACCTGTTAATCTTTTAATTAATGAAAGCAAGGTTTGAGCGTAATTATATGCGTCTCAAGTGCTTAACAAAGCTTAAAAGTTGGATAATTAGCGTTAATTTTATAGCGATTAGTTAGTTCTTGAGGAATCTCTAAGAGTTTATATTCACCCAGTACACACCTTACACAAACTCAACTCCGAAACCCGATGATGAATCATTACTCACTTCAATGGATTGAGGCATGGTGCCAAGAAAATGGTTGGACAGATTTATTTGTCGAGCGACGTAATAACTTCTGGGCTTTCCCTCCGGGTGGGGTAATGCCGGAACCAATTCCAGGTCATGTTCTGAGATTAATTAAAGCCGAAAAGGGATTGACTTTTGAAGAACGATTGTGGTCGATGTCCGCAGTAATTTGCACAATCCTAGCTGTTATTTTTACCTTTGGCTTCCAGTCTCCGATGCCATTAGTTTTGGCTTTCGCTTTTAACGCCGTTACGGTGGCTCAATTTGAACTTGAAGATGCCTAAATTCTTATTTTGGCTTTGCTATTAAAAACTGCTCTTGTCTACTTTTAGCAAGAGCAGTTTTTAATTTTAGAAAAAGAGAGGAAATCACCACAGTTTCAGCTAAAGATTATTAGTTACTCATTAATGAATTCTGTTTGTTGGCAGAGCAGATATTGTAAAACATTAGCATTTGACAGACACCTCAGTTACATTGCTGCGAAACTTCACCATTGCTTCACTAGCACCAAATTGTGCTGCGATTTGAGGTAATAGCATCTTTCGTTGTGTCGCCCATAGTAAACCACGTTTAGGAATTTGAAGGCATCCCCCCAAATAAGTTGCTTCATCTTCGTTGTTTTGTTTGCGTTTTGGTAGTCCGGTTACAGGATCAAAGCCAACAGGCTTATGATTCAGCAACAAATGAGCTATTTCATGCATCAGATTTGATTCATGCCGTGCAGGTGCATGACGAGGGTTGTATACAATCCAGAGCGGGCGATCGCTTATAATTGCTCCTGACCACCCATCGCTAGCAAGTAATACTGCTACTTGCTCTGGCTCTAAATTTGGAAGCTGATCGGGTGTAAAAAGTGTTGCTCCTAGTTTGGCTGCTAGAGTGTCTGCCGGTAATGGCTCAAACGATCGCACTCCAAGCAAGCTTCGTTGTTCAGTCGCGATCGCTTCACAGCGTTGTCTAAATTCCGGCGATAGTCTTTGGATTAATGACATATCTTTAGGGATCTTGCTTCAATTCGCCATCATTTTTAGACAGATCGCGATACGCTGCTTTAACTAAAGATGCTAAAGCATTGGCGATCGCCGGATCAAGGTTTTTATCAGCTCGTAATTGAATAGCGATCTTTTCAGGTGTATCCAGTTGATCCTCTTGTGAGGTTCTAAACAACTCCGCAGGTGGCACTTCTAGCCAGTAGATATAATGGACTAGTATCTAGCTAAACTTTCAAAATCATCATAATTATTAGACTTACGTGCTGGCTTAAGATACATTGCACATTCTCTGACAACATCATCTAAATCAGCATCATTTTGTTTACACCACTCTTTTATACAGGCATAGCTAAGTTCTTCAATTTCATCAGCATTGACGAGGGCAAGCTCAGTATTTTCCTGACATTGAAGTAAATCAAGTAATTGATTACGCGATTTATTCTGCAAGCTTTTTGACTTAGGATTGTAAAAAGTCCATTTGTATTCATCCTTGTATTTAAATAAAACGTAAATCAAAATTGTTAGACCCGAATAAATTTTTGCACTAATAATATCGTCACGAATATTACGAGCGTAGTCGCGGTTATTATATAGCTTAGATGCATGGTGATAAAATGGTGATACATTGTCCTCGACTAAAGCCTCTAAGTCAAGTAGACCCGATTGAATTGTGACTTTGGATGTATTATTGAAAAAATTAACTTCTTCTTTCTCATTTATAGATAGAACAGGAAGCTCCATAATTTCTTGAGATTGACTGTGGCGATTTGTCAGGTTACTGTAACGTTTTGCAATACCTAAATCTCGTAAAGCATCACCTTCTAGCGGTGGAACAAAAGTGTAAAGCTCCACAGTACGCGGTTCAATCCAGGGTCTTAGAACACGCCCTGCTCTTTGTGTAGGCTCAATTGCTGTCCAAGCTAGATCGTAATTGATAACTACAGGTGCATCTTGTAGGTTAATACCAACACCATGAGCATCAGTTGAAATAAAAACTTCGTAAGTCTCTTCGTACTTTGC
The DNA here is from genome assembly GCF_036919815.1 of Nostoc sp. Classification (GTDB taxonomy): domain Bacteria; phylum Cyanobacteriota; class Cyanobacteriia; order Cyanobacteriales; family Nostocaceae; genus Nostoc. The sequence continues at coordinate 133,790 of NZ_JBALCE010000023.1, forward strand.
TTCGGCTCGGTTTGCAACTGGAGCAAACTTTTTAATTGCCTGAAAAATATCTCGATCGCTCATAGGTACGTATTGACCTTTTTGTTGCTTAATTGTGTACTTAATTGTGCCAAATACTCGCAGATGGTCAAATAAGATATTAATGGCTTTCACTAGATAAGCCACTGTCGCACGACGCTCACAAAAAATGATAACTTTTTTATTACTAGAGTGAATTTCTTGAAGGATGTTACATAGAGATGCAAGCTTATAATCCTCAGTAAACTGCATTTTATCTAATCGACTTAGAAGCGGCTGTAGTATTTCACGGCGCTGAAATTGAGACATTTTAAACTCAAATTCATATGATAAGTTTGGCTTGCCTGGAGTGTTAATAACTTTTTTGATAATTTCACGAAGTGCCCACGGTGAACTGAACCACGCAACTTCTGCTTGCGTTTCTATAAACTTGCGTGATTCTGGAGGATCTTTAACAGTAAAGCAACCATCGATAAAAACTTGAGAAATTTCACTTTCCATGAATAAATGGAAATTAACTCGATATAACTTGACAAGCGGAATATATCGCTTTTGCTGTCCAAACTCAATTAATATACCAGTCTCTAGCTTCTGTCCATACTGTTGTGCAACATAAGGTGTAGTTAATTGAGATACAACAGGCAAGTTAATAAATCCTTTTATACTATCTGTATGCCAATTGAAATTTTTATTATTTTGTTTATCCGACAAAGTTTCAATTTCCGCAGTGTGAGGTAGAAGCAGAAGTTGGTGATTGAGATTCCTAATATCTTTAGAGTAAGGTGAGCCAGTGAGAAGTAAGACTTTACAGCCACTTTTTTTAATTCGGGAAATCAATCTTTGGAATGAGCGCCTTCTAGGGCCTTCTGCACTATCATGGCAATTTCTGAATAGATGGCATTCATCAATAATAATCAGCCATTGCTTATTTATTTTTTCTTCGATTTCGATAAACTGATCAAGATTACGATCATAGCTTGGATCTTCTTTATCTAAAGCTTGACAGCCAATATAAGTCTGAGGGACACCCGCATCAAGAAATTCAGACTGCCATTGCCTTTTTACTAATTTTGGCCCAATAATCAGTACATGTAGAATTTCATCTGCTCTAAAAAGTTTCAAGGCGATATGAGTAGCAACAACAGTCTTTCCAAGCCCTGTTGAGGCAACCAACATAACTCCGCTGTGATCGCTTATTTTCTGTAAAGCTTCAGCAATCATTGCTCTTTGATAATTCGTTGGCGGAGTATACTTGTTATCAATTTCTAGATCCTCAAAAGCAAGCAAGGTTTTGAGGTAAATATCCCAGGGAGAAGCAAGTTTTAACCAATCTTCGAGAGCTTTAAGTAGTCTCTGAGTTAAATCTACTGCTTCGGCAAAATATCCATCAAATTTATTGACAAGTTTTATAACTTCTTGTTTCTGAGTAAGTCGATCTCCATCTTCAACCTGTTCTATCAACCCATGTTTAGTTAAATTTGCTGAAGTTACGATGGCAACCTTGCAGTCAACCAAGTAAAGTTTTGCATGATGCTTCATAGCACGTGCATCCACGAGCCGAAATTCACCTCTCCGAATTTTCTCAACCAAATCTGCTACAGCTTGACGGCGATTACCTGCTGATGATGCTGTTGCTAAATCTTTCGTGATTTCTTGGATCAAAAGACGCTGTGCGTATCCTTCGTCTTGTCTTTTAGTTCGTTCGTTAATTCCAACCAACAGATCAACATATTTTCCTTTTACAACATCTCGAATAAGATCCCAACCGTTTATAGTAAAATAGCCAGATGCAATACGAATTTTTGATTGACACATTGGGAAGTAGTATTGGATTTGTTCATAGATTATCTTGGGAGCAAACCAGGATCTTGGCAGAGAATCAGTCATAACTCGGTACTTATATAAAGATGGCTTAGATTGAAGGCAGATTAAATAATAGTACATTTAAACTATATAGAATAATACATTTGAACTATATTTGGTTAGTTATGTTACTTTTTGCCAGTTATTAACGAATTTAAGTGGTTCTAATTTGCAGACTATTTCTGGAAAGTTCTACTTTTGAGATTCGCCTGTTTTCACGTTGGCAAGCCGCAAGGTGTTTTAATGCCAGAACAGGGAGCGAGAGATGCGATAGCTCAAAGTAATTTCAAATTTCTTCCCCAATTTGACCAAAAGAACAAACCCCTCCGCATTTCTGGTAGTCCCGAACGGCAGAAAATGGGCTTGTTTCAGGAAATAGCGCGATCGCTCGTTGGTACTAACGGTACAGGGCATTTAGAGCAAGAACTTAGGGAATTAAAGCGTCTTGGCGAGAATGATTTAGATAACCACTGGAGCGATCGCGATCGTCTTTTGTTACTTGTCAACTCATACGATCAAGCTCGTTGGGCAGCAAAGGAAATTTGCAATTGCTCCTCAAGTATGCAGGACTCAGTTTATCACCTAGTCCCTGACAATATAGATGTTGACTGGGATGATGAGCCAGGAAAACTTGTCAAATCACCTGATAAGGGTACGCTTAACCGTGCAGATATTGAAACTTTTGGGCAAACTAACGGAAAGATTCTTGTTGCTCCTATGAATGCGGTCGGGCGTAATTTTAATATTTTGAATGCCAACGGTAAAGCCGCGTTTGGTGCTGTTTACTTTTTGACTCGACCATATCCACATCCACATGATACACAAGCGATCGCTCAAGAAATGAACCGTCGCGCTTTAGACTGGGCGGATAAAGCAGACTTTATAGCATGGCAGCAAGGAGACGGAATTGTACAACGCGCTGAAAAGGTGCGCCAACTAGCGGCACGTTATTGGCGATCAGTTGAGCAACGTTCCTACTATAAAACCCTACGTGATAATGAGGAATTACTCGCTTTTCCCCGATTCGACCTTGCTGCAACTACTGTTGGGTTAGTTATTCAAGCCGTTGGTCGTCTCTTGCGTGGAGGTGTTCCATTTCGTGGTTATTTTGTCGATGCAGCTTGGGCACCCAAGAGTGCTGCGAGGAAAGCTGATCCAGAACTCTCTGAACTGGATACAGAACAGACAAGTCTTCTTGTTGCCATGATTTTACGAATCTGCGACTACGCCAGCGAGAGAAACACAGTGGGAAATACACTTTACAAGCCCCTTGCCGATGCACTGGAACAAATCGAAGACCTGCATTGGTAACTTTGTTGTATTAATAAATTCATAATGCCTAAAAAAGACGTGCGACCTCCTCTTCTCTTACCTGCCAGAATGAATCTTACAACAGATGCACTCGCAGGTTTAAAAATTGAACTACTTTCATTTCCATTCACAGAAATTGTTGATAAATTTCGTAATAGTATGGAAGAAGTTTTATCGTCTAATCGTAATAAAAAAGTTTGGATACCATATCGACAGTTCAACAATGGATTGCTTGCCTCTGCATCAACATTGACGCATGGTTTTGAATACTTTAATACAGGCGATTATCGAGCTTTGGCTGTAGGAACAGCCGAAAATGCGTTGCGAGTTCCAACACCTGAACAAATACATGAGTTAGTGATTATTTGGGCGCAGGAGTGGACAAAGGAATTTTATGGTAAGGGTAAAGCAGATCAGGTAAATAGTGTTTGCGATCGCTTCCGTGAAAACATGGCAATAATTCCTACTAATTGGAATTGGCAACCTATCACCCCAGAAAACCTTATTCAAGATATAAACGCCGAAAAAGGACTTGGATTCCAAGCAATTCCTAGTTTCTTGGCAACATTGCTACATGGAAAAATCTGTGTCATTCGCTCCGGTAAGAGAGAGCAAGAAATCCATTGGCGAAAGGTACAAGGGAATGGCTCAGGCCGCACTGGGCTATTCATAGTCAGTCAACCATTTGTGGCACTGTACACAGATGACTATGGCAAAGAAAGGGAAGGTTATTTTGTCTATCGCTTAGATTTTCGCGTTCAGACTCAAACTGGACGATTTAATCAAAACGGTAAGCTTAAACCGTGGATTTTTTTGGATTTAAGTTGTCAAAGATATGCTCATGAACCATTAATCGAAACTAATTATGGTCGTGATATTTCTGTACTGATAGGGATGAACGAGGAACGTTTATCTGGTTATGAAGTAGATTCAACGCTGATACGCCTTACCATTGATAACAGTGCAAGAGAAGATAGTAAGCCGTGGAAATTACAATTACCCAATCTACTAGCTGCATTCAAAGCGCGTGCACTAGAAAGAACCGAAAACATTCTTGGTAATCCTGCTACATACGGAAATTTAGAGAATAATTCCGACTGGAATAAAGATGAATATTATTTAGTTCATACTGAAGGATATAAGTATGAACACGAAAAGCATAAAAGAGGACACAGCATTAAGCCAGGATTTAGTTTGCAGGAACGCGGCGATATCGTTGCTCAAGTATTAAATCTTCTAAATGGTGTTTTGATACCAGATGATCCAATGCAGTGTGATATTCCTGCTCCATCTGGTCAAAAAACACCCTTGGCAATGCGCGATTACGAAGATATCTCTAAGCCTCTAACATTCACAAAACAACAAAAAGAAAAGCTGAGTCAAGAACAAATTAAGCAACGGGTAGATAAACGTCGTAAAGAAAAACAAACGATAATTACTGATGCTATTGAACGAGCGTTGGAAGGAAAACCTATACATTTTTATCTTCTGTGGCGCGAACGAGATACCTATGATGTAACTATCCAAAAGTTGCGTGATGCTTTCCTGCTTAATGAAGGAGAAGATTTTCCAGAGCATATCAAAGTATCACCTGTGTGGATTGATGATCCAAATCTTTTGAAGCCCCTCGACACAGCAGGATATGCACCTAAAGATGGTCAGGAGTTTGATAAACAGATCCGCAAGCAGCATCAAATGAAACTCGATACATTCCGGGACTTTTTGAAGCAGAAGGTTATTGCTTCAATTGACCCTACTACTAAACCTTACTGCTTTGCAATTATTGAGATTGGACAAAGCAAAAAGAAGGAAGTTCATCCTAAACAAAGTATTTATAGAGCAGTTCGTGAAGCTTGTGTGCTAGAAAATATTGGTTCTCAAATGGTGCAAACTGTTAAACCAAAATCATCTGACAAAGAAGATGAAAACACAGACACATCGCCATCTTATAGCAAGAAGACAGAAGGACGTATTCTAAATACTGTACTGGATGTGACGCTACGCCAGATTGGGGCGCTTTATGGAATACCTTCAGAAGTCTACGAACGAGCAGGAATAGCCAAAGAAATCGCCAAAAACCTAGATGTAATTGCGCTTTGTCGCCGAAAAACCACTCAAGGTCAACATAATATTCACTATGCCTTGGCTGTTCGTCTACGGGCAACGGGTGCAGTTGATGTGTTATTTCCTAATAGTAACAATTGGATTCCTTACGCACAGGCGGGGATTGAAATAGGGCAAATTTTCTCGCAAGCACGACGCGATCGCAATTATCTTAAAACAGTTCAGTTAAAGGGAATAAACCTTGCAAAATTTGCGGCGGATGTACTAACGCAAGTGGGCGAACAGCCTACTCTTGTCTTAATTGAAGCGGATGTATGGCGTAACGAGCGTGGTGAGGAAAATGGAGGTCAAGCTTGGTTCCAACTAAAAAATGAAAATCTCCTTGCAAAGCGTGACGTCTTAGACTTCCAACACGTTCCAGGTCATACTTGTGTATATCGTCGTGACCATAACAAACTTAGAAACTTGCTTGAAATAATTCGCTTCCGCACTGGCGATGAGACAACTCAATACATCACCAATCGACAAGCTTGGAATGATAATTCTCCAGCACGAGATTTAATTAACTTAAGTGGTTTTTATGATACCTCTGTACCTGAGTTGTTCCATTACTTCTCTATTGGAAGATTACCGAAAACACAAAAAGCCCAAGATACCTCAACAGCACGCGAACTCTATATGCTCGATTCTCAAGATGAGGAATCCGGTGTAAATATTGCATTCAAGCACCAGCAGATGTTAGAAATGCTTCCCTTCTTCATTCGTTCAGATTTCCAAAAAACAGAAGAAAGCCTAAAATCACTTTGCCGAGTGCCACACTACTTACGAATCTCACCAGCGTGGTCTATGGGTAATATTCATTCACCATATCCAATGCATTTAGGCAAACAACTAATAAAAGATCATTTATGCATCCTTGGTGTAGAAGTCTGAATCAATATTTCTCATAGATGAGGAAAAAAGTACTCAGCAATCAGCACTTTTAACTCAGCTTTAATAACTTCAGGGTAAATTTAGCTTACATACTGAGTAATTTAGGTATAAAAATTGTATTTAAATATATTTACTCTGATAAACTTGTGATGATCATTTCCCGGATGCTACCTTTTACAAGGTGACACAGGATTTGGAGTGATTTTTTTAACCATGAAGCGCAGATACAAAGTAGCTTATAGCTTGACATCGGTGATTAGTCTCAATTTAATATCTAGCTTAGTTGCATTTGATTGGGTGATGGCTGCGCCAACGCCAAAGGCGAACGCCACACCACCAAGAACCCCAGATAAAAGTGTTAATTGCGAGATTTTAGTTGTAGGTGGTGGACTATCTGGCGTCGCCACAGCTTACGAGGGGTTGCTAGCAGGACGAACGGTTTGCCTCACGGAAATTACTGACTGGCTGGGAGGACAAATTTCTGCTCAAGGGACATCTGCGTTAGACGAACGCCCAACTCAGCGAGCTCTCAAATTCTATTCTCGCGGCTACCTAGAATTGCGAAACCGGATTGAGCGCAAATACGGTAAACTTAATCCCGGTGACTGTTGGGTAAGTGAATCTTGCTTTCTTCCCCGCGATGCTCACACCATTTTGACTCAGATGCTCAAAGATGCCGAAAACCAGGGCAAAGGGAAGTTGCAATGGTTTCCTAACACAGTAATTAAAGATTTGGAAATCGCTGCTGATGGCAAAATAATTAATAGTGCGATCGCAATCCAACATCAACCACCAAAAGGCGCACCACCTCTTAATACTTTTACTTTATCTCAAAGTATTGAAGATGCCTATAGCTACGAAAACTCATCTCGGTTTACTAAAACTATTCTCCGTTTTATCCCCAAGGCAACGAAAGGGGATGCTCCTAAATGGTACGTCGTAGACACCAGCGAAACTGGAGAAATTATCGCCCTTGCTGATGTTCCCTACCGATTAGGCATTGATGCCCGTTCCTATCTAGAACCTTCTGCTTCCAGCACCAACAACGACCCTTATTGCCCTCAAGGTTTTACCTATACCTTTGCAATGGAGGCAACCAAGGAAGCACAACCGCAGACGATGCCCCCATTTTATATAGAATACGCGCCATATTTCAGCTATGAATTAACGCGACTGGCTAACTTTGATTTGGTTTTTACCTATCGTCGCATTTGGAGTCCAAACAAAGGCAAACCGGCAAAATTCGGGGGTGTAAATTTTACTGCTCCAACACCAGGGGACATCTCAATGCAAAACTGGACTTGGGGTAACGACTACCGCCCCGGAACAGCTAACGATAACCTAATTTACAGTCGCCAACAGTTACAAGCTACTGGGCAGTTAAAACCAGGGGGCTGGATGGGGGGACTGCGGACAGAAACCCTCCGCAAAGCTGAGGAAAATGCCCTATCTTTCTATTACTGGTTGGTAGCTGGGATTACAGATTCCCAACTGGGCGAGGGTATAAAGCAGCAGCAAGCCAATAATCGCTTGTTGTCAGGGCTAAATTCGCCGATGGGGACAGTGCATGGCTTATCGAAATATCCTTATATGCGTGAAGGACGGCGGATTATTGGCCGCCCCAGTTGGGGACAACCCGGAGGCTTTAGTATTGGGGAAATTGATATTTCTCGCCGAAATTATAATGATGAGTATTACTCCAAGACTCTGCCAGCAGATATGTATCGTAGGCTACGAGCAGCCCTTGCAGGTTTGGAAGCAGTATCAGTAATTGACGGTAAAATTTCACCAGACAAGGCAATGCGACGGACTCGTTCTACCATCTTTCCCGACGCTGTGGGTATTGGTCACTACGCTATAGATTTCCATCCTTGCATGGTGAATAGTCCCCCAGAAGCCCCTGGTAACACAGAACATCCAGGCGAAAGGCTTGGTGCTGGTCAAGCTTATCCCTTCCAAATTGCTCTGAGGGCGATGATTCCTCAGAAAATTGACAATTTGCTGGTAGGAGGTAAAAGTATTGCTACTAGTCATATTGCTGCTGCTGCCTATCGGGTACATTCCTTTGAATGGTCATCTGGCGCTGCTGCGGGAACAGTTGCTAGTTTTGCTATCAAAAATGCGATCGCACCCTATCAACTAATCGATGACTTACCCAAACAAGAGCTACAACTAGAAGCACTCAAACGGCTTTTGCAACAAAATGGTAATCCTACCGCTTTCCCAGATACATCTATTTTTAACGAAAACTGGGATAATTGGAAATAGGGCATTGCATGGGGCATGGGGCATTGGTTATTTCTCCCTCATCTCCCCACTCCCTACTGTCCAGACAATAGACTAAACTAGTTATTTAATATTTGTAAAATTATCTTGACCAATTGTTCTATGGTTACGACACTTTCAGCCGATATTTACGGGATGGCCACAGCACCCACTATAGCTCCCGAACGGTCTAGTCAAGTTACCAGCAAGCCGTATCCGAATTACAAAGTGATTGTATTAAATGATGATTTTAATACATTCCCATATGTGGCTGAATGTTTGATGAAATATATTCCGGGGATGACTGGCGATCGCGCCTGGGATTTGACTAATCAGGTACACTATGAAGGTCAAGCGATCGTCTGGGTTGGTCCCCAAGAACCTGCGGAACTTTATCACCAGCAGCTGCGCCGAGCAGGTTTGACAATGGCACCTCTAGAAGCAGCTTAATACATCATGGGCAAACCCACCGTAGATCCCCTCCGAGCGGCTTCGCAAAAAGCTGCTAGACTGGTTTGGAATCACTCAACACACCTTTCTGGTCTCATCCCAATTTTAGAACGTCTTTGTCGGCACGATGGCATCCAAACCGTGACGCCCGGGGTGATTGGGCGGGCAAGAGGTCATTGTCCAAAAATGCAACTGCGTGTCTCAGTACCGATTCGCGGCGGCTATAAAGTAATTGCACGGCAGGGGAAGACGGTACAAGAGGTGTTTATTTTAACACCTTTGCCGCAGATGGAACTGGAAACGGCATTAGCGATCGCAATGAAATCTTAATCATGGCTGATGACTATTCCTCAACACGATGTACTGCAAATTTGTGTAGTGGCAGACTAACAATACAAGAAAAAGTTAAGAAATATGACAGAGCTGTAGTTATTCTCAAACTCATGACTACAAATTCCCAGTCTGGTAAAACTATTTTCTCTATGCCAAAGGCTACACAATAAACTAGCCAGTAAGTAAAGCTCATTCTAAACAGAATCCGCTCTGTTTCTTCCACATCATTTTTTTGCTGCTTACTGTCCCATAATAACACCAGTCCAATAATGCAAGCTACAAAGGAAACAGCAACTACAAATTCGTGACAAAATATATTTAACGAATGCATTTGTGTTTATCCTCATATTTTTCAGTTAAAATTCAGTCTAAAGTAATATTCCTTGCAAGAATACAAAATATTTACAAACCTCAATAGAGTCATGCAGTTTAGGTAAACAAATGCAACAAAAATTGTTGTTTTGCAAATCGAGATATTTTTAATAAAAATTAAGTATTTCTGTTAAGCAGGCGTTTGATAATTAGAGATTATTAATTGGTTTAGATTTTGGTTTAAGAACTGTCATCCAGCAACTAGCGCAGCACAAATCATCGTTTGCTAATTGCTGGATGAATAACTGCCTGTTCAAGAGATTGCAATTGTTTAAAGACAATAGCTCATAAATCTTAACAATTTTCTCCCAATGTTTCACAAGCACCAATACTCACCCAGCTGCTAGAACCATCTTCCCAATGTTCTTTCTTCCAAATAGGAGCATTGTGTTTGAGAGTATCAATAGCATACTGGCAAGCTTCAAACGCCTCACTCCGATGAGGACAACCCACTGCTACTAAAACGCTAATTTCTCCAACTTGCAAACGTCCGGTGCGATGATGAATCACTACCCGATTCACATCAGACATAGATAAGCGAATATCAGCAGCAATTTGATAAAATATCTGCAATGCCATAGGTTCGTAAGCTTGATACTCTAGAGCAATTACAGGTTTACCATCAGTTTGATTGCGAACCACGCCACTCATCATAACTACAGCACCGTTGGCTGGATCGTCAGACTTCGCATAGATTTCTTCAAGAGATAGTGGTGCAAAGCTAATGGCAAAACTATCTTCGGCTCTTGGTTTAACAGCAGAAGCAAGTGTAGTCGTCATAACTGCGTTGGTATAATGTGGGCTTTTTCTATTGTCTCTGAACAAAAGGCTGCTGGTGTATATTTAGTTGCTCTTGCTAATGCTTTTGGGCAAAACAAGGATTTTTTGATTGTAAGTAATTTTATCTGTTAAAAAAAATTATCAGGGTGTAAATCTTCTAAAATTTATTTAAAATAACCAAAATTCTCGATCATCCTTCTTAAAGGAGATTAGTATAATTAAATGTAAATCTTCCCAAGTATCCTCGTCTACGCCTAAGTAGGGACACACAAAAAGCTCATTGGTGTCAACTTAACGTAGAAGTTAGGCTTGGCAAGCTTTCGAGGTTTGACCCTCACCCCCAGCCCCTCGACCAATTTTGATAGAGGGGAGCAAATTCTCTAGTTCCCCTTCTCCCAAATTGGGATTCGGGGTTAGGGGATGAGGGCAAAACGTCTTCTCAAAGCAGATTTTTTCTTAAGTTGACACCAATGAGCATTCCTGTGCCCCTACTGATAAGCATCTCTACTTTAAAACTTAACTTGCAAAATGTGTTCGGTGCGATCGCAGCTTACAGTTATACAATTTTAGACTTCGACGTGAATGTTCATGCCGAAGTCGAAAATTTAAAATCTAAAATTCGGTGAAAGTTATCTATCTCGATGACTATGAGATGAATAGTCAGACGATTATGAAAGTTATCGCCGAAGATATATAAATAATTTTGTTTAATTAGTTAGTCCGTTATCACTATTAATTTTTAACACGATAAGACCAATTAATACGGCAAGACCTAACGCTCTGCGAAAATAATTGACGCCTTGAAATAATTCCAGCCAAGCCCAAGTAAACAAGGAGCCATTTGCCAGTACTTCTAACACTGTATTTATTTTACCATTCGTAAAAATTAGAGCTAGTAAACTGGTTACTATCCAAACAATAAGTGGTAGATTTGGCATCTGAGCTAAAACTATTTTGCCATCGCTGTCACGGAAGGTTTTATCAACTAATGTATTTTGCATCATTTGAAATTGCCACTTAGGTAGAAATTATTAATTTACAAAAATTACTGGGTTGCCTATTAAGAATAGGCTGACATATAAGTAATCTTTTAATATTATTAAAACACTCAGATAAATCTCTTTACAACCATCTAATTGCTGAGATGAGAGCGATAAAGCATATTCATATATGAGTATATCGAGAGGCATACTCACACTAAATCCGCCAATATATCTGCCATGCTCTCAATTGAAAATTTTGGTGGAGAGTTTTTTAGCGCAAATGTTTGTAAATAAAGGGTTTAAAACTATTTCAGCACCCCCTGAGCGTTTAGGTGTAAAAAATATTTTTGAAATTTGCATAAGTTCCTGTTCAAACTCCGATGTATATTCAGAGCCTGACGGGGCGATAAAAACAGCTAATAACCTGATAAAATAAGCCTGATAGCTCTCTGCCCTTGTTGATAATACTTTTGCTTATTCTTGGGCACTACCAAAGTTCAAAACTAAACATGTCTTGGGCACGACATCTCTTGTCTGATACACCGTAGTAGTATAACGACAAAATTGAACCTACTATTTCCACTTGCAGAGGCAATTTTAGTCTGTGTATATAGGGGTTGGCATCTTATTTTCTTAAAACCACTCAATACCATCACGAAAACTATCTTCTAGGAGAAATATGTTATGAGTAACGAGGAAAAAGTCACGTCTAACATCCCGACAAGGGGGGGGAAACCTGGGTATCGCCCTCATGGCACGGGGATACGAGGCGGGGAATTTCCACCCCATTCTTCCCTGTTTGAGGGACGCTTTGGACGGATATTTCGCACACTTCCTGCGGCTAATTTTTCCGTACAAGCACTCCATGCTCTTGCTGAAAAAATTACTGCGCCCCACGAAGATCAGCAAACCCCAGAAACCAAGCAGGATGATGAGGAGAACATCGGAACTTCTGATCGCCCCGGAATTCCATCTGGATATACCTACCTTGGTCAATTTATCGACCACGATCTAACTTTTGATCCGGCAAGTAGCCTTCAGGTAAAAAATGATCCAGAGGCTTTGATTGATTTTCGTACACCGCGCTTCGACCTTGATAGCGTCTATGGACGTGGCCCAGATGATCAACCCTATTTATATGCGGATGATGGTTTGCACCTGCTTTTAGGGAAAAAACTTTCTGGGAGCGCTTTTGATCCAAACACCAGAGATTTACCACGCAATACCCCCAACTCCGGCGAACCTGCCCGTGCTTTGATTGGCGACCCTCGCAATGACGAAAACACTATTGTTTCACAGCTCCATTCCACCGTACTGCGCTTTCATAACCGAATCGTTGATTTCCTGACTCAGCGCGATGGACATCTACCCTCTTTCGAGAATGCTCAACAGGAGGTGCGCTGGCACTATCAATGGGTGATTCTGCACGATTTCCTCCCCAGAATTATCGGTTGGGACATCCTGTTTGAGATCCTGCCTGAGCTAAAGCAAGAGAAGGAAAATAGGGAATTCACTGAGTTTGAGCCAAATCTTAAGGTTTTTAAGTGGAAGAAAGAGCCTTTCATTCCTGTCGAGTTTTCGGCAGCAGCCTATCGCTTTGGACACTCGATTATTCGTCCGATTTATCGATTGAATACCAACGACCCAGGCACTAAGGAAAACCCAGGACGACGGATAATCTTTCCCAGTCCTGATGGTGACGTGAGCGAAACACTTACTGGTTTTCGCACCATTGAGGAGGGTAGGGCAGTAGACTGGACACTATTTTTCGATATTATCCCGCTAAATCAACAAGAACAACTGACTCCAAAGCGCGTTCAGCCTAGTTACAAACTCGATACTTCACTGGTGAATCCGCTTGGTACACTTCCAAATAGTGTTGCGACAGTTGAGCATTCGCTGGCAGCACGCAACTTGCTGCGCGGGCTACGTTTGGGCTTGCCCTCTGGACAGGCTGTGGCAAAACATTTGCGTCTACCTGTTATCCCCGATGATCACCTACGCGTCGGTAAGGCGACGGCTGGGGATGCTGCGAATAATCCTCTACTCACCAGCATCTCTCCAGAGTTTCGTAACCGAGCGCCACTCTGGTATTACATTTTGGCAGAGGCACAACTAGAGATACAAAAGGCAGCGCAGCAGGGGGGACTAAGTGAGAAGGAAATCAACGACATTCCCACCCGACTCGGCCCAGTAGGGGGGCGTATCGTCGGTGAGGTATTCGTGGGGCTACTTTTCGGAGACAGTCACTCTTATCTGCGTCAGTATCCAGGTTGGAAACCAATCCCTGAATTCCGCCGCACTAAGGACGGTACTTTTAACCCCGATGGTGATTTTGGCGTACCAGAATTGATCTTGCAAGCAAAGGAATCTGTCTGAAGATGTTAGGGGGTTTGCCCCCTGAGTATCTTATTGTTATCTTGTTCTGGCAAATCAATTCATACATACAGTAATTGCTGAATACCTTTGCAGATGGTTTGATTCAAACGAGCGTCAGGGTAATTAAGGAGACGGTAATCTTAAATGCTTTTTGGATGGCTGGCAATTTCTTGAATTTGCTAAATACCTTTCAATTTTAACACAAAGTCACACTTAATATAGAGCACCTAACTCATGACTGGAAGTCACGAGTGTGCGGATTGAAGAAATCAAAAGACCTCTAATATAAGAGGTTTTACTATGCAAAACTGTCCCTCACCGAGTCGGAGAGGGACAGACTTGAACTTTAATTCAAGGCAGAGAGAGGTTCGTTGAACTCACGTTATGAGAGTGTCTAATGTTGAGTCTTTTGTTGATAAATTTGCGGTGCAAGAATGACTTGAATTTGCTTCTCCTGGCATTTTTGAGAAAAAGCGCGAATTTGAGCTTCTTCATCTCCCTCAATTGATAAAGATTTTAAAAATCCCTGAAATCCTAAAAAAGCTAATTCGTAGATAGCTTTTTGACTAAAACCACCTTGAAAATAGCCAGTGTGGGTATCAACACCTTGAGGATCTCTATTATTAATAGACTTCCGAATAAATGCCAAAGTTAGTAAAATGTAATTCCCAAAATTTATCGCTGGCTGTTGGAGGGCAGAACTAACAATTCCTATCTGAACACTCCGATCATCTTTATAATCTGTACAGTCAAAATATGTAAATAAATCTGCTGGCTGAACCTCCTTTTCGGAAATTTCAGTTATCTCTTCAAGTTTTCTATGTTCGCTACTAGAAGAACGAATTTCTAAATAGTTATAAGGTTTATCGAGTGTGTAATCTTTCTCATAGTCTTGTTTCTGAAAATTAACAACTCCATATCTGGGTGTCTGACCAACTGTATCATTTTTGTTGTTGAAATGCTTAACTGTGATATTACCAAGCCTATAGCCACTAATACGAGTTCGCGCCGGGAAACTAAAGTAATTTGCAGCAGTGGAGGTAATTCGTAACGCTAAGTCTCCCTCATTACAAAAGATATAAGCTTCTTCACACCGACGTAAAGAAGAACGAAGAAAATTAGCTCGTCCTGGCAAGATAGTTTCTACAGGAACATCAGGTGCGACTAGCACAAGTCTGCCTAATGAAAATACATTACCAATATCTGAATTAGGTTCTTTATTAATAGATTCAACGTCAAAAACATCAGAGAGGATACGAATTATATCTGTAACTACAAAACACCCCATACTATGACTAATAAATGATAGCTTAATGCGTTTATTATGTGATAATTTTACTCTAGCATCAAGCTGTCTGATAAATTCAACTAAGTCTATTACACC
This sequence comes from Nostoc sp., assembly GCF_036919815.1. Taxonomy (GTDB): domain Bacteria; phylum Cyanobacteriota; class Cyanobacteriia; order Cyanobacteriales; family Nostocaceae; genus Nostoc. The sequence continues at coordinate 148,925 of NZ_JBALCE010000023.1, forward strand.
ATAATTAACCGCTCTATAGGTATCACGAAAATAAGTAGATATTCTGAGAATAATTAATGTCAAAATAATTGAAGATACAATGCCAGACAAAATTAACAACACGGTGAAAAAGTGGACAGCACTATTACTCAAAATATTTAGGAACAACAAAACTATGGTAGACCATATACTAATTGTTAGTCCTACAACTAAATTGATAGCTAGTAAAGTTGGTAGAGAATATAGTGCGTTCATTAGCTTTTGCCCAAAAGAACCAGATTCATCTGTTTTTATGGGATTTTCAGAAGGCCATCTATATCCTACAAAAATATACTTATTTGGTTGCTGAATATGTGTATTAACATAATCATAAATCTTTTTGCAGCCAATCTCTGTATCAGATGGTGTAGAACTATATCCATGAATATTTATAATAATTTCTGGTTCAGGGCTTGATTGCAAACTTTCAGCAATTTTTTCAATCATCTTTTGGGCTGAAGGTTCAGCTTGTCCATCATTGATATTAAAAAAGTTTTGATTAATAACTTTTGATAAGTAGTTGTTAGATTCTTCTGTCTCAACATTGAGTTTTGCAGTACTAACTACTAAATAACCAGAGATTGTTTCTTGATTATTTTTGTTAAATTCGTAAATTTTATACGGTTGATTATCTGCCAGATTCTTCTTATCAGGAGAGTTAGTCATGTCTATTTTCCTTGACAACTTAGGTTAAGTATATCGCTTAGGGACTGCATATGCTCACATTCCGAAGGTAAGAAATCAAAGGATTTTATGAGACAAGAAGCAAATTGAGATATCACTGTTGGGATTACTGCTGGATTCTTTTACCTGACCAATTGGCTGTTACTAATATTACTAGAGGCGTTGTCTTTTGAGTTTATTCCAATTACTAAACACTCATTTGGAACTCTGGGAAGCATATCGTTAAAAGCCTGAGTATAATGACCATCTTCATCAACAACCCTACGGAGAGTATACTCACCAGCGCGAGAAAGTCCGCCGAACCAAAAGTTTTTTCTGTGCCAAATATCTCCATTGAGAGAATTTTTGTCTTGGGACATTGTAAAATTTACAATTGATGTTGAAATTGGTATTCCCAGTAAAATAGGTATAATTTGAGCTTGCTGCAAAGTTTCATCTTCAAACTGAATTTTGTAACTTACCTCAAACCATTGAACTAAACGTAGTAATATCCAACCAGGAATCGATTTATGAAAAGTCCACTGCAACGGTGCAAAGACTGGTAATAGCAAAGCTCTGTTGTGTGTATCCCATTCTAAATTGTACATAGTGATGCAAGTATCTGGCAGTGGGTTGCCATCCAAAAAAAACACACCTTTAAGGACAGATGGCAAGTTTGTTTGTTTGATTGGAATCATCCAGGTTGCAATATTATTGAGTTGTTTTTTCTCGATTAATTCCGTCATACTAATTTGTAATTCGTAACTAAGTACAGCATTTCCGAAATTCGTAGCTTTTTTAAACGCAGAGGAACGCTGAGGGAAGCGCAGAGGGGCGCTAAGTTTTGCCAATTTTAATTCGCTATGAACTTATGAAATTCTGTACTAAGACAGACTCAAAAAGCCATAACAATTACCAACTCATAACTTAGCACTGACTATTCACAGTCGTAGAGCAAAACCTTGTAACACTAAACTATTAGGAGTAACGGCAGTCACTTTTTCAAAATCCCACTTGACTTCTGTAATTGAGTCCCATTGATAGTTGTTGAACAGATGTAAACAGAAAATCTTGATAAAGCCAATTGATAAGGATTTACCAGGACAGGCTCGATCATGCCCTTCGCCGTTCCAAGATAAGATATCGGAAAAATTCCGTGTTACGTCAAAATCATCTGGATTTTGGTATCTATTGACATCCCGATTAGCTGTAAAAATAGAGCCAAGCAAGCGAGTACCTTTTTGGAATGGACATTTTTGTTCTGCAATCTCAACTTCACCCGCTTCAGTGGTGAGTTGGCTAACAAATCGCACAGGTGGATAGAGACGAGCCGTTTCCAGAATCACTTGATTGAGAAGTGTTGACTGATCTAGAGCATCTGAGTCTAAACTCTCCTTGCCATTCCAAACTGCATTGACTTCTGACAATACATCATTTCTGAGGGCATTATCCAAGCATAAAACACCAATAACAGATCCCAAAAGCCCACTCGTGCCAGCAGTACCGGCAAGATGAATCATATCGAAAAGGCTATTAGCTATTTGGTGTTCGTTCAACTGATACTGAGCGCCTGTTTCAAAGTAAGATGCCCACTTGGTAGATTGTTGATATTTCTTGGTTAAATGCTGACGATGGCGAATTTTTGGCGCTGTTAATATTCCCAGCAGATACTTGCTTATAAAATTTGGCAAGGATGCCAGAGGCATACCTTTAATGTAATTACTTGATGCTGTGATTTCTTCTTCAGATAAAGATATCTGAAAAACCAGTTGGTGCAAAATCGACAGCATGATCTTTGGCAAATCGTTGCCGATGTGTAATTTGCCCTGTCTAGCAGCCTCTAACAGGTTTTGCTCAACTAGATAGCCTAAAAAGTCTATCTGCTCTGACGGTTCTGGTAAGGCTTGTAAGAACACAGTACGGAGTCCTGTGTGTTCGTTACCGTTTGTCCCCAAGCTCAGAGGATTATCGAGTAGGTAGCTAGGAGCTAATATTCTGATGATGCCTAAATCATTTCCTCGCAGTTGGGGTTGGGTTTGCATTAGTTCGCTCACCTGGGCGTGAGAAGAATGCATAATTGCTTGGTCTACTGCAAAATACTTGTCTCCAATATTGTCCTTACGGATGTAGAGAAAGTCCCGCCATGAGTTGAGGATAATTAAAGCATCCATGTAATAGAAAATCAAGCGTAGAAGCTTGCCGATCGCAGTGTCATAACCTACTTTGGCTAGTATAGGTGCAAGCCATAGCTGGCGATCGTGACCTTTGAGGACTTTATCTTTAAGTGTCATAATATTTATTTTGGGGCATTGGGCATTGGGCATTGGGCATTGAGAGTCCTAAGTCAAGAGCTAAAAATTATTATTTTCCTCCTCATCTCCCTCAGCTCCCTCAGTCCCCAATTTAGATATTGATGCTCTGAGGAATTTTAGAAGGAAGCAGATATTCATAAGATGGACGGTGCAAATTACGTTGCTTGATGGTATCTTCTACCTGCTGAAGATTATTCTGGAATGCCTGTAAGAATGGTTTTACTTTCTGGTCTGTAAAGTATCCTTGCTGATATTCGCCCAGCTTGTTGTAGTATAAAGACCCCAATAAGCTGAGTATGTTGTATTGCCGTTGCGCCTGATCTAAGGGGGGGAGCAAATTGAGGTAGTCTTGCTCGGTAACTTCTCTTTTGAGAGTTGATGCTGGTAAATAACCTGCCGTTGGTATGGCTGCGGCATAACTCATCAAATCTTTTTGGGGAAAGTTAACGGCTGCGTGTTGGGCGCTGGCAGTGAAAATAATCAGTGTAGTGGCATCAATTAGGTAATTCCGTGTTTTAATGCAACCATCTTCGCCAAAATCGCGGATGCGACCACCATCATAAGCTGAGATTTCGGCTGCCCAAGCTTGCAGGGCTGTGTCTTTCTGAATGTCTTCATCTGTGATGTAATAAAGGTTCAGGTAGTCTGAAACCCATTTAGTAATAGCATCCCAGACTAATAGTGCATCATCGCGGTAAGGATAAATAGGCAATAGGTTGGGATCATCCACACCGCGCTGTTGGAATTGGTTGGGTAAGATGGCACTATTGAAACCATAGCTTTGCAACCCTAGCACTGCTAAAACGCGAGCGTTATCGATTGATGCTGAGAGTAATCTATCGACACCACCGCCTGGAGCAATCAGAATCCGTTGGGCGGTATCGTTAATTGCTAAGGTGCTGTCAAAATGCGGGTGCAGCAGAATTCTTAGAGGATGGGTAAGCGGCAGTTGTCGATAGGTTGCGATCGCAAAAGCACCAACCAAGAGGTGAGTTCTCCCTAAATGAGTAATCGCTTCGTGGAAGTTGGCATCTGCTATTTGGACTATTGTTTTGGCAAATAGCCAAGGGTATTTACCGGAGTTAGGGGTAATAATGGGATAATCTGATCCTGGGGTTTGACCGCATTGAATGGCGATCGCACGCAATAGACGGGTGGGATCTGAGCCTTTGGGTAAGGCAAACAGTGCTAGGGGAGCATAGACATATTTTTGCTCATTCGGGTATGTACCGTTGATCGCGCCGTCTAAAATTTTATAGTCAGCTAAGTAGAGCCTTCCTTCAAGTCCTGCTGCTGCTAATGAATCGTCAGTTCCCATTACTGCTTGGTAATGCTCGTCTGTGACTGGGAAGCGATCGCCTGGAGTGGTTACTCGCTCGATCATCACGGGATTGTAGCCAGCTACTCGCATGTAGGCAAATACTTCATCTTCCTGGTAAGTTTTGGCGATCGCTGGTACACCAATCACCGGAAACAAATTTTCGTAGTCCTTGAGACTGGTTGCATGTCCTGTGGGCTGTCCTTCATATAGAAGCGTAATTACTCGATTTAAAGTATCTCTAAGGATCACAAGTCCGTTTTCTTTAAGAATATGAAAGAAAAGATCGTCGAGTTCTCTAACATCCTTGGATATCCCTTTAAGTAAAAACTGGGGGATAATTTGCAGGATTCTCGCCAGAATACTGATTCGGACTGGGATTGCTCCTTTGAGCAAGGCTTCTAAAATAAACTTTTCGACATCATCACGAATCGATTTGGAACCCTGATTGCCTCGGTTGACAATCAGGGTATTGACAAAAACAACTCGTAACTGCTGCGCTAATAAAAAATACCAGTTAGTGGCGAACTCTTCTGCAACAGAAAGCTGATCCACCATCGCAATAGATGGAATATGGGTGTAGTTATATTGATACTCTTGCCTAGCTATGTATAGAGTATAAGTGCTTGAGGAACTGAGCGAATTATCTGGTGATGAAGCAGTCATTGACCCTACTCGCTTGTAGTACGGAGAACTTTAACACTCTTAGGATAAACAGGTTTGAGTTAGCTAAACGTATTATCGCAATCAAGTTTAAAATTTTGATTTTTCTCAAAGAAATTTTATAGAAACACTCGACTTTTGAACACAGGGTAAGCGCATCTGCCCCGACCGCGTGTTGCTAAGGAATAAGAGTTAAATAACATACAATTTATGTCCCTGGCTTACCTCACCCTCAATCCCTCTCCTTTATAAGGAGAGGGAAGCTAGAGACATCCACGTTTCTAAATCTAATCTACACTTTGGCAATTTTGTCAATCTGCCAATAATCAGAGATAATCGCAGGCGCTTGGTCAAATTGGCTGATGGGAGCGGGTTTCATATCCCGATAGTCCAGCAGTTGAACTAGGATAAGGTAGGCGATCGCTAAAATGATCGAAATCGCACCTGTAAGAATGGCAATTATTTTCGAGCGGTTCATCAGTAGTTCCTATAATGCAAGTTATTGTACTGTGCCTATATCCACATTAATACTTGAGACAGACAACACACACTTACTGATGTTTTCAGGAGTGCTGACTGCTGAGTGCTGAACTAGTAGGGGCAATTCATGTAGCTTTAGCTTGCCGCAGGGTATTGCTCCGACCCGAAGGTACAGAAGCTTGTACCCTGTAAATAGACTGTTGAGGCTGTTATCTATCACGCGAAAGCGCAATAATATGGCTTTTTCTCATGAATTTCAGCGCTATCGGAGCGTGCACCCAAGGCAGATGCTCCAAGGTCTAGTTATTTCCATCCTCCTACACTCTACTTTACTGATTGGAAGCAAATATTGGCTCAGAGCTTTTATGCCTGAGCCTAAACAAGAGATTCCAATTGAGGTAGTTGAAGTTTATCCCAATGAAACACAGATACCCCAAAAAACCTTATTCCGGGCTACTAAAGATTCAATTGCAGGTGGTAAAGCTTTACCGAAAAAACCTGTTTCTGCTGTGAAGTCAGCTAATTTAGATGCACATAAAGCTTCTAGCAAGAGTCCTTTTGACTTAACAGCCTTATCTCCAGCAAAGGTATTCCAGCCAGAACCAAGGCAGCAAAAAGCGAAATCACCAAATTTATCTCATCAACAGCCCAAACCACAGCCCACAGCGATCGCACCTGCATCTATACCACTAGTAGCCAAACCACAGCCCACAGCGATCGCACCTGCATCTATACCACTAGTAGCCAAACCACAGCCAACAGCGATCGCACCTGCATCTATACCACTAGTAGCCAAACCACAGCCCACAGCGATCGCACCTGCACCTATACCAGAACCCAAACCACAGTCAACAGCGATCACACCTGCACCTATACCAGAACCCAAACCACAGCCAACACCGATCGCACCTGAAACTATACCACCAGAACCCAAACCACAGTCAACAGCGATCGCACCTGCTATTACATCACCAGAACCCAAGCCGAAAAAAATAGTAGTAGTGCCTAATATTACACCACCGTTAGCCCTGCCGCGAAAAACAGCGATCGCACCTGCACCTATACCACTAGTAGCCAAACCACAGCCAACAGCGATCGCACCTGCTATTACATCACCAGAACCCAAGCCGAAAAAAATAGTAGTAGTGCCTAATATTACACCACCGTTAGCCCTGCCGCGAAAAACAGCGATCGCACCTGCAACTATACCACTAGTAGCCAAACCGAAAAAAATAGCAGTAGTGCCTAATATTACATCACCGTTAGCTCTACCGCGAAAAACAGCGATCGCACCTGCTATTACATCACCAGTACCCAAACCTAAGAACTTAGTCCAGTCGGGAACTAGATTAAGTGGGCGAACACCGTCTCAGGCTCAGTCATCTGTGAAAACAGGTGCAGCAAGCTTGCTGGGTGGTACTCTGGGTGTATCTAGTCGGAATTTTAGCGGTGATTATCTGGCAGGCTTACCTAATTCTAACCGCGATCGCCAAGCGACTTCTGGTATTGATGCCAGCAGTCAAAATATAGATATCACCTCTTACTTAAACCAACTTCAGCAACGAGTCAAGCAGCAGTGGCTACCAGAAGTGAGCCAGTCTTCCCGGCGAACAGTGCTTAATTTCACTGTTAACCGTTCCGGGCAACTAAGCAATCTCCAACTCGCACAAACTTCTGGATTCAGCCTCACTGATAAAGCGGCGCTCAACGCTATACAGCGAGCTGCACCTTTTGCACCTTTGCCCACAGGATATACGAGCAACCACATCGATATTCAATTTACATTTAATATCAATGTCTATGGGCAGCTAAATTTATCGGGGGATGGTGGTTAACAACAGCCAAGCAATTAATTCAAAATAATATTCATTCCACTCAAAAAGATGCCACTTTTATGATCAATAATAAATGCAATCAAACTCTGGGAACAACTATAGCCCTACTGAATCATTCGTGAGAAACAAAATCCCCGATTTCTCAAAGAAGTGGGGGATCTGCGGCTGGCAATTCTCACAAATCAAATAGGATTGCTATATCAACTATAGAGACAAATATTTTAGGAGTTGTGATAGAAGCATTGCTACCCAATATCCAATTTTTATTCACTAAATAATACTCCTGTAAGACTCGTCAATTCCATAATTTTCTCAAACTGAAAATCATGAGCTAAATTATTGATAAAATTTCGCAGTGCAGTATTTTCAGAAGGAATTTGCTCAATCAATTCTAAAATCAGATCATCACTGCATTGGGCTGCGGCAGTGTACACCTGTTTCACCCATTCAGGCGACATTTGAGATAATAGAGTCACTAAATCTGTAAGCGTTAACATTGATTCTATTTCCTGTTGCTTTGCGTTTGCTATCTGATAGCTTTCTTCTTGATAAATATATTGAACTCCTAAATATTCGCTCAATTTTTCTAGTAATAGTTCCTCGCGGAAAGGCTTGTTAATATAATCATCACAACCCGCTTTGATCATTGCCTCTCGCTGTTCCTCAAAGGCATTAGCAGTTAAGGCAATAATAATAGTACGGTGACTCGGCAAAATGTTTTCTTCATACTCCCTTTCTCTAGTTTTAATAACTTTTGTGGCTTCATAGCCGTCCATAATCGGCATCCGCATATCCATTAAAATTAGGTGTGGTTGCCATTTCTGCCAAAGTGCGATCGCTTCACTACCATTTGTTGCTTCCTGGACTGCAAAACCGATAGATGTCAGAATTTTCATTAGCACTAAACGGCTGTCTATGGAGTCATCAACCACTAAAATGCGGTATTCGCTTTGAGCGGGCGCTAAACTCATAACTTGGCATCTAGTTTGTTTAATCTGGATTTCGCTGGCTGCGGCTAGACTAATTTGAATATTAAATCTAAATTTACTTCCCTTGCCAATAATGCTGGAGACGCTAATATCTCCCCCCATTAGTTGTACGTATTTGCGGCTAATTGCTAAACCTAGTCCTGTTCCCTGTTGCGATTTCCTTCCGGTTTCAGTTTGCCCAAAAGCTTCAAATAGCAAGTCAATTTCTTGTGAGGCAATACCGCGGCCAGTGTCTTGTACCTCGAAGAAGAGATTAGGGAGAAGTTTCTCCCCGTGCTCCATCCCCATCCGTAGCGTCACCCTCCCAGTATCGGTAAATTTGATTGCATTTCCTAAGAGGTTAAGCAACACTTGACGTAGTTTACTTTCGTCAGCTTTGACGTACTGGGGGAGGTAAGATTTATATTCAAAGACTAATTCTAATCCTTTGGAGATGGCACGGAAGCGTAACATCTCTTCGAGGTTTTCCAAGAGGCGAATTAAGTCAAAACTGTTGAGATTTAAGGTTATTCTGCCGGCTTCGATTTTAGACATTTCCAAAATGTCGTTGATTAAGTTAAGGAGATGTTCGCCTGCACGATTGATGATTGTTAGATTTTGCTGATGTTCAGTCGATAAAGCATGATCATGGCTCATGATTTGGGTAAAACCGAGGATGGCGTTGAGTGGGGTACGCAGTTCGTGGCTCATGTTGGCGAGGAATTCGCTTTTGGCGCGGTTGGCAGCATCAGCAATGATCACAGCATCTTGCAATGCTTGTGACTGCCTTTGGGTTTGCGCCAGCAATTGTGCCTGCTGTAAAGCAACACCCAATTGATTGCCAATTTGAACTACGATGTTGACTTCTTCTGCTTTCCATTGCCGGCAAGCGGAATTTTGATAACTCGCTAGTAATCCCCAAAGCTGACTACCATAGAAAATAGGAACAATAATGTAGGCTTTAGCCTGAAAGCGCTCTAAGAGGTTAATATAAATTGGATGAAACCCAGCATTGTAAATGTCTGGGACACAGAGGAAAGTTGCACCTGGAATTGCTTGCAGATCAGGATTTTCTAGCTGGTTATTCACGCTATCCAAAATTTTTGCTAGGCAACGGCCGTCTTGTAAGACACCTTCTGTGAGATTCGAGTCATTGTTGTGTTCTTCTATTAAAGAAATCCAACCATTACTCACCGACTCGGAGACAAATTCGCCACTCCAGTGGGGATTAAAACGATAGACAACAACCCGATCGCAATTGAGTACTTGCCGTAATTCTTGGGTTGTAGCCGCAAATATCGTCTCTAAATCCAGTGTTTGCCGCATCCTTTGAATCACTTGGGCGATCGCTCTTTCTCGTTCTGCACTCTCACGCAAGGCTTCTTCAGCCAATTTTCTCTCGGTAATATCTGTAATTGTACCGATGTAACCTTGAATTTCTCCATCATCGCCAAATTCTGGCAAGGCTTGAGCAATTACCCAGACAACCGTACTATCATCACGCATAAAGCGATGTTCGTACTTATACATTCTTACCGTAGCTATTGCTTGATTCCATGCCAACAATAGTTGCTCGCGGTCGTCTGGATGTACAGCATTTACCCAACCTGTTAAGAGAGACTCTTCTAAACTGCATCCAGTAATCTCACTCCAGCGTTGATTAAAATATAAGATATTGCCATCTATATCTGCGTGAAATATACAAGCTGGTGAGGCTTCTGCTAAAAGTTGATATCGCTGTTGACCTGATTGCAAAGCTAATTCTGCCAATTTGCGATCGTTAATGTCTGCCCAATAACCAACGCATTCTATAGGGTAATCAGCTTCGTCTCGGATTAACCTCATCTTTTCGTAAAACCAGTGATAAGTTCCGTCAGCGTGCAACCACCGATATTCGTAGGAGATGTACTCCTGCTCAACAAGCTTGTTAAATTTTTCAGAGATAAGTTCAATATCTTGTGGGTGGACATGCTGAAGCCAGAAACTGGAATCCTCGATAAATTCCCGCGCTTCGTAGCCCACCATTGCTTGAATGTTGTCACTGATAAAAGTAGTACTAAAATCTTCTGATGTTTTGCTGCTATAAATGACTACAGGGCTAGAGGTGAGCAGATATTGTAGGCGTTCGTTGGCTAAACGTAATTCTTGTTCGACACGTTTGCGATAGCTAATTTCTACTAAAACAGTGCCGATACCAGAGGGGCGATCGTCCTCACCAGGAATCGGAAAATAAGAAGCTAAGAAGTGGCGGATAATATCTGGTTGTTTAATTGATGCGGCGCTTAATTCTTGATTGAGAATGGGTTGACCAGTCAACAGCACCTGTTGATAGATTGGTTCCATTCGGGGGGCAATGTGGGGTAAGATTTCATGGATGGTCTTGCCAAGATGATCTTGTTGAGGTAGTCCATTAATCTCCGCCAGTAATTGGTTGATTTGCACAAACCGCAGTTGGTTATCTACAATGTTCATGCCGACGGGGGCACTGCTAAAAAAGGCATTCAGGCGAGCTTCTCTAAGTGCTAGTTCTTGTTCTAGGGTTTTGCGCTCAATCAACCCACCTAACTGAGCCGCAACAGCACTGACTAGCAAGAGCAAACGTCTATCTACCAATACTGAACTACGTTTAAAAAACACTAAAACAGCTAATACTTGGTTTCCAGCCAGTATGGGAACACCAAAACTAGCTTTTAATCCTACCTTTGCTGCTTGTGGCGATGCCTGCGGCGGGCTAGGCCTACGCAAAAAAACTGGCTGTGTAACTTGAGAAACATCTTCTATCCATTCGGGTTCCTGGCTTTGCCAAACTCTTCCTGGTAGTCCCAATCCCAAAGCAAATTTCATAGTTTGGCTTTGGCGGCAGAATTCTGCTAAACTGCTCTCTTCACCGTACCACGCCAGACTGTGTTCCAAAACAGTACGATCTTCATTAGGTATCCATGCTTCCCCAAAATCCCAGCCAATGGTGTGACAAATTAAGCGCAAGACCACTGCTAAAGCACTGTTGACATCACGAGCGCGAGCGATCGCTTGGGTTGTCAACAGTAGCAAACGGCTTTCATTTTCTGCCTGCTTGCGTTCAGTAATGTCTTTCCCTGTGCCCAGTACGTACCATTGCCCATCAATCTCGATCATTTCTGCACTAAAGAGTGTCGTCCTGATTTCTCCAGTTGAAGTGCAGACATCAACTTCGTAGTTGCGGATGGCTTTTGTTTGTTGCAGCATTTGAGCGAGAAGATTATATTCTTCTGGATTCGCCCAAATATTCAATTCTTGATGGGTGCGATCAATCACCTGAGAACGGAAATAACCAAAAAACCGACAAAAGCTGTCATTAACTTCGACATAGCGTTTGTTGCTAACAGTAATTAAGGCGATTGGATCAGGAGATGACCGAAAAGCTGATGCTAACTTTTCTTCAGAAGCCCGTTGCGCCGCTTCTGCGCGTTTGCGTTCTTTTGCCTCCAACACCAAGGATGTTAAATTACCCAGAGAGCGAGCAAAATTTTGGTCTTCTAGCGTCCAGTGATGAGTAATTCCCACTGCCTCTAGACATAAAACTCCTACGGTTTTGCCCTCCAGCCTAATGGGTGTATTGAGTATAGAAGTAATGTTTAATCTTGAGTAAAATGCCGAAAATTCTCTAGTTCTGGGATCGGTATGGGCATCATCTGCGGCGATTGGTTGGTCTTGCTGCAAAGCTGCAAAATAAGCTGGATAGTCTGCCGCTACCAAGGAAAGTCCGGCGCTATGTTGATTACAACTGGCTTCAAATAGGTCAAAACATTCGATTTTGGTGCCTGTTTCGTCATCCAGCCAGATACTGGTTCGTTCCACCCCAATATTTTTGACAGCTGTTTCTGTGATTTTACTCAAAGCTGCTTTCAAGTCACCCTGATAAAGCGTCTGATTTTGTGCCAGTTGGGTTAACACCAGGTTATGATTGCGGAGTTTAATCGTGCTTTCTTGGAGTAATTTTTCTACTTCTCGACGCTGTGTAATATTACTAGCAGTGCCTGTCATGCCTATAACCAGACCTTGTTGGTTATTTAAAGCGATCGCATTAAACATCAGATAAAGTAAAGTACCATCTTTAGCTACACAGGTAGTTTCATGCTGGAAGATCGGCTTTCCCTGAAAAACCCGCTCAAAGGCTACTTTATCTTCAGCAACTTGTGTAGGCGAGATGAAATCAGTCAAGGTACGCCCGATCATTTCCTGGGGTTCGTAGCCATAAATCTGCTTGACTACCGGGTTGACAAAGGTAATTAGTCCATCAATATCCACCGACCAGATCATATCCTGGGATGTCTCTACTAGGTGGCGATACTGACTTTCACTATTCTTGGGCGCAGCTTTGGCGTAGCGTTCGCTGCTGTTAACTTCTCTACAAGAGGCTTTGCCAATCGTAACAGGAATTTCTTTGAGAATCTCTTCTATTTGTTTGTTCCGAAGATTTAACTCAACAGCAACCCGTTGACGCTCTTGAATCTCCTCTTGCAGTTGGGTATTTTGTTCTTTTAACTGTTTTTTTAGCCTTTGGATAGTGAGTTGATTTTGGATGCGTAATAAAACTTCTTTAGTTTGGAATGGTTGAATAATATAGTCAATATCGCCTAAATCAAAGACATTTATTTTTTCAGATAATTCATCTAAAACACCGAAAAAAATTATCGGAATCTCTTGAGTTTTATAGTTAGCTTTCAAATGTTGACAAACTTCATAACCATCCATATCTGACATGAGAACGTCTAGCAAAATCAAATCAGGGGGAGAAGCCAGCGCCGTATTGATTGCTAATTGTCCAGAAATGGCATTTTGCACCTGATAACCTTGGTGTTGAAGGATCTCTGATAAAAAATGTAAATTATCTAGCTGATCATCAACTAATAAAATTTTTATTTTTTGAGCATTCATATCAGTTACTAAGTTACAATAATAAATTATTAAATCAAGCTGAACATGAAATCAGAAAGCAAAACTCTGTTACAAGATCGTAAATAAAATTCTCGTCTTATACCACCATACTGCAACGCTGGGTGTAGGGAAAAGTTGCAGATGAAGCAGGACAACTGGCTAAATTAGTTGTGATTCCTGCGTGATATCTCAAGAGCAGCCCCTCCCCTATTAGGGCTACGGTGTAAACACAAATGAAGAGTGCTGAGTTTCGAGTGCTGAGTGCTGAGTTAAAAGACCACCCACAAGGGGTGGGGTATCAACCTTCTCTCAGTAAAAAGATTCAGCCCCTTGTGGGCGGGGCTTGTACCAAGTACATAAGTGCTTAGTAGTATTATGAATTACTCAGCATTCAGCACTCAGGACTGAGTGTTGTCAATTTACAGTTACAGCAATTTGATATCAAACCAGCCACAAAGATTGTAAACTTTAAAGATGTAAAAAAACAGATTATTTAGAGATGGCAGCATATTCGATTG
>NZ_JBALCE010000024.1:0-36907 GCF_036919815.1 Nostoc sp.
ATAGGTAGATTAAATAAAATGGAAAACTTCATCCTGTCTTTAGCTTCCCTCTCCAATATATCGGAGAAGGATTGAGGGTGAGGTAAGCCAGGGACATAAATTGTATGTTATTTAATTTTTATTCCTAAGTGAGCGTAAACAATTTAAGGTGCGTTAGCCTACGGCATAACACAACGCCACTTGCTTTAACGCAGGGAACCCGCGCAAGGCACTGGCTCCCCTAATTCAAATTTATATGTCTTTATATACATTGAGTTTTTCTTACCGACTTACTTATTTAGCCTCTAATTCCCTCTGATTAAAAATTTCTAAATTAGATTTATTCTTGTCGATGGATACACTTGGTGTAGGTAAATATTTACGTATTATAGCCATCACTTTATCAGGCACTACGGGTTTAGTGAGAAAATCTGTAGAACCGACTACCTTGGCACGAACTCTATCTAAAAAACCATCATTGCCTGTTAATATAATTATTGGTGTGTTGGCAAAGGTAGATATGCGTCGTAACTGAGTGCAAATTTCGTAACCACTGGCAACTGGCATAATCAAATCCAAGAAAATCAAGTCTGGTTTATCCTGAATGAGGATTGGTAGAGCTTGTACAGCATCTTGAATCTTGACAAACCTCAATCCATTGGAAGTGATAATATCCTCTAGCATTTTACATACCTGAGGGCTATCATCGACGCAAGCCACGAGTGGAGTAATCCGCTTCTTTGCTTGTGTGGTGCTAGAGTTATTGTTGACTTCATTAACTGCTAAAGGTAAGTCAGGTGCTTCCACCAATTCAATGATTCCTTTAAGGATATAGGGAAGCAACGAACGCGTGAGTGGCAATACACCCTGCTTCATTTTCACGGCTAAATCTTGTAGAGTAAATTTGCCGTTGATTAAATTGACAAAGTTTTTGTATACAGATGGACTTATCATCTGCTGGAGTATTTCTGCTCGCCGCAGAATTGGGGCCAAGTCAGGAGAAAAATTTGCTAACCCAGCTTCTGACCAAATTTTCCAGGAGTCTTGCATCAGCTTTACAGACATTTCTGTACTTGTAAAGCTCATTGGTGCTTCTAAGATAACTTCTTGGCTGCGATTGCAACTTATAGAAGCAAAATTTCCTTGCATAGCTACGTCAAATAATAGTTCTGCTATCGTGTTATCGACAATAGTATTAATCTGTTCCCGATGGATTTTCTGTTTTTTATACAAGATTTCTAAAAGGCGATAATCCCAGTAATCGATTGATAGGTCTTGCAAATGCAACTGCAACTTATCAACATCAATCTGGGGGCAATTTTGAGCCATCTGTCTACGCCAGCGTCGGAAGGGATGAGTTCCCCCTGTTGCCCAAACTATCCGTCCCAGCCGATAGTAAAAAGTCCATTTGCTGCCCTTGGAACTATTAATATTTAATTTGCCATTATATTGCAGCTGAGTACAACTTTGAAATTCCTTTACTAGATTATTTGAAATAACTTCTCGATGGGGCATAGTTTGTTCCTTTTATTAAAAGCCAACCCTTGAAAAACCCACACTAGCTATATAATGGTCAGCAGATAGATAAATCACATCTATTTTGAGAACCATAGTTTTAAAAGTAGTGAGAGCATCTTGCTAAGATGCGGGTAGTAGCCGGTATCTTGTCCACACTACTCCAAATTTTAAAATGGACAAAGTTTATGTCAGTAAGTGCAAATACATTTGGGATATAGCAGCCTAAATCAAGATTATTAAAAGCAAGGGAGATGGAAAAATAGAAAAATCTTGCTAGTAAATAAGTCATCCATCTACTACAGAGTTTATTATTGGCAAGACTTTAGTTTTATGCTAATATCTCATCACTCCAGTAGGTTGCTATAGTCCAGATGATCATGAATTTAGTATTAATATATTATTTTAATAACTTCTGTACTGAATTATATCCGTATAACTCCTGAATTTTCGTTTAAAAAATAATTAGCAGTCTCCAGATATTTTTGCTTTTGATAAAAATATTGATTTAAATTTACATTTCTTAATTGATATTAGTTTTAGAGAACTTTTCTAGGGAATATTATTCTGAAAAAAGGCGTGCTATTAAGTACTAAGACAAGTAGCAGCCATATATAAAGATTTAAATCTCGTCAATTTGGAAATCTGGAGTAGTGTGGGCATCTTGCCGGGTACTACCAGCATCTTAGCAAGATGCTGCCACTACTTTTAAAAACTATACTTTTCTAAGTAGATGTGGTTTTTCACGTTGTATGGAAAAGCTCATGAAAAACTTAACCCCCTAACCCCTTCCCGACACTCTAAGGCGGAAAATTCTTCATCTCTCTCCTTCTAGGAGAGAGATGAAGAAGAGAGGTTTTGCCGATGCCGTGAAAAGTCAGAAAGTAGAAGTGGCTTATTTAGGAAAATTTCTTTAAGGTTGGTTGTGGTTTTGATAGCTGAGAACAGCTGCTCTGAGATTACTTTGGTGTTCTGAAAGAAGCCGATCGCCCTCGTTTTTTTCTAAACCAGTCCAGTGCATCAATAGCGCTAGTTTAACCCACTTGCCACTACGTTCTAGTAAAAAACCAGCAGCTTCCCGACTTAAACCTGTGAGGTCTTGTAAAATTCCTAAAGCGCGATCGCGTAATTTTTGATTTGTTACGGCCACATCCACCATGCGATTGCCATAAACTTTGCCTAGCTTGACCATCACCCCAGTAGAAAGCATATTTAAAGCTAACTTCGTGGCTGTACCAGCTTTCAGACGAGTTGAGCCGGCGATTATTTCTGGCCCTGTCAATAGGCGAATGTCAATATCGGCATCAAAGCTAACTTGTTCAGCTGGAACACAGGCGATAAAAATAGTAGTGGCTCCCCGTTGACGCGCAGCATGAAGCGCACCGTGGACATAAGGTGTTGTCCCACCGGCGGTAATGCCAACGACTACATCTAGTTGGGTAATCTGTCGCCCAGCGATCGCCGCCTCACCATCTTCAATACTGTCTTCTAAATCCTCAGAACTACGTACCAGCGCCCCCGCACCACCAGCAATAATCCCCTGTACCAACTCTGGAGACGTGCAAAAAGTAGGTGGACACTCAGCAGCATCTAACACCCCTAACCGACCACTTGTGCCCGCACCGATATAAAATAGGCGTCCTCCGTGGCGCAAACGCTCTGCGGTACGCTCAATTGCTTGTGCCAACTCAATTTTCGCCGCCGCAACCGCCGCAACTGCGTTTTGGTCTTCGCTATTAAACAGCTCCACCAATTCCAGAGAACTGAGCTGGTCTAAGTTAAGACTGTTAGGATTTATCATCTCGGTTAAAAGATGTCCGCGTTCCTGCAAATTTGTCATTTGTCCTCTGTCATTTGTCCTTAGGAATAAGAATTAAATAATATACAATTTATGTCCCTGGCTTACCTCACCCTCAATCCCTCTCCTTATAAAGGAGAGGGAGGCTAGAGACAGGATGAAGTTTTGCATTTTATGTCATGTCATTAGTCATTGGTCAATGGCTAATCACCAATAACCAATGACTAATGACTAATTACAACAATCCTTCCAATTTGCGACGCATCTTTTCTAGTTCCGAATCAGACAATTCGGGTTCTTCTAGTGGCTGTTGATTCAGAGGGAAGGTGTCTTCAACAGTATCCTGCTTCTGGGCATCTGCTTGCCAGTCGGTTTCTTCCACGTTAAGTTCTGGGGGAGTGACAACTAAATTAGTATTTTCTGGGATGATTTCCCATTCATATCCAGCACTTTCGCAAAATTCCTTGATTTCCTCAGCATCGATCGGTTCTGGTGTCGGTGAGGGGAAGTCCTGAGCTTCCAACATCAGGGCGAAGCGCGTGGCATCGTCTTCTGACTCGAACATCAGAATTTTATTGCGTAGCTTGCCGCCTTCGGCATCGCCCTCCCGAATCGTGTGAATCCCCTCATTTTCTGTTCGAGCGTTAAACATTAACACAAAAACACGCATAGGTGTAATCATCTGTCTTTTTTAAGGTCTATTAACATTAAAATTCTAGGTTGTGACTCAGGGAAAGTCACAGGAACAATTTTCACTCTATTCAGCTCAGATTTTCCTGAAAAGGCCAATATTATTAAGCATAAGTGTTAGATCAAGCAAATCTCCTAACTCAACCAATGAGTCTTGGATTTAGTTGGCGTATCCTGGAAATGGCATAGTGAATCAATCTGCCAGTTAATGCTTGTGTGTGCCAGCGATATCCGGCAATTAATACAGTGAAAGCAAATGACTAACCCTTCCAATCAAGATCATCACTCCCTTTCCCCTATCCGCAAGCGTCTGTGGTTGCTGGTGTTGAGTCGGGGTAGCATTGCCTTGGGCGGACTTTTACTGTTAGCAATTGTCGTCGGTATTTGGCGGTTGTGGACTTTTGTGCAAACAGAGTTAACACCCTTAGCACAACAAAGTCTCACGACTACACTCAACCGCCCGGTAAAACTCGGAAGAGTCACACAATTTTCGTTGACGGGAGTGCAGTTTGGGGCTTCAGCTATCCCAGCCACACCCACAGATCCAGATCAGGCGGCAGTCGAATCTGTGGAGGTAAGTTTTGACCTGTTACAACTAATATTTAACCGCCATCTAAAGCTAGATGTCACCTTAGTCAACTCAGATATTTACATTGAACAGGATAACCAAGGGCGCTGGGTTTCCACTAAGATAGCGTCGTCTGGTCAAGGTGGCGCAATTAAAACCGATTTGGACTACCTGCGGTTTCGCAATGCCAAGCTGGCGTTGATGCCGCAGAAGAGAGCAGGGGGAGTAACATCCTCCTCATCCCCTGTAACATTTTCTCAACTGAACGGTTCTGCCCAACTTTTAGCAAACAACCAGATCATCAGGTTTGATGTCGGGAGTCAAGCAGATAGTGGTGGCACTATTTCCATTCAGGGAGAGACACGTTCTAGGATGCTAGCAGGAAAGTTTCAGTTGCGATCGCAAGACTTGCTGGCTGAAGATATTACTCGTCTAATCAAGTTACCAGTGAACTTACAGGCGGGTCGAGCCAATGGTGACTTGTTAGTTCGGTTGATGCCAGGACAGCCGACTTTATTGTTTGGCAGCGCTGCTGTGCAAGGCGTAACAGTTCAAATACCCAAAGTGCCGCAACTGTTGAGCAATACCCAAGGAAACCTCCGCTTCCAAGGAACAGAGTTGCAGTTAAATAATGTTACTACCAACTACGGCAAAATTCCCTTAGTGGCGACGGGAATCATCGACACTCAAGCAGGTTTTAAGCTGGCGGGGCGGGTAAATTCGGTGAGTTTGGCTAATGCCCAGGAGACTCTCAAGGTAAAACTACCTGTGCCGATCGCTGGACAAGTACAAGCTTCTTTGCAGATTACTGGATCAACAAAAGAGCCAATTCTCTCAGGTACAGTTGCCACAATTAAAACTGCCCGGATTGACAAAGTTGATTTTAATAGCATCAGTAGTAACTTTGAGCTTGTTACTAATTCTTCTTTAATTACTCTAAAAGATATTCAAGGTAAAGCAAAAGTTGGTGGTGAAATCACGGGCGCTGGCACAATTCAACTTGGCAAAAGCCCGCGACTGGATTTAAATTTCGCTGCCCAGAATGTTCCAGGGGATGCGATCGCCAAAGTTTACGAAATAACACCCAATTTCCAAATCGGCAATGTCTCAGCTACAGCCCAACTAACTGGCACTCCTACTAATGCCCAAACTGCGGTACAATTCCAAGCTCCTAATGGAACTTACCCCGGAACTGGCGAAGTAGCGATTGCTAGCGATCGCACCGTCTCTTTCCGTAATGTGGCTCTGAATGTAAGTGGTGGTACAGTACAGGCAACTGGTAGTTATGCTAATCAGCGTTGGCAAGCTGTGGCTGTTGCCTCTGGGGTAAAATTAGAACCCTTTGTAAACAAAAGTCAACTGCAAAATCTCTCTTTGGCAGGGGTAGAGTACAATGGTCGTCTCATCCTCTCAGGTAGCACAGCACCATTTAAAATTGCCACGATTCGCACTGATGGCGGAGGAGTTAAAATTGGTGGCGGCACAGTTGCAATTTCTCATGTCCAACTGCAAGACCAAAGCTTTTCTGCTCAACTTGTAGCTAATAATGTGCGGCTGGCACAAATATTGAAACAGTCTCCCCCAGCTTTAAATAATCCATTGGCGGGTACATTCCAAATCGCAGGTAACAGAGATAATTTCAGTCTGAAAACGCTACGTGGCAGTGGTGAGGGTCGCCTTGCTATTGACGGCGGGACTGTTACAGCCTCTAATATTCAAATTGCTAATAATCTATATCAGGCGCAAGTTCAGGCAAATAATGTTCCTGTGCAGCAGTTGGCAACAGTACCAAAGCAGTTCCAAGGAACGTTAAATGGTCAGTTCAACGTCGCAGGTGCTATTGATCCTTTTAAACCGCAAAATATTCAAGCCAATGGTCAGGCACTAATTAATGTTGCAGGTGGGACGATCGCAGCCTCTAATATCCAAGTGGCTAATCGTGTATATCAGGCGCAAGTTCAAGTAAATAATCTCCCGTTGCAGCAGTTGGTAGCAGTACCACCGCAGTTGCGAGGGACGTTAAATGGTCAAGGAAACGTGGCGGGTTCTGTTGATTCTTTTAAACCGCAAACTATCCAAGCCAGTGCTCAGGGACGGCTGAATGTTGCAGGTGGAACGATCGCAGCTTCTAACATCCAATTGTCGAATGGTCGCTATCAAGCTGTAGTTAATGCTTCTGGTGTAGAATTAAATCGCTTAAATCAGCAATTGCGGGGTGAATTTGGCGGTCAGTTGCAATTAGCTGGCACCCTTGGATCATCCAAATTAGCTGATGTGCGTGCTGCTGGACAGGTGCAATTATCCCAAGGTATCCCTGGTCTTGAACGACCCTTGACGGCTGCGATCGCTTGGAGTGGTGAAAGGCTAACCATTGAGCGAGCAACTGCTCCCGGTTTAAATGTTACTGGTAACATATTAGCCAATGCAAAAAAGGCAGGTATACCGGAAATTACTGCCTTAAATCTCAACGTCCAAGCCCAAAATTACAACCTAAAACAGTTACCGATCAATCTTCCTAATCAGGTTTCTGTGGCGGGGAGAGTAGATTTTAATGGTCAAATCACTGGTAAGTTACCGTTACCAAATGTGATCGGGCAAATCAACTTACGAGACTTAGTTGTTCAAAATATTGCTTTTGAGCCGTTATTAACTGGAAACATTGATTCAGTACAGGGACGCGGGTTAAATTTGAACTTGGCAGGTAATCGCGATCGCTTGGCCTTTAATTTAGATGCCAATAATCGCCCTAAATCCTTCTTAGTACAATGGCAGCAAGCATTAGCCACAGGTAATGTTGAAGGGAATGATTGGACACTCAAAGTTGCAAATTTCCCCTTACAAATACTGAATTTGACTCCGCCAGCAATTACTCGACTAGGTACTGGTAAGATAGCTGGGTTGTTAACAGGGGATTTGCTGTTTAATCAGCAGACATTGGCAGCAACAGGGAATTTAGCGATCGCAAATCCCCAAATTGGCCGAGTTAAAGGCGATCGAATAGCTGCTCAATTCCGTTACGACAATGGTAAAGCCACACTCGCCACTAGTGAATTTGTCAAAGGTAACAGCCGCTACGCCCTTGTCGGGACTTTTGCTCAAACTCCTAAAGGCCCTCAACTACAAGGTAAAGTCAACGTCAACCAGGGTAAAATCGAAGATGTTCTAGCTGTAGCACAGGTATTTGATTTACAAAATTTGCCAGGTGGTTCAGCAGCAATCTACGGCACAGCAGACGATCTGACCACCAACCCCCAAGGGTCGCTAAATCAGCCCTTATTAACTCAAATCCAACGGTTTTCTGAAATTGAAGCCCTGGTAGCAGAACAGGAACAAGAGCGATTTAATTCCACGCCAATACCGGATTTGGCAGACTTAAAGGGAACTTTCAACGGGGAAGTGGCTATAAATACAGCTACAGCCAATGGATTGTCAGTGGAATTTAATTTGAATGGACAAAATTTTGCCTGGGGTAAAAAGGAAGAACAACATCGTTTTTATACTGCCGAAAAAGTGATTGCCGAAGGCAACTTTGAAAACAGTGTTTTGAGTTTGCGACCTTTACGAATCGAGTCTAAAAACAGGCTGATTGCCTTCACGGGTAACATTGGCGGTGACGAACAATCTGGTCAGTTGCGGGTGAATAATTTTCCGGTACAAGTACTGAATAATTTTGTCAAACTGCCAGTTGGAATCACAGGTAATCTGAACGCGACAGCAGCTTTAGCAGGCAGCATTGCTAATCCCCAAGCTAAAGGGGAATTGCAAATTACAGAAGGAATACTAAATCAGAAAAAAATAAAGTCAGCAACAGCAAGTTTCGGCTATGCCAACGGACGCTTAAACTTTGGTAGTACTCTAGCAGTTGCTGGGCCAAAACCTGTTGATATTATTGGCAGCATACCTTATAAATTGCCTTTTGCTTCCGTCGCACCAGACAGTGATCAAATAACTCTGGATATGAAGTTGGAAAACGAGGGATTGGCACTGTTAAACGCATTAACTAATCAAGTGGTATTTGAGAAAGGTGAAGGAGAAGTAGACCTCAAGGTAAGCGGAACACTCAAAAAACCCGAAGTAAATGGAATTGCTACTATTAATAATGCTACTTTTTCAGCCCAGGCT
Source organism: Nostoc sp. (assembly GCF_036919815.1). Taxonomy (GTDB): domain Bacteria; phylum Cyanobacteriota; class Cyanobacteriia; order Cyanobacteriales; family Nostocaceae; genus Nostoc. Next base: position 8,673 of record NZ_JBALCE010000024.1, read on the forward strand.
TTGCCAGGTAAACTCAGACGTGTTACAGGTAGAGTGCTGTTTAATTTTGACAGCATCTTAGTAGAAAATCTTCAGGGTAGATTTAGCCGTGGGAACGTAGAAGTTGCTGGAGAAATTCCCATTTTCAACAATGAGAACGTGGTTATCAACAATCCCCTGACGGTTAATCTCAATCAGCTAACGTTGAATCTTAAGGGACTTTACCAGGGAGGCGCTAGCGGCAATTTACAGATTACTGGTTCTGCCCTTAACCCCATAATTGGCGGTAAAGTAAATTTATTTGATGGTCAAGTATTGCTAGCAGAATCTACCAGCACTGCTTCATCTGCAAATAGTAGTCTTGGCGTATCACCCACAAAAGCCAATAAGCAGAACAAACCCGGAATTGGGAATGGGATGGGAAATGCATTGGCTCAAGCCTTGCCGTCAGGCATCGCCAAATTTAATAATCTAGATTTGGAACTAGGCAAAAACGTCCAAATTACCCGTCCACCTATTCTTAGTTTCCGCGCAACTGGTAATCTCATCGTTAACGGTTCAATCAATCAGCCAATACCCGATGGTACTATCCGCTTAGAGAAAGGTGGAGTCAATTTATTTACTACCCAATTTAACCTTGCTTCTGGCTATAAACACACCGCAACTTTTAGTCCCTCTCAACCCCGTGACCCCAACTTAGATATTCAGCTATTTGCCAAAGTACTGGACGTAACTCAAAATAATGATTTCAGTCGGGTAAATTCCACAGGTTTATCAGCCTTAGAGAGTGTTCGAGTCGAAGCCACTATCAAAGGTCTAGCCAGCAAACTAAATGAAAATCTAGAACTAACAAGTAGTCCGTCACGTAGTCAAACTGAAATTGTTGCTCTTTTAGGAGGTGGGTTTATAGACACCCAAGGACGTGGTGACAGTACTTTGGGTCTGATTAACATCGCAGGTTCAGCCGTGTTCAACAATTTTCAGTCAGCTTTTAACCAGATTGGCAGTACCTTTGGCTTAAGTGAACTGCGGATATTTCCTACCGTTATTTCTGATAATCCAGAAGCGGGAAGAAGCAGTTCAAGTTTGGAATTAGCAGCAGAGGCTGGGGTTGATATTTCTTCTAAAATATCCTTTTCCAGTATCAAAATTTTGACAACAAATGACCCTTTCCAATGGGGTGTTAATTACCGGATAAACGATGAGTTTCGGGTGCGTGCTTCCACTAATTTAAGCGATGATAGTCGTGCAGTAGTAGAGTATCAAACACGGTTTTAAAAAAATCTCTTCAATTATGAATTATGAATTACTTCCTGTTCCCTCTTCTCCTTGGTTCTCAATAGCTTGTCGTACCTGTTTAACATCCAGTTCTAATGCTTCGGCGATTTGCTCTATACTTAAACCAAACTTAAGCAGACGGGGTATAGTATCGAGCTTTGTTTCTTCCTTTACTTCCTGGTAAAATTTAGTTTGTCTCCAATCGGTTAATCCAAACATCGCTTGCAACTCCTGCTGACTTTTGTTTACAAATTTATAGATAAGCATTCTCTCTACTAATTCTAAGAGATTGCCACGGTTAGCTTCATCCGTTTGTTGTACTTTATTTATCAAGTTTTTTGCTTGCTGTACGGCTTTATCTTCTGCTGCAACTACTAACTTAATCACTCCTAGCCCAATCGAAGATGATGGTACATTATCTAACTCGTCTAAATAAATTGTCCGAATTTGCTGTTGGGCTAATGATGTTTGATAAATGAATGGCACACCTGGGTCGAGACTGCGTTGAGAGAAAAGTAATACTGCTTGCCAGCAACGTTGAGGTTTATATTGATTTATATACAAAAAAGTTTCTGTGATTATTCGCCAGTAAATCTCATCGTCGCGCTGAAACTGTACCTCAACAAAATAGATTATGTCTTCTGGGAAGTCAGGTTTGGGTATGAATAAACCATCAATGCGACGCGCTAGTTCTTTGATTTCTACTGAGGTAAATTGGTAGTGTAACGCCAGGGATTGGGATTGTTCCAAAAGTTCAAATAAGACACCTGGAAGATTTTGAAATAAGGTGTAAAAAATCGTGTCTGTTTTCATGCACTCTGGATATTTGAATATTTTCAGATTATCGTGGTTGATTTTTCTAAATTTAATCTACTTAAATTAAGTCAATATTCAGATTGTGATATTATCACCCCCGTACTGATTAATAATTAATCGCAAAATTGATAACCCCAAAATTATCAAAAATAGCACTAGCCCAATTGTGCAAGCATAGCTAATTTCCAAATTATTGAAGGCTTGCTCATATAGATAATAAACAATCGTTTTCGAGCTACTGAGTGGTCCCCCTTGAGTCATGATGTAGACTTCTTCAAACACTTTGGTCGCAGAAATAGCCGAAATCACTGCCACTAGTGCTAAATATGGCTTCATCAAAGGTATGGTAATATCCCAATGCTTGCTAATACCGTCAGAGCCATCAATGGCTGCGGCTTCATACACATCAGCCGGAATTGATTGCAAACCCGCTAAATAAATCACCATGTAGTAGCCTAGTCCCTTCCAGATGGTGACAGCCATGACGCTGGCAAGTGAAATTGGTACAATGCCAAAAATTTTGTCTGGGCTAGTTAGCCAAGGAATACCTTCTGGAAAAATACCTAAAGCTTTAAAGAACTGATTGAGTAATCCGTTTTCTGCATACAGCCATTTCCAAGCTATTCCCGCAACCACCATTGAAATTACTACTGGGGTGTAGTAAGCTGCTCTAAACCAATTCATCCCCCGGAGTTTCTGATTTACCAAAATTGCCAGCACTAAGGGAGCAATTACTAAAATTGGTACTACACCCACAAGATATAAAAAAGTGTTTTCCAAGGTTTTCCAAAAAACTGCATCTTTCCAAAGTTTGAGGAAGTTGGCGAAACCTATCCATTGTGGCGGCTGGCCAATATCTTCATAGCTGGTAAAGCTAAGATAAAACGCTTGCAGCGCTGGCCAAAAGACAGTTAACCCCAAAAGAACCAAGGCAGGTAGCAAAAATAAATAAGGAGTCAGTCGTTGTTTGATGAATATCCAATTTTTAGGCGTAAATTGATTCATATAAGCTCTAATAGTTGTTTTCGCTTTGTCAGAAGAAGAATTTGGGAATGTGAGTAGATTTACGCTTCAATATTTTAAGGGCATATATTTGCGTAACGCTAATTAATAACTCGGAGATAAACTGCAATGGAAACTCAGCACAATTCGCCAATTGAACATCAAAATGTCCCCATAAACCACCGTGGACTACATGACTTTTTGTACAGTTCCGACGACGAACACGCCGCCATTGAGGTGAGTATAACTCCTGAACTGGCAAACGATGGTACAGAAATCATTGACCTTCAGGTTTGGAGCGCAGCTGCTCAGAACGCGAAAATTGCAGGTGTTTACGCCGTATTAAACGCAGAACGCCACACGCAGTACATTGGCTATTCTCGAAATGTGTTACTTTCCCTAAACGGCCATCTTCGCCAAAATGATGAGCAAAAGTGTGCTTTTGTACGTGTGCAAACGTTTAAGTTCCCCAAGCGTCAAGAAATGGAAGATTTGCGAGATGCATGGATAGCAGAACTCGAAAACACACCACCTGGTAATGCAACTGATGGCGAAATGTGGGCTAGTACAGTAGGCGAAGCTACTAAGGCGGTAATGTCGGAGGTTGAACGCCAAGCCTACGAAGAGAAAAAGTTAAAACTGCGGAAAGCAATGGCTGACACAACCCTTTCTAAAGAGTCAGAAACAATAGATGCGAGTGAAGCCGAACGTCAGCGTCAACTTGAAGCGGCTGTGAAAAACGATGACTGGAGTGTAATTATTGACGCACAGACACAGGAAACTAAATCTTAAGTGGACAGTTTCTAAACTTAGCTAGATCATCGGTGACCTAAATATGAGTCCCATTCGGAAATCTACCATAGTGCTAGGTATAGTAGGCTTCATCCTATTTTCTGTACTTTTGCTTGTATTTCTACCGTGGAGCTTTAACTTTTTTGGCTACGCACTACCAGGAAAAGGAGGATTACCTTGCCGAGTTTCATACGGTGATCGGGTCTATATTGCTTCAAATAAGTGCATTGGAGTTTTTTCTTACGGGATACAGCTTCCCTGTAGGACAGAGTTAGATTTGATAGATAAAAAGTCGTGGCCGCTTACGCAAGTTGGACAAATACCTACCTTGTTGGGTGAACCCTATCCACTGTTCCTAGATGCTCCTTCTATCAAACAGATCAAGCAATGGACACCAACAGGTGTATTTGTTCGTACTGGCAGTAACTGCTACATTGGCTATAACCTTTCAGGCGGCCCATAAGATTAACATATCGCCCGTGTGGAGATGCTATACCTCCACGCTTGATTAAATACCAGTTTTCCAAACATTTGCAGACATAAACCAACCCTAGTCTAGACACGCCAGCATGAAAATTGAGGATTAAGATTATTTACAGTTGAAAAGTTAAAATACCTGTGGCAGATTATTGGGAGGTTTTTTGATTATGAAAAATTTAGGATACGATACTATGATTTGATTTTAAACAGCAGAAATGGCACAAACCTGTAATCCTACAGGTGTCTGAATAATCACTGATTCTACACCGAAGACTTGAGCGATCGCATTTGGTGTCAGAACTTGCTCTGGTGTACCAACTTCCCAAATATGACCCTGTTTTAATAATGCAATGCGAGAACTATATCGGGCTGCTAAATTCAGTTCGTGTAAAACTGTGACAATAGTTAATTCCTGCTGCTGATTCAGTTCTTTAAGCAGTTCCAATAGTTGCAATTGATAGTTGATATCTAAAAAAGTTGTCGGTTCATCTAATAGTAAAACTTTTGGTTCTTGCGCTAGTGCTAAAGCTAAAAAAGCCCGTTGTCTTTCACCGCCTGAGAGTTCTTCGACTAAGCGATCGCTCAATTTTTCTAGTTGCGTCTTTTTAATTGCAGCTTCAACTTTCACCAAATCTTGAGCGTTTAATTCCCATTGCCACCAAGGTTGATGTGGTGTGCGTCCTAAACTTACTAATTGTCGCACTGTTAAGCCAACAGGAACCGTTTGTTGTTGCGGTAATAATGCCAGTTTTTGTGCAACTATATTTGGGGGTTGAGAGTGAATTGCTTTGCCATCAAGTAGCACTGTTCCCTGCTGTGGGGTGAGAATACGACTCAGCAATTTGAGTAAAGTAGATTTACCTGAGCCGTTAGCACCAACTAAACTCAACCATTCTCCTGTTTGCAGAGTCAGGTTAATGTTTTGAACAATTGGTGTTAAGGTATAACCGCCTGTGAGATTTTGCAATTCAAGTGGCATTAGCTGAAATTCAAAAATGAAAAAGGAGAAACTTAATTTTACAGGAGTTGAGTGGATTATTTAGCATCTTTATACCCATATTGATTTAGCTCGACTTTATCCATTTACCGGAATTGCGATCGCTACTGCGTAAATTACTCAAATGAGAACGCAAAGTGCCGTTTGCTTACCCAAAACACTAAAATGATTGCTAAATCTACCGAAATCAGAAAGCAATATGTCTTTTTACTTGCTAAATCTACTGAAATCAGAAAGTAATCAACCATTTTGAGAAAGCAATATGCCTTTTTGCTTGCTAAATCTACTGAAATCAGAAAGCAATCAAGCATTTTGAGAAAGCAATATGCTCTTTTGCTTACTGAAAACATCACAATGAGAAAGCAATTGGGATTAAAATTCTCACATTAAGGCTGTGCTACCCTACTTATTGCCGCACAATAAGCCAAACCGAATTAACCCACGCTGATAACCGCGACGCATTAATCCCAGTGATAATGCCCCTTGAATGGTAGTCCAACCAGCATTTAGTAAGCCCCAAAGCGCTTGGGGAGTGAATGCGGAATCAATCACCACATTCCAAAAGGGGGCGACGGCGGTTGACCAATCAGCAGTGCGGATATTATGTAATGGTAGTTGCTGGGCGATCGCTTCATACTCTGGCAAAGAAATCACATAAGGCAAACAATACACCCGATAAATATCCTGCAAATGTTTTTGTTCATCTGCCGTTAATAGTGACTCATCAGTTGATCGATGACACCATGTCACCATAATTAACTTACCCCCAGGCTTCAATACTCGATAGCACTCCTGGAGAAACTTCTTTTTATCTGGCATATGTTCACCGCTTTCTAGTGACCAAACCAAGTCAAAAGAATTATCAGCAAAAGGCATCTCTTGAGCATTGGCAACCTGAAAGTCTGTTCTCAGGCTCAAATTAGCTTCCAATGCGCGTTCCGTTGCTCTGGCGGCTTGTACAGGACTCAATGTAATCCCTGTAGCCTGAGCATTAAACTTTTCTGCGAGGTATAAAGAACTGCCGCCAATGCCACAACCTACATCTAGGATATTTTCTGCTGCTTCTACTTCTGCCCAATTGAGCAGTTCTTCAATTAAATCAATTTGAGCCTGACGGCGGTCTTTTTTCTGGGTACCGTCCGCGCCATAGTAGCCGTGGTGCATGTGTTCGCCCCAAACCTGTTCCCACAGACCAGAGGAAGCATCGTAAAATTGCTGAATTTGCTCGGAAAGTGTTGCACTCATGAAAAAAGTAGTATTGAGACGAAGTAGAATTAAAAAAAAACATACAGATATACGGTACCATGTATGTTTTTAATTAAATTTTGAATTGTTAACTCCCCTCTCCTTAGTAAGGAGAGGGGTTGGGAGCCAGTGCGTTGCGGGGGTGGAGGAGTTTGTAGCAACTGGCGATGAATTGCCCCTACCTAAAAATAAGGGTTTCGGCTATTGTTTGCGTAAGTCCTGTAAATTACTTGTAGGTTCTGGAGTCTGGGGAGGAGTAGCTGTTTGACTAACTTGAGGTTGCTGTTGCTCACTTTTCTGGGCAATTTGCTGCATTAGCTGTTCAATTTTCTCAGCTTGCTGAATGTTGCCTTGCTGACGATACTCCTGATAAGCACGTTTCAAGACTCCACTGGCTTTTTTGATCTCGCCCTGATTATATAAAGTTACTCCCAAGTTATAGTAAGCTGAGGCATTTTTAGGATTTAGGCGAATAGCTTGCCGATAAAGCGAAATAGCCTCAGAAGTTTCACCTTGAATTGCTAGCAAATTGGCCATGTTGTTGTAGGCTGTGGCGTTTTGACGATCTAGCTGTAAGGCTTGGCGATAAGTGGCGATCGCAGGCTGTATTTGACCTTGTTGTTGCAAGGCGATCGCTAAGTTAAAATAAGCATTAGCATTGCTGCTATCTAGACTAATTGCTTTTTGGTATGTAGCGATCGCTTCCTCTAGCTGTCCTTGTTCATACAGCGCCAAACCTAAATTATACAGCGCTGCTACTCTTGTGGGATCGATCACCAGACTCTGGCGATAAGCAGTAATCGCTGCATCTTTTTCTCCTTGTCGCTGCAACACTAACCCTAAGTTGTAATAACCTTCACTAAAATTCGGATTAACTTTAACCGCCTCTGCATATTCTTCTAACGCTCGTTCCGGGTGATTTTGTTGCAAGAAGATATTACCTAAATAGTTCCGCGCTACTCCCAGGTTGGGGTCATGTTGCAACGCTTGGCGAAAGGCATATTCCGCACCCTGTAAGTCTTTGCGATTATAGCGCATGACTCCTTGCTGGAAAAAACTAGCTGCTTCCAAATCCTGAGAAATTGCGTTTTCTGCCAGCAGCTTGCTGACTGGGAAATTAGTAATTGTCGGTGTAGCCAATACTAAAAACGTCGAGCAGCCACAGAGTGTCATCTGGCAAAATAAATGTAACCACTGAGAAAATAGGGATTTTTCAAACATGAATCGCAAACCTGTACTTATTTTTAGTTCCTCATAAGTCAGAGTACCCATCACGAAAGAAAAAATTCCAAATTCCTGTACAGACGCGATTAATCGCGTCTCTCCAAATTCCCAACTCCTGTACAGACGCGATTAATCGCGTCTCTCCAAACTCTCCACTCCCACAGCTTCTGGCAAAATTAACATGGCATCGCCGAATGAATAAAAACGATAGCCAAAAGCGATCGCTTCGTTGTATATATTCAATAACCGTTGTCTGCCAATTAGCGCACTTACCAACATCAGCAAACTGGAACGCGGTAAGTGAAAATTGGTAATTAAACCATCCACCACCCGCCATTGGTAGCCCGGATAAATAAACAAGTCTGTTTGACCGCAAAATGGTTGTAAATTACCAGATTCAGCCGCCCCTTCTAAAGCCCGTACTGCCGTTGTTCCCACAACAATAATCCGACCGCCAGCTGCTTTAGTAGCGCGGATTTGCTCTACTGTGGTGGCGGGGACTTCAATCCATTCTTCATGCATCTGGTGGGTAGTTACGTCCTCTACTTCCACAGGGCGAAATGTGCCTACACCAACATGCAGTGTCACAAAAGCTTGATTGATATTGCGATCGCGCAACTTTTGTAATAATTCTCTTGTAAAATGTAATCCTGCCGTCGGAGCTGCGATCGCTCCTGGCTCTTGAGCATAAACTGTCTGATACTGATCATCAGCAGCTTTTGAGGCAGTGATGTACGGTGGTAGCGGTACTTCACCAAATACCTCTAACAGTTGCACCAAAGACTTTCCCTCTGGCACATCAAATTGCAACAAACGCCCCCCGGTGGCTGCGTCTGTTTCTAGAACCGTAGCCGTGAGTTGGGGACTGTTTACTGGGTAGGAATCTTCCCAATCCGCAATACAACAACTCTTGGAGAGGCTGCGCCAACGGCAAAGCTCAGTACAAGTCCCTAATTTTTGATCCCTAATGCCTAATTGCCTTGGTTCAAAAATAATCTTCGCTCCCTGCTTGAAGCTTTTTCCTGGCTTAACTAAAGCCAACCAACAGTTATACTGGCGTTCTTCCAACAGCAACACCTGGATTTTAGCACCAGTAGATTTATGTCCATAAAGCCGCGCTGGAATAACTTTTGTATTGTTCATAACCAACAAATCACCAGAGCGCAGCAGTGCAGGCAAATCATGGAAAATGTGATGTAGGGGTGCTGTTTCGATGCCTGTATTGGGAGAGTTAACCACCAGTAACCGCGAACTATCTCTAGGAACTGCTGGGTTTTGGGCAATCAGTTCTGGAGATAGTTTGTAGTCATAGCCAGCTACCGAACAATCTAATTCAAAATCTTTTCTTTGTGTGTCAGAGGTATCTTTCAAATTGACTTCTACTCGTTTTTGCTTTATTTAGTATTTATACTCTCTTAAAAAAGTTGGTTTGAGTTTTTCCTTCTAAAAGAACTTTAAGGCATCTTCGCTCAGTTTTCTCGCTTGGCTATAAGATTGGTACTATTAAGTAACACGGAAAATTAACATAAAGATTGGGTAAACCTCCCCATCTAAAAACGGGGGCTTTTACCCTACCGCGAACAGGCATTGATTGACGAAGATAGATATGTAGGATTGGCTTTGATCCCAAGCACCAACAAACATGGAATACTTGTACTATCTGGCAAATGCCAGTCTAACCCTGAGGGTCGTTCAACACCTCCACGCTAGACCCCAGACACCAGTTTCTTTCGTCACCGTAATTCATCAAATTGATGGCTGGGTGGTTAGGATCAAACTCAGAGGTCAAGTCTCGCATCAAGACGATGGCGACTTTCGCGCTTTTTTAAATGAATTAGGAATTAGCTACGAGCCGCCAATGAGGGTGCAAATGGCACTTTGGAGTTTGGAAGCCGGACAGTGCCCTGTGGACGTGATGCGTCGCTATCAGGTTGCGATCGTCTCTCATGGTAGTCCAGAGAGAGATGAAATCGAGGCGTTCCGTCAACAATTTGTCCGGGGCTTAGGCTACTGTCCAGAAACTTTGGCGTGATATTATTTGGTTGTAACGTCACTACAAGATTATTGGTCATTGGTAATCAAGATATTTTATCGATTACCGATTAACCATTATCAATTGAAGAGTCGAAAGCTGCAAGAATGTATTCTTGCAGCTTAAACTTGTATCCGGCTACTGATGAAGTCGCTAGAGCTTCTTGGGTTGGTGTAACCCCAGTCAGATTTTTTGATATCCTTTGACAGTAGACAATAGCAACATCAAATCGGCAAGAATAATCTGCCTTCTCAGGGTACTGGGCTAAAAACATTCCAGCTGTGCGCCAGATTTTTGCTTGCTTTTGTGGGGTGATTGCGCTTCTTCCCCCTGCATCCCAACTGCCTGAACTGCGGGTTTTGACTTCCACAAATGCCAATAATGAGTGCTGAGTGCTAAGTGAGAAGTTCTCCCCTTTTTCCCCTGTTTCCCCAGTTCGTCCATCATATTGAGCAATAATATCGATTTCTCCCCAGCGACTAGAAAAGCGACGATGGAGAATTACCCAACCTGTAGATTGCAACCATTGGGCAACTAGGTCTTCTCCTAATTGACCACTATTTGGACAAGGCATATAAACTTTAGTATTCTAGGTTATTTACCTGACTGAATTCAAAAGGAAAATAAGAGTTTCTAGCAGTTACCCAAAATCATATAGCGGTTCTCAGTTAACTGAGGTACAAGAACCCCACCCCAAACCCCCTCCCCGCTCTTCGAGAGGGGGCTATGATGCACCTCATCTGATTAGGAAACGCTATACTCCCATGATCTGTTTATTCTTCCCTGAATGGCGTGGCATTCCCAACAGTCAAATTGAAGTGAACATCATTGGGGTAAATATCCATAAAAGAGTGATGCTCGACATATATGCCACCACCGCATTCCAGAAAGTTTATGAACGGCTCATAAGGGTCAGGTATCAAAGACTGTAGATCCTCATAAATCCCACTTAAAAAGGGGATCTTTACCCTATTTGTGATAATCTACACGCAAACGGCAAGCTAATAAGTCAACGCCTCGTTAGACAACTATCGGGATAATGAGATTGAGGAGAGTTCGCCATTGGCTAAAAATAGCATGAATTCTAAGTTAAGCGCCCGGATTTTGGCAAGCGTACTCAGCTTATTCCTGTGGGGAATAGTTGGCATCACGGCAACGGTCGGTTTTGCTCCACCAGCTTTGGCACTCGAATATAATAAAGAAATTTTGGTCGAGGCTGATTTCTCAGGACGTGATTTAACAGACTCCAGCTTTACCAAAGCTAATCTTCGCCAGAGCAACTTCAGCCATGCTAATTTGCAGGGTGTCAGTTTCTTTGCAGCAAATTTAGAGTCTGCGAATTTGGAAAGTTCTGATTTAAGAAATGCCACTTTAGACTCGGCTCGTTTAGTGAGAGCAAATTTGACAAATGCACTGTTAGAGGGTGCCTTTGCCGCTAACGCCAGATTTGATGGTGCAATCATTGACGGGGCAGATTTTACCGATACGCTGCTGCGTTCCGATGAGCAAAAAAAATTGTGCAAACTTGCCAAAGGAACTAATCCGATTACAGGACGAGATACGCGTGACACGTTGTTTTGTCCTTAGTGCCCAGTCTACAACAATTAGGTGTGTGCAACCAACCAAATTTGGCGATCGCGCACAACTGACATTGCTGCCTCCCAGGTGAAGGTAAAAGACTGAAAAGACTCCGGTGTAATTCGATCGTGGTCTAATGCTTCGACGACTTTCTCAAACTTGTCCAACAACTCGGTACGAATTGTTTCTAGGGTGTCGATATCTGGACAAGTTTCGATTTTTCTGATCAGTTTGACAATATCCTGATTATAGTCATCACCACGATTTTTCTGTACGTTGTCAAGCCGTCTTTTCATCTGCCAAATCCAAGATCCTAATAGCAGCAAAACTGTGAGTATTAATGCCAAGTAATCCGCATTTTCTTGGACAAAATTGGGTTTTTCTCGGTCATAGTAAGCAGCAGCCCCGCTATGCAGTGGTAAACCAGTTCCGCCGACTGGATTGGGAGGACTGATGTTTGCTGCTAAAGGCATTACCCTGGCCAACTCTTGACGATGCTCATACAACAGGGCGGTGATCTGCCGGACTATACCCCGATCAACTCTCTTGGCTGCCAAAAGAGTTCTTTGGACGCTGACAGTAGGTAAATCTGTCGCTGGAATCGGGGGATTTCCCTGATAGGCTCCTTTGGGGATAAATGCTGGTTCAAAAGCTGGCTGATTAATTTTCATGGCAGTAGCTTGGTCAATTGGCACTAACCTCCCACCACTATTTTGTACTAGTTCCATGATCGACCGATTGCCAGGGGGACGGACACGAAATACTGCATCTACCTGCTGGTCACGAAAGGCAGCATCGGCTGCTTTTTCAGACATCGCCTTGTATGTAAAGTCACTTGAGGCCAGGCGGTAATGGCTCGCCAGCAACCAGAAGGATTTGTATTGACCACCGCCTTGTGGTGGTAAGGCAATGCGCTTGCCTTTGAGTCCAGCAACTTCCTGAATGCCAGATTTGTCAGTGACTACTAGCTGAAATGTATCTGAGAATAAATTGCATATTAATCGCGCTGAAGGAAGTGTAGGAATATCAGCTTGTGCTGTGGCTAGTTGCGCCTTGTTTTCTTCCAGGAGTTTGATATTTTCCTCAGTCCCCTTGGTTTCTAGAAGTTGGATTTTAATTTTCGGCTGATGTTTGGCGAATACTTGGGCGATCGCCTGACTTAAAATATAACTTTCACCTTGGGCTGAACCAGCTGCGATCGTTAAACGATGCACTTGGTTGATATCGATAATTAAATTTACCGCCAAAAATACTATTAAGCCCAGGCTCAATAGCAGGGGAATTAGGAGTCTACGGTTTGTTGTCAAATGGTATCGACTCAATAATCCATGAAGCGGATTTGCTGATTGGTGAAGAGTCATATACTACAATACCGAAAAGCTCACTTTTGTAGATATACACTTAAGAGCCAATTGCAGCAACAGAATGACAACTTTTGTTGCAAAATCCCTATAATTCTATTGACATGCGATCGCCTTTCAACAAACACATCTCGTAAAATTGGATCTCAGGTCTTGTTGAGAATGGTGCAAGATAGTTAATAATAGCTGCAATACTTTTCAAAGCATGAGTGAAACACTTGCTGATATTGCCATCGCATCTGTGTTCAAATAGGAACTATAAGAAAACCTGAAGTCCAACTACAGTCCCGTGTATCACTGTGCCGTCCTGAGCAATGTACCACCAATTGCATAAACGGCATCAAAACCAATTCTTTCTCCCCAAAGTACTGCATCGGTTTGCTTGGATCGTAATCGAAGACTCGTTTCGACTAAATCATCACCGATTTCGTAATCTCCTGTTTCAACATTAATCGAGATAATTTTGCCAATGTTCTCTTGTGTCTCAACTTTGGCACGGATACTTTTTTGATAGAGTTGCTTTCCACGTCGGGCGACTTCTTGGCTACTGAGCGTAGGGTGGGACATAAATAAATCGCCTGTTTAAGCTGCTAGATTCTTCACTTCATTGTAGAGCAGAAGCTATATAGGTTAGAGAGCAATGCTTAATTCTGTAGGAGTTAGGAGAGCGATCGCCTCAAAGTAGCATAGCAAATGGTAAAAAAGCTTGAACAAAGACTAAAGTAAGAAACTTTAGCACGGCATTCCTTACCAATGATCGCCACAGTCCAGTGATATCAAAGGTTTTGAGAGCCTCCTCTTATTCGGACAACAACGCCTTAAGTTACTGTTGAAGCAGAAAATAGGACTGGGTAACGAGTTTTCAGCAGAGCATTACGCTGAGTAAGCAGTTATTGGCTATGCTTAAGAAGCTGTTTACCGTCAAAAGACTCATTAATAATCTACTTGAGTTACTTTTCGGTTATCTTAATCATTAGCTACTGGAACTTGTAGTTATGTCGCTAGGCGATCATTTGAATTCAACTAAGCTAAAATCATTTTCGATTAATGGCTTGTTTGGTTTTAAGAATGTAAAAATTCCTTTTGAGAAGGAAGCCGTTATTCTGATTGCAGAAAATGGTTCCGGGAAAACTACTATTTTAAATGCCTTATACTACTCAATCTCTTGCAATTTCCACAAGTTAAGCACCATAGATTTTGACTCAGTAGTTCTTGAGTTTGAATCTGGAGTCAGTGTCGATATCAAAAAAAGTGATTTAAAATCATATGATAAAGATGATATTTTTCAATTCATTTCTTTGCTGAGACCGTATTTACCTAGCCGAGAAATAGATAGATTGAAAATGGAGATTAAAAAAGGTTCATCGTCTGATCTCGTTCGCGGAGATTTGTCTAAACTGATAGCTAAATATGGTTTACCCTCCAGATATATGGAAATAGTAGAAGAAATTAGTTTGAGACTTAGAAGTGATAAAGAAGGAGACCAAAAAAGTATAATCGATAAAATTAGAACAACTATTCAAGAAAATCTCAATGAATCTATTCTATATTTTCCAACATATAGGAGGATCGAAGAAGATATAAAAAACTTGGGGTATGAAGAAGAGAGATTTGAGCGCCTGAACTTTAGTGATGGAGAAGGTAAACTTATTCAATTCGGAATGAATGATGTCATTAGCAAGTTTGATGAAATAAAAAAAGCAATTAAAGACTCAGCCCTTAATCTCTTTTCAAAAGTAACGGGTGAAATTTTAACTCAGTTTGTTGAGGGAATTGAAATTACTCAAGAAATGAGAGACAGCATTCAGCCTGAGACGTTGAATATAGTTTTAAGCCGTGTTGGCGAAAAAAATATATCAACATCTGATAGAGAAAGAATTGAAAAGCTAGTAAGTTCAGGAGAAATAAATTCTACTCGATATGAGCAGCTCGTCTATTTTTTATCAAAATTAGTAGGCTTGTATGAACAGCAAAAAGAAAAAGATGAGTCCATCAACCAATTAGCCACAATATGCAACGAGTATTTAAATAAAAAACGTATTATTTATGATGAAGCTAATGTAGATATATCTATAGTCCAAACTAGAAATAGCAGCCCGATTGAGATTAGAAACCTTTCATCCGGAGAAAAGCAAATCATCTCCCTCTTTTCCAAGATTTATTTGGAGTCCTCTGAGGACTTTATTCTACTGTTTGATGAGCCAGAATTATCACTATCTATTGAATGGCAAAAGCTTTTACTTCCGGATATTTTGAAGTCAGGGAAATGTAGGCTACTTTTAGCAGTCACTCATTCCCCGTTTATCTTTGATAACGAGTTAGATTTGAATGCCAATGATCTTGATATTTTTGTACGGGAGGAATGAATGTCAGTAGACAATTTAAGAGCTTCCCGTGGTAAAGCTGTCGTCATATTTACTAAATTTACTAGACTTTACAAGCAGTATGAGTCTGCACTTTATTGCTTCTTTGAGGGAGAAGACAGTAAGTATTATGGGATTAGAATAAAGAACATCATAAGACCTGAGAAAGATATTTACCTTAGCTGCAATGGTAAGGAGGGTGTTTTAGGTATTCACATAATGCTTTCATCCCGTAAGCATTATGCAAATGTTAAAGCGGCTTATTTTGTAGATAAAGATTTTGATATATCAATAAAAGAGACGAGTTTAAGTAGGATATATGAAACACCTTGTTACTCAGTAGAAAACTTCTATACATCAGTTCAATGCTTTTCTGAAATTTTGAGAAGTGAATTTAAGCTAACCGAGTCAGATGAAAATTTTCAAAGATGCATTTCTCTTTATACGAAACTACAAGAAGATTTTCATAACGCAGTCGAATTGCTAAATGCTTGGATAGCTTGTCAAAGAGAGCAGTCTAGTAAGTTAAACATTTCGGGGCTTAGTGTATTGCGCTTTGTGGATATTGACTTAGATAAAATCACAGTAAAATATACAATTGATGATTTATATGAGAGGTTTGCGAATGTACCTATTATTCCTCAGCAGGAACTAGATATTAAGATATCTGAGCTACAATCCAACATTCGACAAAAGAGTTTTAGAGGTAAGTTTGAAATTGAGTTTTTATTTTATTTTCTTCAAAAACTTATGAACGCAGCTAATGAGAGGAATTATCCATATTTCACTGGAAAGGTGAAAGTTGTACTATCTTTATCAAAAAAGACGATAATTTCTGATTTGTCTCAATACGCTGATACATCAACCTGTCTCTATAGCTATCTTGAGTCTTTTCAAGTTGCCTGTTGAAACGCTAACTGCTCGTGTTACTCTACTTCATTAGATTTTGAAATCAGGAGAGTAAAGCACATTTGTACAAAGTATATGCAGCATAACCTTATTGTGTAAGTCAAAAAGCTTGAACAAAGAGCGATCGCAACATTGAGCAGGAACTAGCTAAAAAATAGCGTTGGCGCCAGCCTTGTCCTCAGACATCGCACTCCACCAAATACAATCAGGGTAAAACTCTAGTTCTGCAAATTTATTTAACACTCCTAAACCACTCAGTAATTCCCTGAGCGATCGCATTTGCAATTTTCTTCTGTTCTTCTGGGTTCACTACCTGCTCAAATTCATCGGGATTGCTCATAAAACCCAATTCCAGCAACACTGATGGCGCAGCTGTCGGGCGTGTCAGCGCTAGGTTATCCCAAAATACACCATAAGAAGGTCTGCCGAGTTTTTTGACTACATACTTCTGTAAAAATATTGCGAGGTTATGAGCTTGGGGTTGATACCAAAAAGCGGCGAATCCCTTGATTTTTTCGGCATCGCCATCATCGGGTAGGGAGTTGTGGTGTATAGAAATAGCGATCGCTGGTTCTTCTCGACTGATAATTGCCTGACGTTCTGCTAGGGAAAGTTCGCGATCGTCCTCCCGCGTCATCACCACCGTTGCTCCTCGCTTCACCAAATCATCCCGCAACAACTTACATACCACCAAATTCACATCTTTTTCTAAATATCCAGTTGGGCCACTGGCACCAGTTTCTTTACCGCCATGCCCTGGATCTAGTACAATCTTGAAATTAGCTAAAGGCTTGCGTCTTGTGTTCCCGATTTTAGGCGGATGACGCAAAGCCAAAACCAGGGTTGTACCGTCGTATCTCAGCTTATATCCCCACTGTTGAGCTTTTTTGAGGTTAAGGGTGTATTTTACTTGTCCTGGGGCTTCCTGTTGCCAATCTAGGCGAGAAATTAGGGGGTCATCATCCAGGCGAATAATGTCGGTTTGGGCAGTGGTATTGTAAAGAGTGAGAGCGATCGCTTGCTCAGTTTGTTGCACACTCACAGGCACGGGAACTTGCAAGGGGAAAACTATCTCTGTCGCACCAGGGAGTTGACGGTATCCGACACTGCGAATTATTGTCTGTGGCGGAATTGCACCAGCTAGAATGTGGGTTTCTTGACTATTAATCCAAGCACCATAGTCTAGGCGCAACCATTCACCTTCCCTACCTGTAACTGTTGCGCGTGTGCCTTTGGGCAGTGGTGTGAGTCGAGAATAATCAGTGTTCGGGCCAGTACGAGCAACACCTGCGTCTGCCGTTACTTCCGCAACTGGCAACTCTGCTCTTGAGAGGATTTGAATCTTACCAGATCCTGGCTGAGTTATCGTCTTGCTATTGAGTGTCAATTGAAACTGAGGTTGCCCTAGATCGGCGGCTGTTGCCAATGTGGTGCAACCTTGATAATTGCCTACGCTAGACTGGGCATAAGGCTGATTTTGCCCTGTCAAAATTGCCAAATTACTTGGTAGTTGTGCTTGTTGAGGTTGCGGTAAAAGGGCAATAGTTTGATTAGCCAAGTTTACAGAGACATTGGCCTTAGGGGGTGCGACCCCTTGAGGAAGTTTCGCTAATGCGGTAAAACAAATTAGTTCTCCTGGTAGTCTGGCAATGTCAGCAGCAGGAGTCAGGGAATCTTTAGCAAAGCCTAAGCCCTGTGGTAGCTCAGGGCTAGTGGTAAGCCTTGTCACTTTAATCTGGAGTTCTTGATTGTCGTGACGCACAGTAAAAAGATTCTCCCCCAACTGCAAGGGGAAACTAGGGGAAAAATGACCAGCTTTGCTGCGGGTAATTGGCTTACTATTGATCAAAACCTGACCATCTGGTGGTGCTGTGCCCAGAAAAAAGATTTTTTCGGCACTCGTCTGGTAGTTTGTCTGGGGAAAAACGACTATAAGAGATGCGTCTGCCAATGCTACCGAGGAGGTGAGAATACAGCCTAATATTACTAATCCTAGAAGGTTTTTCACAGCAAATCACAGAAAATTACACCACAATAACTGTGGCACAATGACGGGATGTATTTTTAGAAGTTGTTAGAAATTCAAACTACTATGACTAAGTTTATCTTTGTAACTGGAGGCGTAGTTTCCAGTATTGGTAAAGGCATTGTAGCAGCAAGTCTAGGGCGTTTGCTCAAGTCGCGCGAATATTCGGTGTCGATTCTCAAACTCGACCCTTATATCAATATCGATCCTGGCACAATGAGTCCCTTTCAGCATGGGGAAGTATTCGTTACCCAGGATGGTGCGGAGACAGATTTGGACTTGGGGCATTACGAACGCTTTACCGATACCTCAATGTCGCGCTTGAACTGTGTTACTACTGGCTCGATTTATCAGGCAGTTATCAATAAAGAGCGACGCGGAGACTACAATGGCGGTACTGTACAGGTAATTCCTCATATCACCAATGAAATAAAAGATCGGATTCTGCGAGTTGCTAAAAGTACAAATCCCTCTGTAGTAATTACAGAAATCGGCGGTACGGTGGGAGATATTGAATCACTGCCGTTTTTGGAAGCAATTCGCCAGTTCCGCAAAGAGGTGGGACGGCAAAATGTGTTGTATATGCACGTAACGCTGGTACCGTGGATTGCCTCTGCGGGTGAGATGAAAACTAAGCCAACCCAGCATTCAGTTAAGGAACTGAGATCGATTGGCATTCAACCAGATATTTTAGTTTGTCGCAGCGATCGCCCCTTACCCAAAGGATTAAAGCAGAAATTGTCGGGTTTTTGCGATGTGGCGGAAGAATGTGTGATCACTTCCCAAGATGCCAAAAGTATCTATGAAGTACCGCTAAATCTGGAATGGGAAGGAATGGCAGAACAAGTGCTGAACTTGCTGCAAATGGAACAACGCAAACCAGATTTGACGCAGTGGCAAACCCTGGTAAAACGGTTACATAGTCCCAAATACGAGGTAGAAATTGCCATTGTCGGGAAATATGTGCAGTTAAGTGATGCTTATCTATCTGTAGTGGAAGCATTAAACCATGCTGCCATCTCCACTTATGGCAAACTGCGGCTGCGTTGGGTGAACTCAGAAGATTTGGAAACTGAACCAGCCCAAACTCATCTTGAAGGTGTCGATGGCGTGATTGTACCAGGAGGTTTTGGTGTTCGGGGGGTAGATGGCAAAATTGCTGCGATTAAATACGCCCGCGATCGCCAAATCCCCTTTTTGGGTTTATGCCTGGGAATGCAATGTGCTGTGATTGAATGGGGTAGGCACGTAGGCGGATTAACAGATGCTAATAGTGCTGAATTTGACCCCTATACAATTGATCCGGTGATTAATTTATTGCCAGGACAGCAGGAAGTAGTGGATTTAGGGGGTACAATGCGCTTGGGGCTATATCCTTGTCGTGTTATACCTGATACTCTGGCTTTCAAGCTTTATCAAGAAGATGTAATTTATGAACGACATCGACATCGATATGAGTTCAACAATGATTACCGCGATCTGTTAATAAAGTCTGGCTATGTGATCAGTGGTACTTCTCCCGATGGACAGTTAGTTGAAATTGTGGAATTACCCAAGCACCCATTCTTTCTTGCTTGCCAATTCCATCCAGAATTTCAATCGCGCCCCAGTACCCCTCATCCCTTATTTAAAGGGTTTATTCAAGCAGCGATCACTCTTTCTATCTCGACATCTGGTAAACCTACACCATTGGAGGTGTCATAAAAATTCATAATTCATAATTCATAATTCATAATTCAAAATTAATTTTTTAGATTTTGAATTCGTGCATAGCAACATTAACTTAAGGCTTCAGCAGATTTGGACATCCAGGGTGCATCATTCGTAAATTTCGGACTTGAGGAGATGTTGTGGCGTACTGGGTGAGAATCCTTTACGAAAGGAGAGAATATGTAGTGAATTTTGAGGGTGTCCATGCTTTTTGTTATGAAGTGAATGGCAGGGTTACTTTTTGGTTGCCCGATAGTGCCCTTCCAATAGTGATTAACCCGCAAACTAACTTGGAAGATTATCAAAAGATTCTCGATTATTTAGAATGTGTGACGGTGTTGGAATTGGATTATGCTCACTGGGTGAAAATTATTTACGAAAAAAATGAATATGTAATTAATCTCAATTGCATTAGTTCTTTTTGCCATGAACCTAACGGCAGAATAACTTTTTGGTTGCCAGATGGCACTATTCCGATGATCATCAACCCTGTGAGTAATCCTGAATCATATCAAAAAGTGGTGCAATACGTTAAGAAAGCAACAGGATATTCTTTTTCTTAGTGTCAATTCATGCACCTTATAAAAATTGCAGGTGATTAAATCCACAATCCTAAATAACGATTAATTCTCCAAGGCGTTTCAATATACTGAGTACTTGGTATAGTTCGGAATCACGTTCAATTGATAGCGCATAAGATCGTGCATACCAAAGATGTTCTTGTTGAATTAATTTGACAAAAACAAATTCCCTACCGTTGATTAGTAAACCAAAAGTCGGTTGTGCAGAATTTGGACGAGCAAGCATATAAGCTAGTGCTTGAGGTAGGGCTATCATCACATCAAATTTACTGCTTTTAGATTCGATCACAAGTACCCAAAAACGTTTTTGGATGACAAGAACATCAATGTTTCCTTTAACGATAAAGCTCTCGTCTTCAGCAGAAATCTCAACAGAAGTCTCAGTTTCAATCTCAAAAGGAAGTTGATAAAACCCAGCTAGATCGAGTAAAGGAGACAGCACTACCATCTTTACCGCCTCTTCTGACATCAGACGGTGCTTATTCAAGTTTAAATAGTTGCTTTTGACTCGCGCGATCGCTTGCTTTTCATTATCAGTCAGAGTTGGTAAATTTTCTGTCCATTCTGTAAATAAGTTGGTGTCTGTGGCAAGTTGCAAACCAAATTTTTCTTCTAATTCGTAAAGACTGATGTCTCTCGCTGGGACTGTTTGAACCATAATCTAAAATCCCGAATGGAGTTGCAATGCCAACTTTGCTGCACCCACTATCCCAGCAAAATTGCCTAACTCTGCTGGCAATATTTGTAACCCCACGCGTGATAAAGGCTGCACTCGCTTCTCAATTTCTGCCTTCACTGCTGGTAAGAAAAATTCAAAGCTGCCACTTATGCCGCCACCAATAACGATCGCTTGTGGTGTGAGTACATAAATCAAACTCGTCAAACCAATTCCCAAATTATTACCATATTCTTGCCAAAAAGTCAAGGCTGCGGCATCTCCTTGTTGGGCAAGAAAACCCAATTCGGCGGGTTCCTTGAGAGTGCGGCGGCGAATTGCAGTCGCAGAGGCATATTGTTCCAAAGAGCCTTGATTGCCACTATTACAAATTGGCCCATCAGGGTTGAATGAAATTAAACCCAATTCCCCGGCGGCTCCTTGATGTCCAACAAATAGTTTGCCATCGAGGATAATTGCGCCACCAACCCCAGTTCCCAAAGTTAGCAGAATCAGATTTTGAAAGTGGCGACCGGCTCCCAGCCAAGCTTCTCCCAAAAGAGCGCAATTAGCATCATTAGCGATCGCAGTAGGTTTACCAGTTTTAGCTTCTAGCCAGTCTGCTAAAGGCACATCGCGCCATCCAGGTAAGTTAATTGCTATTTTGGCAATGCGTCCTCTTGCATCGGCTGGGCCTGGGGTACCAACACCAATCGCAACAGCTTGATTCTCTGGATCAATTTGAGCGATCGCATCTACCAACACCGCCACCACCGCCCCTGGTGTTGTCGGTTGGGGAGCTGCCACAGTCAAAGATAAGAGACAAGTACCATCAGATGCAAAACGCCCCAGCTTAATTGCTGTTCCCCCCACATCAATGCCAATTACTTGAATTTTGTCATTTGTCATTTGTCATTTGTCATTGGGCATTGGTGAACAGCTATTCCCTATTATTGTCGTTTTCATCCCCCATCTGTTCGCGCAGCGTCTGCCGTTGGGAGAAGACGCGGGGCTTTCAACTCCGATTTCTGTAAATCAGCAACAGTCGTGGTACGAAAACTCCATTCCTCGTGCCAAGCTGTAATTGGCGCACCTCTTAAGATGCCAGCAAGGGCAACAGAAAGGATAAACCCGCCAGTAGCGGCAGCAATTAACGTTAGATTATCTTTCATACAAATCTCTCTATTCTTATCTTATTTTTCATTTGTCCTTTGTCCAAAACTAATGACCAATACTTCTCTACGAGAGGCTGCGCCAACGGCAACGCTCAGTACAAGTGACTAATGACTAATGCCTAGTTTCGGATTCTATTTTCTCTCCGTAATCGGGGATTGACAAATTCATTTAACCCCTCACCAAGTAGTGATAACCCTACTACCATGCATGTCATCGTTAAACCAGGGAAAAGCGTAGTCCACCAAATGCCAGTTGGTAGAGCTTCTAAGGCTTGTTTTAAATCATGTCCCCATTCTGGCACTTCTTCGGGAAGTCCTAGTCCCAAAAAACCCAAACCGCCCAAAACCAAAATCGCATCAGCAGCGTTGAGCGTGAATAGGACGGGTACGCTTTGAATGACGTTGAAAAATAGATAACGAGAAAGTACAACCCAAGTAGAAGCGCCCATTGCTTGAGCAGCTTCGATGAACACTTCAGTTTTCACGCTTACGGTGTGGTTGCGAACAACGCGGTAATATTGGGGGATGTAAGCAATGCTAATGGCGATCGCTGCATTTAATATCCCACGTCCCACCACAAACGCCAGCGTCACAGACAGCAATAGCCCCGGTAGAGTGTAGATGCTATCCATAAGAAATAGCAACATTTTATCCAATTTACCGCCGAGATAACCACTCAGCATCCCCAAAGGCACACCGATAATCATACTCAACGCTGTTGCCAAAATCACCACTAGCAAAGCAGCTTGAGCGCCAAACATTGTCCGGGAGAACACATCATAACCCAGGCGACTAGTACCAAACCAATGTTTAGCTGAGGGTGGCTCGTGAATTGGATTAGAGAGAAAATCTTTCGGGTTTTGCAGCCATTCCCAAGCCTGGAATACGGGAGCGAAGAATGCCAGGAAGATGAAAAATAGGGTAATGGCTAACCCGATGAGCATGAGTTTTTGGGAAAGATTGGAAGTTTTGCCAAATTGTAAAAATGTCGGTAGCCGCCGTTTTGTAATGGCCATAAAGCGATCGCCTGGTTCAAGCAAGATACGCTGACTATTTTACCGGAATTAATGGGTTTAAAGCCCCGTCGTTCTACGACGGCTTTGAGAATTGAGCTATACATTTTCTAAGAACATCGGACATTCCCACTCCTTGTTTTTGTGCTTCTTCCTTTAGCTGCTGAAGTTCATACTCAGACAATCTGACTTTAATCGATTTTTCTCTAGACATAGGTGAACATTTGAGGGTACAATATAATTATGCCACAGGTAGAATAACCGCTAGCACAAATGGATAACCAACCCCAAAACGACTGGCTAGAAAAAAATAATAGCTAGTGGGTAGCGAAAACACTCGCGTTTAATAAAAGCTAGGATGCCAACGCGCAACCAAACCAGTAAACCTAAAATTTTGAGGAAATTAAACGTATCGTGGGGGGCACGAGAACGAGAGAATAAATTCTCTAACGCTTAGGGAGATGAAGCCCACTGGGGTCAGCTAAATTGAACTAGAAGCTTTGTTTTATAAACGGGTTCCCGGTTTAAGTATTGCCAAATAGAAAAGATGCAAAGTTTTTAGCTTGTGCTATGGCAGCAGAGGCAGATTTTTTGATTACGGGTGATTCTGATTTTAATCAGGCGGAAACTTTAGTAAATACAACGATTATTTCTGTATCTTTATTTAACAGGTTAGTTTGCGATGTCGGGGGGTGAGTATTGAGAATTAGTAACTGTTAATGATTTTTTACTATTCCCCATTCCCCACTCCCCATTCTTTTACAGATTGCTTTCAATCAACTGACGGTATTCGCTCTTTTGCTTCACACCTTTAACTTCCTTCACCAGTTCCTTATTTTTGAACAATTGAACTGTTGGTGTTCCTGTCACCCCAGCATTTTCGGCAATATCTCGGTCTTTGTCGATGTCAATTTCCACAAAGTGAATTTTGCTGTCAAATTCATCCACCACTTTATTTAAAATTGGCTTCAGGGTATGACAAGGGCCACAACCAGGAGAGACGTATTTAACAAGGAGTAAGCGATCGCTTTCATGGAACAATTTCCGTAAAGCATAACCTCCTTGATGGCGCGTCCCATTCAAATTAAATCCAGCTTCTTCTTCGGCTTCAGTCTTTTTAGCTGGCTGAGGTTCTAATTCATTATCTGCTGTTTCTGCCTGTTGATGGAATTCTTGAATCAAGCCACTAAATGATAACCAACGTTCTGCTAACATTGCCGCCATACAGCCAGTACCCGCAGCCGTAATTGCTTGCCGAAACTCATGATCTTGGACATCGCCAGCAGCAAAAACGCCCTCTACACTGGTTTCTACAGTACCGTGCTTGGTGACAACGTAACCGACCTCATCCAGTTCTAATTGCCCCTTAAATAAAGAGGTATTGGGACTGTGACCAACGGCGTAGAATAAACCCTTAGCGTGCAGTAGGCTCTCTTCACCAGTTTTGATATTGCGGACTTTCACCCCTTCCATGCGACCGTTACCGAAGATATCCACGGCTTCTGTGTTCCAATGTACCTGGATTTTAGGGTTGCTCAAAACCCGGTCTTGCATGGCTTTAGAAGCCCGCATCTTATCGGTGCGTACCAACATATTCACCTTAGAGCCGTATTTGGTGAGGTAAATTGACTCTTCCGCCGCCGAGTCGCCAGCACCAATTACAGCCAATTCTGCGCCGTGAAAAATCGGTGTTGCACCATCGCAAATTGCACAAGCGGAGATTCCCCGACTCCAAAATTCATGTTCGCTGGGTAAACCCAAACGCTTTGCTGTTGCACCAGTCGCAACGACGATGCTGTTGGTTTTAATTTCCCGATCTTGCGATCGCACTGTAAAGGGACGCTGACTCAAGTCAACTGAGATAACATCTTCAGTATATAGTTCAGCCCCCCAGCGCTCCGCCTGCGCCTTCATCTGATCCATCAGTTCCGGCCCAGTAATCCCTTGGGGAAACCCAGGAAAGTTCTCGACTTCCGTCGTTGTCATTAGTTGCCCACCTGGTAATCCCCCTGCTTGGAAACCTTCAAATACAACGGGTTTCAGGTTAGCGCGTCCGGCATAGATGGCGGCTGTGTACCCTGCTGGCCCAGAACCGATAATTACTAAGTTTTCTACTGTGGGGTTAGTCATGATATTTATATGAACTCATAACGACTACGCTTAATATAGCATAATAAAATGTGATTGGCTATGCCATGTTGGAAGCGATGTCTGCGACGGGCTACGCCTACGGAAAATGCCTACGGTGCGATGTGATCAACACTTGCCAAATATCCTCTTAACTGCTAAATACAAGTCACCACAAAAAATAGTCGTAAATAGAGGAAGATATTTTTTGCAAATTAGTTTAGCAGAGGCGATCGCTCACAGCTATGAAGGTTAATGTGGTATAAAATCCCTTCCAGAAATTCAATGTCAATCATGTTAAAGCTACTAAACGGTGCGATCGCGCTGATAAGACCAAGCCGCGAATAAACCAAAAGCAGCACAAGCCCAAAGTAGCCAAAGTAAATGTAGAAATAGCTGGTTATCGTAGTTCAAGTTAACCGCCGATAAAACTAATTGCCGATAGTGATAGAACGGCGAGAATGCAATTAAATCTTGTACGATTTGCGGTCGCAAAAGTGGAATTGAACCGCAAGCAACAGGAACAAGAATTAGAGATAAGGTAAGAATGGAATCAGCACTATTGGGGTCTAGTAAATACCCCAATGCCAGACCGAGAATCGCAAATTCATATTCAATGCAGTTATCCTTCTCGCCCCCTGCTTAAAATTATTACCCTGTACGAGCCTGAACCTCAGCGATGGAATAACAACTTTACTCAAAGGAGGAACCGCAATGATCAGCAATGAGCTAGAAACACTAGTTGAACAACGAGTAACGTACACACTCCAACTCAATGGACAAGTCTACATGATCGAGAACGTGCCTGCTCGTGTCAATCCAGAAACAGGAGAACAGTTTTTTTCTCCATCAGCTGTAGAACAGTTGCAGCAAATCATTCTCTCTGGACAAGAACCAGATCACTTTGCTGAGGTTCCTGTGTATCACTATGTAGCATGATCCGAATAGACATAGGAGTGAAAATGACGTAGGCACAATTTATGTAGCTTTAGCTTTCCTACGGAACGCTACGCGAACCCGCAGGGTATTTTGCCTACCAAGGATTTCGGACAACGCATAATTAATTTCTAGAGATGTCTATTGAGCAAATCAAGACCATCCTCGCAAATTTTTATGTACCCGTGCCAAATACCACATATAATCATCAATTTTGTAATTATCAGCAGCTTTAATTATATATTCCTGAGCTAAATCAAGATTATTCTGGGCTTCGTAATATAATCCCAAGTAAAGATGACTGTAAAAATTTCCCTTTATCGCTTCTGATTGACCGACAGTTAAAACATCATCTGGTGTACAATTTTCTGCATACAAATCATATACGCGCTGCATAACACGTCGAGGGTCATTTTTTACAGTTAGTAAAGAATTACGTGCCTCTTCAACACTTAACGAACGAGCTATGCAGAGATATCGCCATACTGTTTCTTCTACATCTTGAGCATTTACTGTCAAATCTATTTCAAATTGTTGAGCGCCCTCAGCAAATCTTTCTGCATAATAGTACGATAATCCACGTTGCCAGAGGTAGGGTTTAATACGGGCATCCAATTGCTCTGCAATGTCAAAATCTTGAATAGATTCATCAATCTTGCCCAGTTGAAAGTTAACCATGCCTCGACGAATGTAAGCATTAGGATTTTTCGACTGATTGCGAATGGTTTCGTTCCAGCGCTGGAGTTGATTTTCCAGTGAATTTAAAAAAAACATGAGTTTGTTGAATTGGAATAAGATGCGATAACCTACATTACGGTAAAAGGCGATCGCATTAACCATTAAGCATTAACCATCTACGAGATAAAATGCTAGAACATTAGTGCTTGGTTAGGGTAGCAATTAGGGTGGATGTGGAAATAGCGATGTCTACGACGGGCGTAGCTGCCGCTAATTTGTACCGACAAATGCAGTTTGAAACCGAAGCCACCGACAATTGAATAGATGATCGATGAGAATGGGTAGACGCGTCAGCAATATACAGTTTGAGGTTGAAATGCGCAGTGGAAGGCAGATTTAGGAGGCTTGCTTGCTAAGATCAAGAACAGTTATACACATTTTTTGTTATCAAGTGGAATATGAGACAGGTAATCGTGTATGGAGATGAAGATGGCTACTGGGTTGTAGAGTGCCCCAGCCTAAAAGGTTGTCTTAGCCAGGGTAAGACTAAACAGGAAGCCCTTTCCAATATCAAAGAGGCGATCGCAGGTTATGTCGCCGCGTTGGAGGAGGATGGCTTGCCTGTTCCAGAAGAGAATTTTGAAACTTTTCTGGTCTATTGCAGACTACAATAACACCCTTATTTGCTATTGGGATCTGTCTTATAAGCAATCTTTCGTTAATATTTGACAGTAAATTCACTTGCAAATCGCCTTGATAGGCAAATTTTGGCTTGCGGAATCCGGCAAGACGAGGTATGTGTATGGGAATTGATCAGCGATCGCATTCTCTATACATCTGCGGGTGTTGTTCCTTGCCTTATGAGTTCAGATGGTAGAGTTTTAATCTACTGTACAGATAACTACGAAATAGTTGTTTGGGATTTGGCAATGAACAGAAAATTATCTACATTGCAGGGGCATACAGCGCCAATTGGTTATGTTGCCATGAGTAGCGATCGCAACTTCATTGCTAGTTATAGCATTGATAGAACAATTAAAATTTGGGGAGTGCCAGAGTCGCTTATATACCAGTAGGAACCTGTAAATCACCTCCGAAGTGAGAACACATTATTTACAAATAACGGGTAATTTATCGTTGAATTGGAATCAGATGCAGTGAGTGGTTTAGGGGTTACGATCGCCGGGAGCAACGCGATTTTGTGAAGTCGGATCAAAATCAAGCGAACGCTAACAACTTTCTTCAGTACTAAAAAATAGTTATTACATCAATGACCGT
>NZ_JBALCE010000025.1:0-33826 GCF_036919815.1 Nostoc sp.
CCGAGTAGTTGCTGCACTAATTTTTGCAGGGCATCTGCGATCGCGCTGTAAGGAATATTGCGCCCAAATTGGTCGAATTTACCAGAGATAAAATAACCGCGCTTTTGGGTAATGGGTTTATAAATTTCCTGTACTAATGCTGACTTTCCAATTCCAGCATAGCCAGATACCAACATCATTTCGACTTTGAATGTTGAGTTATCTGTTGATTCCTGTTTTGAAGTGTTTTGTGAAGAAGCAACGCGGTCAAAAGCCGCCAATAACATTGCAACTTCCTTGTCCCGTCCATACAGTTTTTGAGGAATTTGAAACTGATCCCAAACGTCTTGAAGACCCATTTGAATGTTACCAATTTGACCAATTTCTTCTATTTGGTAAGCACAAAATTCTAAATCCGCTTTGATTCCCCAAGCACTCTGATAGCGATCCTCTGCGTTTTTCGCCATCAATTTCAAAACGATATCTGAAACGGCTTTAGGGATCGCTGCATTCAGTTCGTGAGGTGGAACAGGCGCTTTAGCAATATGACAATGAACTAGCTCAAGAATGTCTGTGATCGGAAACGGCAGATGTCCAGTTAGAAGTTCGTAGAACGTTACACCAAGGGAGTAAAAATCGGTGCGGTAATCAAGCAAACGGTTCATGCGCCCTGTTTGCTCTGGAGACAGGTAGGCGAGTGTGCCTTCTAACACATGAAGACTTTTGAAAGTCGGATTCGTGCGATTAAATTGGGTAGCAATCCCGAAGTCAATGATTTTGACAACGCCAGTATCTGGATTGAGAACAATGTTTCCCGGATTGATATCTTTATGAATGACATTAGCTGTATGGATTCTACCAAGAATGTCTGTGAGGGCGATCGCAAGACCAAGAAAAGTGGATAAGGGGTAAGGGCAGAACTTCTCTGGGCGCTTTTGCATCCATTGCTCTAGGGACTCTCCGCCAAAATCTTCTAAGAGAATTACCAGAGTGCGTCGATAATCCTGCTGGCTGTATGCCTTGATAACTCCTTCCAAGTTGAGGAAACGAGTAATTTTATATTCCTGTCTGTAGCGGGTCAGTTCTTGAGGAGACGGATAATCTTGCTTGAGTATTTTTGCGATGATCGCCACTCCATCATCTCTGATGCCCCGATACACTAAAGAATTAGAACTTTCGTATATCTTATCTTGGATGGTAATACCAGGTAGAGTAATCATAGAGCAACTCTTGAGAGTATAATCTGGCATACCTCAAACTATACAGCAATTCTCATGATGAGAATATTTACATGAGTACTGGATGCTATTCCCCTAATGGGAAATAAATTGCTACTGCTGTTAGCCCTCTTTCGTCACTTTCGGCAACGCAAAATCTGAAATTTTTATTTAACAAGGCTTTTAGCGATTTATTAATTTTTAAAAATATTCGCCATATTTTGTTAGTACTTGAGTTTGGACTAATTGGCATTTAGCAGCAATGATATAGAAGGCAAGAGAAAGTTACCCAACTTCTTATAGAGGCTGAGTTAAGTTGAATCGTTGAAAAAGAAGTAGAAACTAAGCAGCAGTTAGATCAGCATTCTTAAGTGATTCTTCGGTTTTAGGTTTTTTAGATGAGTGTTTTTTGACAGAGGGATAACGGGGACGCGGAGATGGCTGATGCCCTTGGGCGGCTTGCACGGAGCACCTCTTCCCTTATAAGCATCGGGTATACCCCACACACATCGGTTTGAAGCTAAACGTAGCAACAGGTCTACGTCAATTTCCTCCGTTGCTTGGACAAATTTGGCGTTACCATAGCCTCGATCATAAGCAGCAAGCGAAGCGGTCTGACTCCTAACTCACGAGTTACTTGTTTGAGTTGAAATACTGCTTTATACCAAGTTGCCAAAGTTAGTCTTGTTTGGAATCAAGGCCGCTACTGGACTAACTTTTGAGCAAATAATACTATCTATCGCAACTTGGTATTACTCGCATTTTCAGCCAGAGGCTAGAAAGCAAGTCTGTGAAAAGTTTTCCCAATATCAAATCCCCCCACATCTTTGTAGATGCAGGGGGAATTATAAAACCCATAACTTGGATTATTGATCAAGCCCATCTCAAAACTATTCAGATGCTTTGTTATTAGCTCTATTGGCACGCGCTTCAGCCGAAGCCATCACCTCATCAAAATTCTCTAGCACTTCGCCAGGGAAGTTTTCCAAAACTCTGGTAGAAAGAGCAACCCGCCCTTTACCCTCATCCAAGTCAATAATTACAGCTTTAATTGGCTGACCAACTTTAAATACCTTTTCTAGAGATTCAATGAACTTTTGGCTTACCTGCTTGATATGAAGCAAAGCGCCCATCCCACTTAAATCGACAAATACACCAAAAGGTTTGATGCCAGTAACTTTACCTTCCACCAACTGACCTATTTCTAACAAGCTGAAGTTGCTAGAACGAGTTGCTAAACGCTGGGAAAGGATGAGTTTGTTGGTGTTGCGATTAATTTCCAAAAAACCCACAGTTAGATTTTGACCTTTGAGTGCTTCTAAATTATCACGCTCGGCCAGGTGCGATCGCGGAATAAATCCCCGCAAAGAAAGAATATCGACGGTGACACCACCTTTATTCACACCCATAACCCGTACTTGCACAGTTTGAGCATTTTCCTGCATTTCGGTCAGTCGT
Organism: Nostoc sp.; assembly: GCF_036919815.1. Lineage (GTDB taxonomy): Bacteria > Cyanobacteriota > Cyanobacteriia > Cyanobacteriales > Nostocaceae > Nostoc. The sequence goes on from NZ_JBALCE010000025.1 coordinate 2,655, forward strand.
TGCCAGATTTGCTGAATTTCCAACTGCTTTCGAGAAAGGGTGACTTGACCTTCTGCATCCTGATCTCGAATAATCAAAAACTGCATTTCCTCTTGCAATGGCAACACCTCCGATAAATCGGTAACTGCTCTCAAAGAAGCCTCATCGCGCGGCAGAAAAGCTGACGACTTGCCACCAATATCAACATAGGCTCCATCGTGATCAAGTTGGAACACTTTGCCATGTACAACCTGTCCCTTTTGAAACTGGTAGTCGTGTATTTCTAGTGCTTTGGCAAAATCGTCCATCGTAAACGACGAATTGGCTGTTTGAGAAAGTTTCGATTCGGAATTCATGACTTTTGAAGATTAATTGTTATTTGATCTGATGCCACTGGAGTTTAGATTGTTATTTGTCCTTTGTCATTTATCTGTAGTTAGCCGATGTGCAACTTAATATTCTGACCTTTCTCCTAAAACGAGAGAGGCTTTGAATTTTCTCCATTCCCTCTGATGGAAGAGGGCTGAAGGCTTAAGTTTGAGTAAAAGTTATACACAGCATTGTGGTTATTACTAATGACAAATGACAAAAAACGAACTTGGCTGTGTATGCTTCAGTTCAGTTGACTAAAGAGTTGTTTCACTTGCTCCCAAGCATCGGCAGCAGCTTTAGGATTATAACTGGCACGAAGGTCACAGAAAAATCCGTGACCAGCTCCATCGTAGCGAAACACACGATGAGGAATTTTATATTTTTCTAACTCTGCTTCAATCTCATCTACTTGTTCAGATGGGATACTAGCATCTTCTTTACCAAAAAAGGCATAGAGAGTACCCGTTATTTCTCTGGTGCGGGTGAGAGTAGGAGCGCCAACTCCTAGTGTGCGCGTGCTAATTCCAGCACCGTAGAAGGAAGCCGTAGCTTTAATATCTGGCAAGGTGGCTGCAAGATATGCGACGTGACCGCCAAAGCAGAAGCCAATACAGCCAAAACCATCTTTTTTCTTCACTTGAGGCAGATTTTTGAGGTAGTCAATTGCTAATTGAATATCGCTCGATAACTCTGATGCTTGAGTTTGCATGGCGTAGCTTCTGCCCGTTTCTATATCTTCGGGTGTATATCCGGTTTCAAAACCAGGAGCAACACGGTCAAAAAGCGCAGGTGCGATCGCTACATATCCGAGTTTGGCAATCCGTTCTGTAACTTCCCGAATGTGAACATTGACACCAAAAATCTCTTGTAATACCACCACTCCTGGATAAAGTCCAGATTCTTTTGGCTCTGCCAGATAAGCAGACACTTGAACATTATCTTGCAAAAGATTAACTGTTGTGGTAATTATTGCTTGCTCTGTCATAATAATTATTACCAGTGCTATGTGATTAGCCGTGTGTTTATTTGATATAACTATGCCAGTATGTCCAGGTTTTTTCCAATTAAATTATCAATTACCAATAATCAGCGCATTAGAAATTTTTACCAAAAAAACTTTATATGTAAATAAAATTTTTTATATGTAATAAATGCAGCTAAACACCAAAAGAGTGCTGAGTTAAAAGTGCTGGTAGCGCGGCGTTTAGCCCGTGCTGAGTAGGAAAACAACACTTAATACTCCCCAATCACCACTCCCCACTCCCCACTCCCCACTTAGTATTCAGGAGGTTTGCTGATGATTCAATTCCGTATTCAGCCAGACAGCGAAATTCCCGCATCAACCCAGCTGTTTAATCAAATCCGGTTTGCGATCGCTTCCCGGCAATATCCCCCTGCTTACAAATTGCCAAGTACACGAGCGCTAGCAATGCAAACGGGATTACACCGTAATACCATTAGCAAAGTTTACCGTCAACTGGAGGAAGACGGATTTGTTGAAAGTATGGCTGGTTCAGGAATTTATGTTCGTCCCCAAGGTCATGAGGGCGGTAGTAGGCTGCAATCACCAATTCTCAAACAAAATCCTAATGCTTATCAAGTTGTCCAGAAAGCACTTGATGATTTGCTTTCCCAAGGATGTTCACTGAATCAAGCCAGAGAGCTATTTTTAGCGGAAATTGACTGGCGCTTGCGTTGTAGTGCGCGAGTACTGGTTGCAGTTCCATCTTATGACATGGGTGCTGGTGAGTTGATGGTGTATGAATTAGAACGAGCTCTGAAAATACCAGTCCAGTTAGTAGCAATGGACGAATTAACAGCTGCGCTAGATAAAACTACTTCAGCGACAGTAGTCACAAGTCGGTATTTTATCAGTAATGTGGAAGCGATCGCAGCACCTAAAGCTGCACGGGTAATTCCTCTGGATATCTACGACTACAGCAAAGAACTCAGCCTATTGAAAACCCTACCAAAAGAAAACTGTGTAGGCATAGTTAGCCTCAGTTCCGGGATTGCCCGCGCCGCAGAAGTCATCCTCCACGGTCTGCGGGGGGATGAACTACTGGTGATGACTTCGCAACCAAAAGATGCTTATAAACTTCAAGCAATGGTTAAACGGGCTGAGGTAATCATAAGTGACCAAGCCAGTTTTGCGGCAGTGCAAGCAGCAGTGCAAGCAGCCGATGAAGATATTATTCGTCCACCGAAGCTGATTAAGGTTGAGAATTATATCGGTATTAACTCGATTAACTTGCTAAAACGAGAACTGGGTTTGAGTTAATCCAAAGGGTAAGAATGGCATAGGCGGACACACCCAATAAATCACTCAGGATTATGATTGTGGAGAACTGTTGAGAGGCGATATGAGTATCCCACTTCTAGACCATCCCATACAAGAGAAACTAGTGACCGTCGCAGATGTTTCTTGGGAGGAATTCAAAGGTATTGAGGCACAGTTAAAGGACAACCGCAATATCCGACTCTCTTATTTGTCAGGAATATTAGAAATTATGTCGCCCATTCGTGAAAAACATGAGTACGTAAAAAGAACTCTCAGCTATTTGCTAGAAGCTTATATGAGAGAGTTGGAAATTCGGTTCTACGGTCGTGGTGGTTTTACTCTAGAAGAATCTGGGTATGCTTCTGGCACACCAGATGAATCTTACTGCATTGGCAGCAATAAAGAAACGCTAGACATTGTTATTGAAGTTGTTGTTACTAGTGGCACCATTAACCGAAAAGAGTTATACAAACCCAAGAAAGTGCCTGAAGTTTGGTTCTGGAAATCTGACCAGATAAAAATATTCGGTTTAAATCCGGGTGGCGAATATGAACAAGTAAACCGTAGTAGTTTCTTCCCGAATTTAGACCCAGCTTTGTTGCGACAAAATATCGGACATCCTGACCAGTACGACGCTGTTGCCGAATTTGTGCCGATTATCCGAAAATAACTTTTGGGAATTAACTCTGATACGATAACAGATAATAAATATCTCAATCAAAAACGAAAGCTCAACAACGAGATTAACAAGTTATTACACCTGTGGTTCTGGCATGGAAATTTGCAAAAACTCTTGTACCCGTTGCAGATAAGTTGGTGCATCTTCCAACATTGGGAAATGCGCTGTACCCGGAATCATCGTAAATTCAACTTTGTTACTCAGTGCTGCTGCTTGACGCCCCATCTCAGCTGGAATAATCTTGTCATATTCCCCCGCCACAAGTAGAGTTGGCACTGTCAACTTGGCAAACTCTTGCGGCATAAACTCAGCTTGAGCCTTACTGACTGAAGTAAAAATTGTCCCTAAAGCCGCATCGTAATCTGCTTCCAGAAAATCTTGCAAAAAAGCTTGACGCTCAGAATGTGGTATGGAACTATGCAAAAATCGTGACATAAACATTCGGTCAACAAATGGGATTTTGCTTAACCACTTGGGACGGAATTTAACTACATAACCACCGAATTTATGAAAGGCACTAAAGGATTTTTCGTCGTACTCAAAAATACCGCTACAAGTTAAAATTCCTCGTTCTACTCGTTCGGGATAGCGGTTAAAAAATAAAGTGGCAACAGATGCGCCCATCGAGTGAGCATGGATATACAGACGCTGAATATGCAACCCATCTAACAAAGCTGCCAAATCATCAGCGTATTCCTCTAATTCATAGGTTAATTCTCTGATTGCCTCTGATTCTTCCTGGGGGGACTCAGACTCAGCAACAGCTTCACTTGCTTGGGCTATGGTTGGCTTTCCACGAGAACGGCCAAATCCTCGCAAATCGTAGAGTAAACAATCAAATTGCTCCGATAAAGCATCAGCGATATTTTGCCAATATCTAGCCGAACCAGCCCAACCATGCATAAAAACCATCACTGGTTTTACCAAAGAACCAGATGGTTTTTTCACCCATTCGTAGTAATGCTCAACGCCACGAACATTAATATAAGGCATTTTTGATAGTTAGGAGTTAGAAGTTAGGAGCGATGCCCTGAGCCTGCCGTTCGCGCAGCGTCTCGTAGAGAAGGGTTAGGAGTTGGGAGTTGAGAGTTGGGAGTTAATTACTCATTCTCCACTGCTTTACTCCTAACTTTACTCAGCACTGATTTAGGCTGATTCGGGTTTCGGTAGTGAAGATGGATGTATTATTAGTTCGGCAGTCGATCGCTTCTCGACCATTTCCCGTGTTATTGTACAGCGTGTCACATCCTTACGGGATGGTAACTCGTACATTACATCCAGCATCAGTTCTTCGACAATACCACGTAATGCTCTAGCACCAGTTTTACGGCGGTAGGCTTCTTGAGCGATCGCTCGCAAAGCATCTGGTTTAAAATCTAGCTGGACATTATCCATCTTCAGCAGCTTTTGGTACTGCTTGACTAAGGCGCTGCGTGGTTGGGTGAGAATCGCCATCAGCGTTTCTTCATCTAGCGGATCTACTACTGCTACCATTGGCACGCGCCCAATAAATTCTGGAATCATGCCAAATTTTACTAAATCATCCGGTTCTAGACTGCGAAGAGTGTCTGCGGCTCGTTTCTCCTTCGATTGTCCTTCTCCCGGTTGCACAAAGCCGATTGCTTTTTTGCCAACTCTCTGATCTACAATCTTTTCTAAGCCCACAAAGGCACCACCACAGACGAACAAGATATTACTTGTATCAATTTGGATGCAGTCTTGATAGGGATGTTTGCGCCCTCCTTGGGGTGGTACATTGGCGATCGTTCCCTCCAACATTTTCAGCAAAGCTTGCTGCACACCTTCGCCAGAAACATCGCGGGTAATTGACGTGTTCTCGCTTTTACGCGCAATCTTATCAATTTCGTCAATATAAATAATTCCCCGTTGTGCCTCCTCTATATCCAAATCTGCCACCTGCAACAGTCGCAGCAAAATATTTTCTACATCTTCTCCCACATACCCCGCTTCCGTCAGCGTCGTAGCATCAGCGACGGCAAAGGGTACATCCAAGATTTTTGCTAGGGTTTGCGCTAAGAGAGTTTTGCCGCAACCAGTCGGGCCAATTAACAAAATGTTGGATTTTTGCAGTTCGATTGCATCATCCGCCCCAGGTTTGCCACTAGCTTTAGACTGAATAACCGCCAGCCGCTTGTAGTGATTGTAAACAGCTACTGACAGCACTTTCTTGGCTTCGTCTTGACCAATAACGTGTTCGTCTAGATACTTTTTGATCTCTGTTGGCTTGGGTATTTGATTAAACGAAATACTAGAAGAGTGAGTACGCCGTTTTTCAGGTGGTTCTGCTCTTGGTGCTGGTTGTGCTGCCGCACCATTGGTATCGAGTAACTCCTCGTCCAGTATTTCATTACACAAGTCAACGCATTCATCGCAGATGTAGACTCCCGGCCCTGCGATTAATTTACGCACCTGCTCTTGAGACTTGCCACAGAATGAACATTTTAAATGGGAGTCGTACTTAGACATACCAGCCTCTTATTTCAGAATGGTGACGTTTTCCCCTGCTGTGGGAAGATTTTGCCTGGAAATGACCTGATCAATCAAACCGTAATTCTTCGCTTCATCTGCCGACATAAAAAAGTCGCGCTCAGTATCTGCTTCAATTCTTTCTAAGGCTTGACCAGTATGATGAGCCATTAACTGATTCAACTTAGCCTTAATGTAAAGAATTTCTCTGGCTTGAATTTCAATGTCAATGGCTTGACCTTGAGCGCCACCAAGTGGTTGGTGAATCATAATCCGGGAGTCGGGCAGAGACATTCGCTTACCGGCAGCTCCTGCTGTCAACAAAAATGCCCCCATGCTCGCGGCTAATCCAAAACAGATGGTAACAACATCAGGGCGAATTTGCTGTATTGTATCATAGATTGCCATCCCTGCGTAGACCGAGCCGCCAGGAGAATTAACATACAGTTGGATGTCCTTTTCTGAGTCTTCAGCATCTAGGAATAACAACTGAGCCACAATTGAGTTGGCTACGGCATCGTCTATTGGCGTTCCCAAAAAGATAATCCGCTCTCGCAGCAGGCGGGAGTAGATGTCGAAAGCCCTTTCTCCCATGCCAGATTGTTCTATCACCATCGGCACGATGTTGCTAGGGCTGCTTAACTGGGAGTTAATCTTGATTCGACTTAAGTTGCTGATGGGGTAATTTCCCGACTGCGATAGAAGCATACAAGCTTTCTTTGACGATAATTTAGGACAAATGTTTCAGCAGCATTATGCTGCCTTTTCGACGAATGGGATTTTTCTAAGCTACGTATTAACCATTATGCCTCATATAATTTCCCCTCGTCTAACACAGTATCAAGCTCAGGTAATAACAGGTGTGACTATTTGCGGAAAATTCATCAATTCTTTAATTATTCTGGCTTCATCCCGGAATTCTCAGAAGTCAAGAGGCAGTGGTCTTTCATCTCCTCCTGCTCCCTCATCTCCTTTACCTTACCCATTTCACCAGTACTTTAACTCAGAACTGGTGAACTCATGGCTGTGGAATTTTTGATTATCCTTCTGTGACTTCTGTGGAAGCTTCGCTGTTTTCTGGCTCAGTCTGAGGTGCATCAGCATCAACATCTGATTCTGCGGCTTCCGTTTCCTCTGTGGCACTCAACGAGCCTTCGGGTACAAGTTCAACTGAGGAGTGTTCTAAGAGCCAATCAATGATTTTTTCGGTTAATAGTTCGTTTTCCACGATTGAGCGCAGTCTATCTTCATCAACCTCTTTTTCTTCCGGGTATTGCTGCAAAAGCTCTGTGACTCTGGCTGCAATTTCTTCTGGTGTTACCTGGATAGATTCGCGTTTCCCGATTTCCCGTAAGGATAAGGAGCGTTTGATGCGTTCAATTGCCTCAGTGCGCGATCGCTCCCGCAACTGAGCAATAATATCTTGAGTAAACAAATTCTTCACATCCAATCCCTGCTGAGACAGGCGCATTGCTGTTTGCGTTAACATCGCATCCACTTCTTGGTCAATCAATGTTGCTGGTAAGTCAACTTCTACGTGGTTGAGCAGTTCCGTTAACAAAGCTTCCTGCTTATTTGTTTTTGTTTTGTCGTCCGCCTCTTTTTGATATCGCTCTACCAAAGAAGCGCGTAACTCTTCTAAAGTTTCAAAATCGCTGATTTCTTGGGCGAAATCGTCATTTACTTCTGGTAGCTCCTTTTCCTTCAGTTCTTTGAGCGTTACTGTGAAAGTTGCCCCTTTTCCAGCTAAATCTTGATTAGCATAGGGATCTGGGAACTGCGCCGCAATTTCTTTGGTTTCTTCAGGATTCATCCCGACTATTCCCAAAATAAACCCTGGAATAAACTTATCTTCCTGCAACTCAACTTGAAAATCAGTTGCTTCGGCTCCCGGAATCGGTTCTGGTTCGGCTGTTTCCTCTTCGCCCTCAATTTTGGAGAATACACCTTTAAAATCGACTACAGCGATATCGCCGATTTGGGCTGGACGTCCTTCCACAGGAATCAATGTCGCTAATTCTGTACGTTCCTTCTCTAGCGTGTTCTCCACTCGTTCTGGATCGTAATTGACTTCTTCAGCTTTCGCTTGCAAATCAGTGTACTGCACTAGATTCACTTCTGGTTCTACATCCACAGCAGCCGAAATCGTCAGAGGTTTTCCAGGTTCATAATTCTTAATCAAATCCTCAAAGTCAGAGCGCAATTGCGGCTGGCCGATTGCTGTAATCGCTTCTTGTTTGACTGCTTGCTCAATGCCATCTTGAATTAGTTCTTCCAGCGCTGCTGCCTTGATTCGAGTTGTACCCAGCCTTTGTAGTAATATCGGCCGAGGCACCTTGCCTTTACGAAACCCAGGAATATTGGCAGTACTCGCTAAGTTTTTAATTACCTTTTCGTAAGTTTGCTTGGTAATTTCCGGTGTAATCTCTATTTCCAGTCCAATTTGGCTGGCGGGAAGTTTTTCCTGGGTGACTTTCATGCTTCGTCTCTAGTTTTCTGGTATTTTATACTTTGAGTACACACAAGACGCAATAATTGTTCGCGTTTATGGCTTGATGTCTCTTAAGGGAATGGGAGTTTGCCAAAAGGTCTGATCACATCCAAGGATGGATGTTTGTCTTGGGGCAAAGATCCAGTTTACTGCCAATCACCAAGGACTTGACATTTTACCTTCATAACAATTTAGTTAATAGGGCATTGGGCACTTGTACTGAGCGGAGTCGTTGGCACAGCCTCTCGTAGAGAAGTATTGGGCATTGGGCATTGGGCATTGGGCATTGGGCATTGGGCATTGGGCATTGGGCATTGGGCATTGGGCATTGGTATTAGTTATTCTTTCTTGCTTCGTCTCCCTACTGCCCACTCCCCCTGAACTCAAGAATTAATTATTCAGTGGGCTAACGCTGTGATATCCTGGTTATCAGCGAGTGGTTAGTACCCCCAAGTTAAAGTTATAGTGTTGAGTCTAGCTATTATTAAGTTGTGGTACGAGAGCGCATCTGTTGCCTAGCCGCCTAGCTCAGTTTTATGTTGTGCTGGTTTTATGCATTTCGATTGTACTATATTGATCATCTGGGTAAGCAAGTTTGCAGCGAAGAGGTTGGTTGCCTTAGACGTGGGATGCGTGTTAAACGTTTAAGTGCAGATATATATCTCAATTTTTCTGCTAAATGGCGGTTTATTGTATAATAATATATAGTTAAAATCGATGGATAAATTGAATAGCCGTTGTAAAATGCAACATCACTTAACTTAATAAATAGCCAAGAAAATAAATGTATTAGATATATAGAGATAGACTAAATTAGAGAAAATATAAATCTATTCAAAATGTATTTCCAGATTGCGATCGGTATTTAAATATAAGTAAATTGTCAATTGTTCCCAGAAATTGCCTAAAATCTCTTAAAGGAGGAAACAAGGTTGTCAAAATCGTATCGTTTAGCTATTTTGGGGGCGACTGGTGCAGTTGGCACAGAGTTGCTGGAATTATTAGAAAGCCGTAATTTTCCGATTGCTAACCTGAAGTTATTGGCATCAGAACGCAGTGTCGGGCGATCGCTGCCGTTTAAAGGGGAAAATATCCCAGTAGAAGCAGTGAGCGATCGCGCCTTTGAAAATGTCGATATAGTACTAGCTAGTGCCGGTGGTTCCACATCCAAAACTTGGGCAGCAATTGCTGTGCAAAAGGGGGCAGTGGTAATTGACAACTCCAGTGCCTTTCGGATGAACCCGGAAGTTCCCTTAGTAGTGCCAGAGGTGAACCCACTAGCCGCAGCTAATCACCAAGGCATTATTGCTAACCCTAACTGCACAACAATTTTAATGACTTTGGTAGTCTGGCCATTGCATAAAGTTAAACCAGTGCAACGCATTGTCGCCTCAACCTACCAATCTGCCAGTGGTGCTGGTGCTCGAGCAATGGCAGAAGTCAAAGCCCAAACAAGCGCTATACTACAAGGACAGCCGCCAATTGCCGAAATATTGCCTTACCCATTGGCATTTAATTTATTCCCGCATAACTCCCCATTAAACGATTTGGGTTATTGTGAGGAAGAAATGAAAATGGTCAATGAAACCCGAAAAATATTTGGTACGCAGCAAATCAGAATTACTGCAACCTGTATACGGGTTCCCGTACTCCGCGCCCACTCAGAAGCGATTAATTTAGAATTTGAGACTCCCTTTAGTGCGAAGGAAGCCAGAGAAATTTTAAAATCCTCCCCTGGAGTGAAATTGGTCGAAGATTGGGGAACTAATCATTTTCCGATGCCAATTGAAGCAACAGGTAAAGATGAAGTTTTAGTGGGAAGAATTCGTCAGGATATTTCTCATCCTTGTGGCTTGGAATTATGGTTGTGTGGTGACCAAATCCGCAAAGGTGCAGCATTGAATGCAATACAAATCGCGGAGTTATTGGTAGAGAAAAATCTACTCAAACCATTAGCTATTAGTCATTAATCATTGATTAAGTGACAAATGATTAATGACACTTGAAAGTAATTTGTAGATAGGTTATTACAATAGAAAACCACCAAGATAGAAAAACATGGGTAATCAGGAGTGAAAAAAGGGTGGGAGATTTTGGCAATGTTTTAACCGCAATGATTACGCCGTTTAAAGCAGATGGTAGTGTCAACTATGATGTAGCGGCAGAACTGGCGGCGCATCTAGCTAACAACGGTACAGATACATTAGTGATGTGCGGCACAACAGGAGAATCCCCGACCCTAAGTTGGGATGAGGAATACCAGTTGTTTGTCGAAGTATTACAATCCGTGGCAGGAAAAGCCAAGGTAATCGCAGGTTGTGGTTCAAATTCCACCAAAGAAGCGATCGCAGCCACCCAAAAAGCGTCTAAGATAGGAGTACATGGTTCCTTACAAGTTGTTCCTTATTACAACAAACCGCCACAAGCGGGATTGGAAGCGCACTTTCAGGCGATAGCACAAGCCTGTCCCGACCTACCATTGTTGTTATACAATGTCCCCAGTCGTACCGGACAAAACCTTCAGCCAGAAACAGTTGCCCGATTAGCTGAGGTGAGCAATATTGTCGGGATTAAAGAATCTACTGGTAGTATAGATCAGGCAAGCGAAATTCGTCGCTTGACACCAAAAGAATTCCACATCTATTCTGGTGATGATTACATGACTTTGCCCTTGTTAGCGATCGGGGCAAAGGGTGTGGTAAGTGTGGCTTCTCATCTGGTAGGAAACCAACTACAGCAGATGATCCAAGCTTTTCGTGCGGGGAAAATCGAGGTAGCAAGCGACATTCATCTCCAACTGTTCCCGTTGTTTAAAGCTCTATTTCTCACTTCAAATCCGATTCCAGTGAAAAAAGCACTGAAACTTCAAGGTTGGGAGGTTGGTTCAACTCGTCCGCCGCTATGTGAAGCTGACTTAGAAGTAAGTCAAAAGTTAGAAGCGGTGCTGAAAGAACTTAGTTTAATCTAGCACCAGTTGGTTAAGCGCTGGTAATCTCCTCCTTGCTAAAGATACATATAAACAATGATCATAATTGTTCATAAGTTGCAATTTAAAAACCTGTACTAGGACTGATAGATATACTATGAATCCTTAAGTGTAGTATCGATTTTATTGAATAAAAAATTGAAGATTTCAATTAAAACTTGATTGCTTTGGGACTGACTTAAGAGACAGATAATGTTGTCTTAAATACAAGTTCATTAACTATCAATTCAATTAACCACAAGTAACGATCTAAGGATAAAATGGCTAAAAACGAAGCTAATAATTCCGCCTTGAAAATTATTCCTTTGGGCGGTTTGCATGAAATTGGGAAAAATACCTGTCTTTTTGAGTATGACGATGAAATTATCCTGTTAGATGCAGGATTAGCTTTTCCCACAGAGGCGATGCATGGAGTAAATATTGTTCTGCCAGATACCACCTATCTGCGGGAAAATCGCCACAAAATTAAAGGGATGATCGTAACTCATGGTCATGAAGACCATATTGGCGGGATTGCTTTTCATCTCAAGCAATTTGATATCCCGGTGATTTATGGGCCAAGACTAGCAATGGCCATGCTAGAGGGTAAACTGGAAGAAGCGGGAGTGCGCGATCGCACGCAAATCAGAACTGTTCTCCCTCGTGATGTCGTGCGGATTGGCAAAAACTTTTTAGTGGAATATATCCGTAACACCCACTCCATCGCTGATAGTTTCACTGTTGCCATTCAAACTCCCCTTGGTGTGGTTATTCACACAGGGGATTTTAAAATTGACCACACCCCAGTTGATGGGGAAAAGTTTGACTTGCAACGTCTAGCAGAACATGGTGAAAAAGGCGTTCTTTGCCTCCTAAGTGATTCCACTAACGCCGAAATCCCAGGATTTACACCTTCAGAACGTTCCGTTTATCCCAATCTGGAGAGAGTATTTAGTCAAGCTACTGGGCGATTATTTGTCACTACCTTTTCTTCCAGTGTGCATCGCATCAACATGATTTTGGATATCGCCAAGAAGCAAAACCGTGTAGTGACGATTGTGGGGCGTTCCATGCTCAACTTGATTGCTCATGCCCGCAATTTAGGTTACATCAAGTGTGAAGATAATCTGCTGCAACCATTGCACGCAGTTCGTAATCTCCCTGATGAGAAAGTTTTAATTTTAACTACAGGTTCTCAGGGTGAATTGATGGCAGCAATGACCCGGATTGCGAACAAAGAACATCCTCACATTAAAATCCGCCAAGGAGATACGGTAGTATTCTCTGCTAACCCAATTCCCGGAAATACGATCGCTGTAGTCAACACCATCGATAAATTGATGATTCAGGGGGCGAAAGTGGTCTATGGTCGAGATAAAGGGATTCACGTCTCCGGCCACGGCTGTCAGGAAGAACAAAAGCTGATGATTGCCTTAACTCGACCCAAGTTCTTTGTGCCATTTCACGGCGAACATCGGATGCTAGTGAAGCACGCAGAAACGGCTCAGAGTATGGGCATTCCCGCCGAAAACATGATCATCATCCAGAATGGTGATATTGTCGAACTGACGGAAGATGCCATTCGCATCGCTGGTAAAGTCCCATGTGGTATCGAACTGGTGGATACTACTAGTTCGGGTATGGTAAGTTCCAAAGTATTGCAAGAACGCCAACGCATGGCTTCAGAAGGGATTATCACGATCGCAGCTGCCATTGATTGGAATGGTAAACTGTTGGCAAAACCAGAAACTCACCTCCGGGGTGTAGTTACAAGTGTAGAGCGATCGCTGTTGCAAACCTGGGTAAAACAACGGATTGAAGAAATCCTCACTGTGCGCTGGTCAGAATTTGCGGCTGGGGAAGGTGAAGCCGCAGATATAGACTGGGGTGGATTGCAAGGTACTTTAGAACGAGAATTGCAACGTTCCATCCGTCGGGAATTGCAATGTCAGCCATCTGTGACTTTGTTGATGCAAATTCCTGATCAGCCGCCTGTAAAAGTTGCTGATGGGAGAAGACGCCGGACTCGCACTGCTGCTCAGGTAGCATCATAGAGTAAGATCACAATTTAACGCCAAAGCGCAAAGACGCAGAGTTTTTCTCACGTCTTTGCGCTTTGGCGTGAGATAGGGTCTTTTATCATGGGTATAGAACTTGTCTATAGTTCTTGGAGGCGATCGCTATGACTAAAACACCAATAAAAATCAACACTCTTGAAGAGTATATAAATTTTGATGATGGCACAGACAAGCGTTATGAACTTGAGGATGAGGTGCTGGTAGAAATGCCTCCTGGTACTGGTAAACATGAGGCGATTATCACTTTATTATTAGTTCGCTTCTTTTTAGAAATTCAAAAAAAATACTGATTGCAATCGCCTAAATCTTGCAATGTTAAACTCAGCAGAGCGATCTAAGTTGTTAGGTTGCGATCGCCTCAAGCAACTCCAACCAATATCTCCTCATTTTTATCGGCGGCTGAAAAATACAAATTTCTCCATCGCTCTGAAACACTCATAAGCGAGCTACGTCTCATTTTAACGCTTCAGACTAGATCATTCTAACTAAAATTGCCACTGCAAACCTAAGTTTTGTGAAATGCAATCGATTCTACTCGATCAAAAATCTCTCTGCTTCAACGGCATTCAACCAGCAATGAACAGGACGCAGCGACGTGGGGAAGCGGGAATACGCAGAGGAAAGACGCCTACTAGGATAAAACTGATATTTATACTTAGCAAAAATACTTCCAGGAAGACCTTGTATTAAGGTTTGTAAATGCTACACTAAAACCTACCCAATGACAGATGTCTTTACTAAAATTTTAAATATGTCAAGTTATGAACAAGATCGTAATATTACGCTACCGATCCCCGGAAAATTGCGATTAACTTGACGTAGTAATAAATTAAGTTCTGACTTAAGTGGCTATTCAGGTATATATTATATCGCAGTCAGGACGCGATTCTTCCGGTAAAGGTCGTCGCCACGTTGTATATATTCATCAAAAAGCTGAATAACCTCAATTACACAGAGGATTAACCATGAAAGTATTCAACAGCACCACAAAAAAGATTTTTCTGACCAGCTGGGTCTCAATCAATCAAGCACAGACTAGTGGCCATAAAGCAAGCCAGCTACACCCTTCTGTTTCCAAGTCTTACTGGGATATTCTCCAACCGCTACGGCACCGGGTAGATAACATTCAAGTCCGCGATCGCCAATTAGCTCACCGCTTGTGCAAACTGATTCCATCTCAGTGTCCCTTTGAACGAGATGTCAAATTATTCGGGAAAACCCTGTTTCACATTCCGCCCATGTGCAAGCTCAACCCCTTATATGAAGAAGTGGTTGGTTTACGTTTCCGAGCCATGTGCTATCTAGCCGACGATTGTGGCGAAGATGTGTCGCACTACTGCTAATACAGACTGCTGAGGGAAAAGTTAGGAATGAGAAGTGATTAATGAGGAATTAAAAATAAAACTCATAATTCATAATTCATAATTCATAACTTCAAACTATTTTTTTTGCCATTTTTGGATGGCATCCTGAGCATCTTCGTAAGCGCCTGTCTCCTCTGGCACTAAAGTAGCGGTCGCAATTGCAGTATTACGTTCTCCTTCGGCGGCGCGACGCTTGGCCAAATCTAAAATTTTCTCACTCCAGTTATTGATCGATTTTTGGGCAATATCGAATCCTGGTTGACCTGCTGGTACTTTCTTGGCAACTTCGATCGCCCGATTGTAGGTAGATGCCTGTCCTGACTTAATCAAGGCATTAGCTGCATCTAAAAGAGTTTTGTTACTCACATACTGCTTGCCCTCTAACCGCCACAGGTTAATTGCTGCTTGTGCTTTGGCATAGGAGTCTTCATCTTTGGTAATTAACCGTGCGGCAGCAATAGCGCTAGCATACTGTCTTTGTTTCGCACGACCTTCTGCTAAATCTAAAATCATCCGGCTCCAAATCTTAATATTCTCCTGAGCTTGTTCGTACAGTGGTTCACCGGGTTTAATTTTCCGGGCTGTAGTGATCGCCAAGCTCAAATCGTTAGCCTGAGTTTGTCTGAGCGACATTTTCGCCAAATCTAATACTGCTTGATTCCGGTTTTTTGACTCGGAACTAGAGACTATTTGGGCGCTAGATTGGTTGTTGAGTTTAACTGGTGGAGTGCGTAGGCGTAGCCCGTCGTTGACATCGCTTGCTAAATTCTGGATCACTTGGCGATCGCTAGCAGTAGCTTTGGGTGATGTGTTTGATATTTGCTTAATTCTAAAAGTTTCTTGATTACGCAGAAAAACTACGGCCATTAAACCTGTTATCAGCAAGCTGCCTCCGCCCCATAAGATAAACTGTTTCCAAAAAGGGATGCTTGGCTGATTTGATGGCAATCGAGAGACGTACCCTTGGGAGGGATTGGGGATAAATCTTCCCCTCGGATTCACTCCTAAAGAAGTTTCCGGCATTGGCTGGGAAACTAAACCGTTAGCCGACTCCTGGACTTTTTCACCCTTAGACTTCTCAACCTTGTGAGCCTTCATCTGTTGGGAGGAGTTCCCAGTAGCTTCTCTCCATCTGCCCCGATCTGCTGAAGTTCGAGGGTAATCGTCGAGGGGGGGAGCTGCAAGGGCAACAGCAAAGGATTCTTCGGGATAAATCACCGATTCAGCTTCAAAGTCGCTTTCCATTGCCAATTTTGGCAAGATTACTTGCTGCCTTGATGGGATGATAGTGGCAGGGTTTTGGACAGGATTCCAGTGATGTTGACATAATTTTGGCATGAGCAAGCTTAGGTAGCTTTCTAAATCTGCCAAGTTGCTGCCATTGCAAGAATGCAAAGCTTCTAACAAAGCTGCTGTAAAGAATCCGTGACCTAATTCGCTACTTTCGTGGGAAAATTGCTCTGGTTGGCAAGAAAGAATTGTCGCCAGTTGTAGTTCTTGGGCTAGTTCTATTGTTTCTTCGCCAACGGGAGCATCCGCTTGGGTGCCAAAAGCGCGGTTGATATCGAGTAGTAGCAATACATTTAGATCAGCAAGTTGCAAACTTTGCATTAGCGATCGCAATTCTATGCCAGTCTCTTGCACGAGTTCGGGGTTGCCCTCTGCTGGCATTAAGTAATCTTTGCCCTTGTAGTTGACTCCATAACCGCTAAAGAATAACCACAGATAGTCGTCCGGTTGCCAACTTGTCGCTGCCAAATCCTCAAGCAGCAGCAAAATATTCTCTTTAGTCGGATAGGTGGATCGATCCCCAATCGGCGGCGAAGTATCTGTCATTAACAGACAGTGCTTGGGGTGAAAACCTGCATCTGTCGCCAAAAATTCCTCTAGTGCCTCAGCATCTGCTTGGGCACAACTTAAAGGTTGAAATAACTGATATTGATTGATGCCAATCGCGATCGCCCAGTAATTTGCCATCCCGCTCTTTGTCAGTTATTGTTTGCTGGTCTTAAAATTGCGGTTGGCTTTGCTAAAAAAACAAAGCTAACCTATGTCTTGTTATCTAGGTGATTCTGATCGAATCTTCAGTTAGAATGTAGTTTTTATTACGTTATATTTTCGGAAAATACTTTCACCTAATTTCAATAACAGATCATCACTAAGGAGATAGAAGGTCATGAGCAAGATTTCTGCTCACCTACCATCATCGATCACTCCCTTTTCAGTTATTAGCCAAATTGCCAGAAGAATCCGGATAGTTCCTTTAGTAGTTTTGCTCATAGCTACTGTTCCGGCGTGGTTTTTGACAGAAGCGCTCGCACCTCAGCTTGTGCGAGCTTACACCGCTAGAGTTGATCTAGCTATTGACCGCCTGCCAGATGAAAACTATGAAACCGTTCTCACCAGAGCGGAAGCAGCCGCAAGATCTGCTGCTCAACGCAGCTTCGACCAAGATATCTTGGTGACAGATGTTTCAATTATTGTGTCCGTACAAAATTATGGATCGATCGCACCAGTTCTGACATTACAAGTCAGTCGTCCCGAATGGCGATCGCGCCCTGATGCTCAAAATTGGGCGACTTACTTCAAAACCGCGCGATCGCTACTTTTCTTTGAAAAAGAGCCGACATCTAATCCAGTTCCAGCAGCTAGCAGTCTGTCAACCCCAAAATAGCGGGTTTAAGATTGAGCGACACAGAGAGAAGTGCAAGTGCCGATGTTCCCACTTCAGTCTCAACCGCTCAATTCAATTTACCTGTTGTCCTTAGCGTCAGTGGATGGCCTAGAATAAGAAGGTTGTGAAGAATCGCGATCTGCTGACATGGCTGTTCCTAAGAAGAAAACTTCAAAATCAAAACGAGATAAACGTCGAGCTACCTGGAGGCATAAAGCCGTCGTCGAAGCTCAGAAAGCTCTCTCTTTGGGCAAGTCGATTTTGACTGGACGTTCTACATTTGTCTATCCAACTGCTGAAGAAGAGGAAGAAGAATCATAATTTCCCAGTCAGGAAAAGTATGAACAGCACCGATAGATTTGATTGGCAAAAATACCGATCAAACTTCTAACCACTGGATAAACGCTTTTTCTGAGCTTTCCTGATTGCATTATCGAAAAATTAGGTCTAAAACCCCGTCCTTATAGGACGGCTTTTGGTATAATACTACAGTAGCGCTTTCTCTTGCGGGAGGCTCAAAACCAAAGCCTGTGGAGCGAACGTAAGACCTATTACCCTTCGGGAGGTGGAGGCAGTTGCTATGAAGCAGGAACCCAAATAGTAATGTTTGGGAATCACCGTGGCTTTAGTCCGGTGAGGATGTCAAGAATCATAGATACTCTACACAAGCTGATTAGATCGAGAAAAATTGGTAGTGAGTAATTGGGAATATCCATTACTCATTACCTATAATTCATGAGTAATGAGCAAGTAGCCAGATAAAGAGTATTTGCATAAAAGCTTGTAAATATCATGAGAAAACTTATTTTTCTGCAACTATGCTAGGAAAATTTTTTCATAAACCAGGGAAAGAAGAGGGCGAACGCGTGCCTCCTGGGCAACATTTAGCTAAAGGTTTCCCCGTATTAACTTACGGTGCAACTCCCGAAGTTAGCACTGAGGAATGGGAGTTTCGAGTTTGGGGTTTGGCAAAACCTGCTACCTTTAGTTGGTCAGACTTTATGGCGTTGCCTCAACACGAATTCACAGCAGACTTCCACTGTGTAACGCGCTGGTCTAAACTGGATGTCAAATGGACTGGCATTAAAGTGACAGATTTCATCGGTCTGATTGAGCTAGACCCGAAAGTAGCCCACATTATGGAACACTGCTACGGCGGCTACACTACCAATATTTCTCTAGAAGATTTTATGCGGGAAGAAAACTTCTTTGCTTTTAAAGTCTTTGGTGAAGCGCTTCCAGCTGAACACGGTGGCCCGATGCGGCTAGTTGTACCCCACCTCTATGCTTGGAAAAGTGCTAAGTGGATCAATGGGTTGGAATTTTTAGCTGGTGAAGAACTTGGTTTTTGGGAACGCAATGGCTATCATCGCCGTGGGGAACCTTGGGCTGAGGAGCGTTACAGCAACGCTTATGGATTTTAAAAGTTAGGAGTTAGGAGAGACGCGATTAATCGCGTCTGTACAGGAATTAAGAGTAGCCCTGTCAAGGTGAGTTGTAAAATCTTTCTCTCTCTGGTTCCTCTGCGTCTGAAGTGGTTTATAAGTGATTTATTGAACCGCAGAGGCACAGAGAACACAGAGAGAAGAGATTAGAGAGGAATTGATTTTCGAGAATTTTTACCTACTTTGACAGGGGTAGAGTTAGGAGTTTGAAGTTAAAAATTCATAATTCATAACTTTTAAGGGACTTCCAAATAAAAAAATATCCCATTATTTATTGTGGGGTGCGCGTCTCGCGCGCCCAGCAACCAAAGGCGGGCAAGACTTTCCTGCGGAACGCTACGCGTAGCTTGCTTCCCCGGAGGGGTACGGCGTGAGCGCTACTTCTCTTCTTAGGCTGCGCCAACGACAACGCTCAGTACAAGTCAGTACAAGTCAGTCGAACGCTGCCCACCCCACAACATTGGATAATTTATTTCTTGGAAATCCCTAACCCAGAAGTTTTTTTATGAAGGGTAATTTGCCCTTATAAGGAGCGTATCGCCATTTTAAATCTAGCCAGAATGAGTTTTGCAATACACTTTTATCATGGGAGAAAGTGTCAAAACTAGCTTTGCCATGATAGTTGCCAATACCGCTATCTCCTACCCCACCAAATGGTAAAGACGAGAGACCAAACTGCATCATTGTATCGTTGATACAGACTCCACCAGATGAAGTTTCCTGCAAAACTCGCTTTTGTAGGTTTTTGTTTTGAGAAAATAAGTATAACGCCAAAGGTTTAGGTCTAGAGTTAATCAAGGCGATCGCTTCTGCAATGTCACTATATTCAATTATGGGTAGAATGGGGCCAAAAATTTCTTCCTGCATTACAGAATCTTCTAAGGAGACATTATCAATCACTGTCGGGGCAATATAACGCTCTGAAGGTTGAGTTTTTCCACCAATGATAACTTCACCATCTTTGAGAAAGTTAACCAACTGATCAAAGTGTTTTTGACTGATAATCCTGGCATAATCAGGACTGTTTACAGGATGATCACCATAAAATTGTTTTAAGCATTTTCCCAGCCCATCTATTAAATCTTTTTTGATTTTTTTATTAACTAAAAGATAGTCAGGGGCAATACAAGTTTGTCCAGCATTAATAAATTTGCCCCAAGTAATTCGTCTGATAGTGTGTTCCAGATTAATATCACTATCTACAATACAAGGACTTTTACCACCCAATTCTAAAGTAACTGGTGTGAGATATTTTGCTGCTGCTGCCATGATGATTTTGCCGACGGCTGTACCACCAGTAAAAAAGATATGGTCAAACTTTTCTGCAAGTAGTTTTTGACTTGCTTCCATGTCTCCTTCAATCACTGCAATATAAGCGGGGTCAAAATTTTTGGCAATAATTTCAGCGATGATATGGGAAGTATGAGAAGCTATTTCTGAAGGTTTGATAATTGCACAATTACCGGCTGCGATCGCACCTATTAACGGTGAGATAATTAAGTTAAATGGATAGTTCCAAGGGCCGATAATTAAGACAACTCCTAACGGTTCTGGATAAATTCTCGCTGAGTAGGAAAAGAAATCAAAGGAAACGGCTGCTTTTTTGGGCTTACTCCAGTTTTTAAGATGTTTTCTGGCGTAATCAATTTCCTTAATTACAGCGATTTCTGTAATGTAAGTCTCCAATTCTGGTTTATGTAAATCAGCTTGTAATGCCTCGACTATTGACTGTTCATACTCAATGATTGCTTGCTTGAGAGTTTTGAGTTGTTCAATGCGAAAAGTGACATCTTTAGTTTTACCAGTTTTAAAAAACTCACGCTGATTCTGGATAATCTCGCCAAGGTTAGATAATTCCGTGGTAATCATTTTTTTGTCCCAGAAAAAACTATTTATTTAATGTTAGCGCTGCTATATCAGCATATTTTATTTGTCAGATTTTAGTGTTTGATTTTCTAATTGGAATAATTACTTTAAATTATTGGTAGACACTAGTAAAGTTATAAATTATGAATTATCAGGGTAAGAAATTCGATAATTCATAATTTATAATTGCTAATTATCTCATCTTTTGGTGGGTAGTAGCACACTAAATACACTACCTTTGCCCAACTCCGAATTAAGCAGAATAATACCTTGATGTGCTTCGACAATTCGCCGAGCAAGGTACAGTCCTAAGCCACTACCAGAACTTTTGTGGCTGCCTTGGCGAAATCGTTCAAAGATAGTGGCTTGTTCTTCAGGAGGAATACCTGGGCCAGTATCCGCTATTTCAATTCTAATGTAGTCAACAGAATTGGATTTTCCAGAAAACTGAGATTGACTACTTTTGTCGAACTGGCGTTGAGAAGTAAAACCAATAGTCACAGATCCAGAATCGGTAAATTTGATCGCATTCCCGATCAGATTAGTGAATAGACGATGCAATTCTAAGCGATCGCCCATCACTGTATTTATGCTTGACTCCGAAGTTTTGTCTAGATTAATGGACAGTGTTTTATCTTCAGCTAGAGGCGCCAATTCTCCAGTTACCTCCTCTAGCAACCGGACTAGATTAATCGGTTGCAATGCCAAAGTTTTGCGCCCTGCTTCAAAGCGATAAACTTCCAATAAAGTATTGACCATAGAAAGTAGGTTGATATTGCTACGGCCCATGATGGCGATTACTTCTTGCATTTGTGGTGATAATATTCCCAACGCACCTTGCTGAAATAGCACCAACATCCGATCGGCCGCTACTAAGGGAGTGCGTAAGTCGTGGGTGAGGCGGGAGACAAAATCTTCTCGCTGGCGGGCAATTTCATCACGTTCATCCATACTATGCTTCAAGCGGAGGAGCGATCGCACTCGTGCCAGCAATTCCTCTACTGTTACAGGTTTGCGGATAAAATCATCAGCACCCAAGTCTAAACCGTGGGCGACATTGGGCGCATCGTGGGCAGTTATCAGCAATATGGGGATGTATTGCGGCAATTTCATCTCTTTGCGAATGTACTTAGTGACTTCGTACCCATCCATACCTGGCATCACCAGATCCAGCAGAACCAAATCACAAGGAGAAGCTTTCAATTCTGCCAAGGCCGAAATACCATTTGCTGCGGTGCTAATTGTGTAACCTTGTTCCTGCAAAATAGTTTTTATCAAAAACACGTTATCACGAGAGTCATCGACAACCAGAATTTTGTCACCGCGAAAAGATTGTGAAGTCATATAGATGCAAGGTACAGGTTAAATAATTCGTAATTCGTAATTCGTAATTCGTAATGACGCTCTCTACGTACTCCTGGCGGAGGACAAGCTACGGGCAGCGTGTCGTTCGCGGTAGCGTTGCGTAGCAAAGACAGACGCTAAAAGCGTAGCTTGCAACTCTTACAGAGTACGATGACTCGCTAACGTAATTCGTAATTAAAAAGAAATTTTTAGGGAAACTGGTTTATTTAGAGGTTGTTTGAAAAGTGATATGTTGTGATTTTAATCGAATTCTTACCCCCCTTTACAAGGGGGGTAACAAGAAAAATTCGGTTCCCTCCCCTTTATAAGGGGAGGGTTAGGGTGGGGTAAAAAATATTTGATACATCAATCATGACTTTTCAAACATCCTCTTAGGATAGTTTTTTTAGATATTACCCTTAGGTATACTTTCTCCGAATAAAAATTGTTTGTCAATAATTTTATATAAATGTATTTTAAAAACTACTTTACTTCCCTTTTTCACAGATAGCCACAAGCTAGTTTTGTAATTGTAAAATAGATAATCAGATATTATTCATTTCCTAAATAAGCTTCAATTACAGCCGGATTATTTCTGACAACTGCTGGTTCACCCAAAGCAATTAATTGACCAAAATCTAACACAGCGATGCGATCGCACAAACCCATAACTAATGGTACATGGTGTTCTATAAGGATGATCGTCAAATTGAAGCGATCGCGAAGGCTGCGAATAAATGCACTCAATTGCTGCTTTTCGTTGGGGTTCATCCCCGCGGCCGGTTCATCGAGAAGTAAGATTTGCGGTTTTAATCCTAAAGCGCGGGCAATTTCTAGCCGACGCTGATCACCATAAGCAAAGTTTTTGGCTTTTTCGTCAGCGCGATCGCTCAATCCCACCAAATCCAATAAATCTAAAGCTTTTTGCTTAGTTTTCAATTCTTCACTAGGCGCTGGTGGTAATCCCAAAACTCCTGTAATCATATTACTTTTAGTGTGTAAATGTCGGGCAATTATCACATTTTCTAACGCCGATAATTCCCCAAACAAGCGGATATTTTGGAAGGTACGGGCGATACCTAAAGCCGCAATTTGATCAGGACGCCGTTGGGAAATTTCTGCACCTTGATAAATTAATTTACCGCTAGAAGGTGGAATGAAGCCAGTAATCAAATTAAACAGTGTTGTTTTGCCAGCACCATTCGGGCCAATCAGTCCAAAAATCTCATATTTATTTACATTAAAAGATACATTATTTACCGCCACTAAACCACCAAAGCGGCGAGTTAATGCTTTTGCTTCTAAGACAATATTGCTGTTAGCTGTTGAAATACTATGTGACATTTTTGCATATTATTATGAATATAAGACTTACGCAATAACTCTCTGAAACTCTTATTCCTTCTCTTCTCTACGAGAGGCTTCGCCAACGAGACGCTGCGCGAATGCGTCCTTTGCAGTTCGTTTCTTTATGATTTTGCGTCTTGGAAAAATATCTGGAGTAATTAGTCCTTGCGGAAAAAATATTGTACCTATTACTATTAGTAAACCAAAAATAATTAATCGGCCATCGCGCAAAAATTGTGCTAACCAATTAGGTAAACCACCAGTATCAGCTAGACTTCGCAGAATCTCTGGTAAAGCTGTAAATACCATACCTCCGACTACTGGCCCTAAAAAAGTTCTCGAACCACCAATTAAAACAAAAGTTAAATATATAATACTGGCATCAAAAGTACCTTGACGCGCATTCCAGGTATTAAGGAAGTGAGCGCTAATTGCACCTACAACTCCTGCAAGCATAGCCCCTAGTGTAAACGCCAAAACTTTGTAATAAGTGGGGTTAATTCCCATTGCACCCGCAGCTAATTCATCTTCACGGATAGCTATAAAAGCCCTTCCAACACGGATGCGTTCTAAACGATAAAGCAGCACCATACTAATTAATAGTAAGGGTAAAGCAATCCATAAATATTCAATTTGTGTTTGGAAAGGTTGAGGAATGCCAAAAATTCCGACAGCGCCGCCTGTAATATCTAGATTCAGGGAGATGACGCGCAGAACTTCCACAAAAGCGATAGTAGCGATCGCTAAATAAATTCCTCGCAATCTCAACGCTGGAATTCCCACTATTACACCCAATAAACCACAAATTACACCAGCAATTAACATCTCCAATAACAACAAGGGAATCGGAAATAAACTACTGCTAGATGTAAAAACTTTTGTGGATAGAATTGCTGCAATATACCCGCCTAAAGCATAAAATCCGGGACTAGCTAAAGACAATTGTCCTGTCATTAGCGGTAAGTAAAGCGATAACCCTAGTAACGCCCCCAATACCATAGAGACAATTAGAGAACCGTAAGTAGCAAAAAAATCAGCCATTTTAAAAGATTTGGATTAAGCTTAATCAAACTATCGCTTTTATTAACTATTAAGCTGTTAATATTTGCTCTGCTGTCAGCGCCAGTTCAGGAAAAGTTGGTGACACAATCCGTTCTGAACCTCTAAACTGTGTGCGTTGGTATTTTCCCTCAGCATCTAATAGAAAAACAAATACAGCCGGAATTTTTGGATTTCCTAAATACTCTCTTAGACCAATTGCTAAATAATCTACAATCCAATATTCTGTAATACCTAAGCGTTGATATTCATCCAATTTATCAATGTAGTCATCTTCCCAATTAGTTGATGTTACCTCTATAGCTAACTGGATGGGTTCTTCAAGCGCAGAGTAAGCAGAACGATTTGAGCGCCATGTATCTTTATCTATGACAATAACATCAGGCTTGCGCCCTTGTTCTACTCCATTACCAGTTATAGTTCTCAGTAATGCTGTGTTTGTTACTATGTAATTTAGGTTAATTCGCCTAATTTCATGATTGAAAGAGTCAGCCGTAAAGTCAGCGACATCATCATGATTTCTGGTTGCACGCACTTCTACAATTTCTCCATCTATAAGTTCATATAAACCTTCCTCTGGAGACTCTTCCAAAAATTCCTCAAAAGTTAACTTTTGTTTGGTGTATGTTTTCATAGGGTTGCGTCTTCCAGGGCTATTTCGTTTTTGACATAAACCGCCCAGAACTAAAGTTCCGGGCTAATAGCTAAAGTCCGTTAAAACGGACTATAACCTTTTCTTAGTCGTCTTTAGACGAATGAGTGCTATTAGACTCAGAATTCATTCTGATGCGGGCTAGATGAGAATGAAATAGCCCTACTACATCTCGTTATCCTTAAACTTTCTGAATAAATCGTCGTCCTAGCAAACCTTGGGGTCTAACTAATAACATGATAAACAAAATTCCAAAGGCTACTGCGTCTTTATATCCAGAGTATTCGGCGGGTACAAATGCCTCGACTAATCCAATTAACAAACCTCCCAACACTGCACCGGGAATACTACCTAAACCACCTAAGACAATTACCGCTAAACCTCGCAATCCAAAAGCAATGCCGAAATAGGGCCCGGCAATACTAACACTAGAAGCAACTAAAGTTCCTGCTAATCCTGCTAAAAAACTGCTGATGAAGAATGTTAAAATGATAAAGCGATCGCTATTAATTCCTAACAAACTAGCTGTCGTTGGATCTTCTGCGATCGCCTGCATTGCCTTACCATATTTAGTGTGATTGATAAAATAGGTAAGAATTCCCACAATCACAACAGATACAGTAAAAATTACTACCTGAACACTTCGAATCGGAATTGGGTTTTCTGGACTACCAAAGTTAATCGCAGGTGGCAAATTACCATAAGTATTTGCGGGGTATGTATAACTTTCTGCGCCGACTAAATACTGGATTAAATTCACAATTACCACTCCTACTCCCAAGCTGGAAACAACAGTTAGTAAGGAGTCAGATCCTTGACGCCGCAAAGGTTGAAAAGCAACCCGTTCCATTACTACCCCTACCAATCCCGCCAAGGTACTTGCTAAAATCAAGGATATAGTAAAAGGTAATTTTATCGGCAAGGCTGCATTAGCCAATAAGCCATTAAATCCAAAGTTACCACCCATGAGTGCATAAGTGAAATATGCACCCAAGGTAAAAATCGCGCCATGAGCTAAATTAATGATGCCCAAAATGGAATAAACCAAGGTATATCCTAAAGCAAAAATTGCATAGACGCTACCGATGGATAACCCATTTAATAATTGCTGCAAAAATAGATTTATATTCATGTTGCAACTATTTTAGAAATGTGAATTTACCTTGGCTACCGTCTTTTGGCATCTTGATTTGAGCTACGTAAAAATCTTTTTGAATAACTTCACCTATCGGAGTAAAACCAATTTCACCCAGTGGTGTATTGTATGTACCGACAAGTATCTGTTTGTTTAATTCTGTCCGCAATTCTGGTAACTGGAATTTGTTAACTTTGCTCTTTTTATCTAAAGCTTGGAGTGCATCGACATAAACTTGGACTGCTGCAAAAGCTTGGGCGCTAAATTGGGGTGGTTCTTTTTTGTATTCGTCAGTATAGGCTTTGCGAAATGCGGCGTTAATTTCACCTGGATGTTCTGGACTATAGGCTTGAGCAATCAACACGCCATCACAAAGCGCTTTACAAACTGGCAATAGATTCGATGTATTTAGACCATTTCCACCGACAATTAAGCCTTTATAACCTAGTTCTCGCAATTGTCGGATTAAATTACCACCATCAGCAGCCAAACCAGAAATAATCACCAAATCTGGTTTGAGATTAATCGCATTCGTAGCTTGGCTTTGAAAATCTGTATCACTGGTTTGGAACTTTTGTAATGTTACCAATTCCAGTCCTTGATCCTTAACTGTTTGCTGAAAAATTTCCGTTTCTGATTTGCTATATGAATCATTTTGAGCATAGAAAACTGCGACTTTTTTAAGTTGGGGGTTCAGCTTAAGTGCAGCTTTCACCGAATTAGGCGCAACGATGGAAACTGGTGCAGAAACACGAGCAACGTAATCACCTATTTCGGGAATGTTTTTAGCAGTATTCGATGGGCCAATAATTGGTACTTTTGCACGATCGCCAATGGGATCAGCACTAAAGGCTTGCTGTGATAAAGTTGGCCCGACAATTCCAATAACTTTATCTTTGTTAATTAAAGTTTGAAAAGCGTTAATTGCCCCGGCTTCATCACCGCTAGTATCTTGAAACACCAATTTAATTGGTGTCCCGTTGACACCACCTTTACTATTGAAATACTTCTCGGCAAGTTTGACTCCAGCGACTTGCTCTTGACCTAGTAATGCTACATTGCTAGTTTGAGCAACGGCAATACCGATGGGAATAGCACCCGACGATGTACCCGTTGTGGCTGTGGTATCGGTTGCAGTGTTATTTCTGGTACTATTTGGACTATTATTTGCAGAATTGGTAACAGTGTTAGTGCCGCCACCACAGGCTGTTAGGAGCAAAGCGCAAGTTGAGAATAATGCTGTTGTCCGAGCGATCGCGTTGTTCATCGTTGAATAATCATCTAGTTATGAGATATTCGGCAAAAGCTCATAATCTGCAAACAAAATGACGCAGATTTACACTTTTGCACGAATTCTATTAAACCATTCTTATTTCACCATGCAAAGACAAATATTAAAAGTCTTTATAAATACAAATTATTATAATTAGGAATGATTTTATCATTTTCAGGTAAAACTTGGAAATCGTTAAGCGTGAGCGCCCTCAAGTATCAGATGTTCGAGTCCAACTTAGTTAAGTGTCTCAACTCATGCAGCCAATTAGCAGACTAAGTTAATGCATGATTTGTTCAGACTTAAACTTTGAATATAAATAAATCTTTACCTAAAATTTACTTTGATAGAGTTTAATTCGATCAGTGTTGATCCAACAGCTGATAATAGCAGTTCTATCACACGAAGGTTGTGAGTTTTAACTAGATAATGTAAAGGTTTGTAACTGATTTCCGTAGATTATAGAACTGAAACTGAATCCAAAATAGGTACGTGATTTCATCGTACAATACCAGTCAAGCTGAAAACAAAGTTCAGTAATTACAACTTTACAATTGTCTAAATCTTTGCAACAAAACACACAGCAGTATTAAGGAGAAAGACATTAGATTGTATGAAAAGGAAATTTGGAATTTTAGCAGGGACAACATCGGTAATTTTATCTCTGGTAAGCCAACCAGTTCTTGCCGTTTGGAGTGGACCTCAGAGTCTGGGAGGTATAGCTACCTCGAATCCTAGTTGTACTTCCTTAGGTACAAGTCAGGCTATCTGTGCCGTCCGAGGAACCGATAATGCACTTTATGTGAATCGGTTTAATGGCAGTTTCTGGAGTGGGTATCAGAGTCTGGGAGGTACAGTCACCTCAAATCCTAGTTGTACTTCCTTAGGTACAAGTCAGGCTATCTGTGCCGTCCGAGGAACCGATAATGCACTTTATGTGAATCGGTTTAATGGCAGTTTCTGGAGTGGGTATCAGAGTCTGGGAGGTACAGTCACCTCAAATCCTAGTTGTACTTCCTTAGGTACAAGTCAGGCTATCTGTGCCGTCCGAGGAACCGATAATGCACTTTATGTGAATCGGTTTAATGGCATCTGGAGTGGGTATCAGAGTCTGGGAGGTATAGTCACCTCAGATCCTAGTTGTACTTCCTTAGGTACAAGTCAGGCTATCTGTGCCGTTCGAGGAACCGATAATGCACTTTATGTGAATCGGTTTAATGGCATCTGGAGTGGGTATCAGAGTCTGGGAGGTATAGTCACCTCAAATCCTAGTTGTACTCGCTTAGGCACAAGTCAAGCTATCTGTGCCGTCCGAGGAACCGATAATGCACTTTATGTGAATCGGTTTAATGGCATCTGGAGTGGGTATCAGAGTCTGGGAGGTATAGTCACCTCAAATCCTAGTTGTACTCGCTTAGGCACAAGTCAGGCTATCTGTGCCGGTCTAGGAACCGATAAAGCACTTTATGTGAATCGGTTTAATGGCAGTTTCTGGAGTGGGTATCAGAGTCTGGGAGGTATATACACCTCAGATCCTAGTTGTACTCGCTTAGGTACAAGTCGGGTTATCTGTGCCGGTCTAGGAACCGATAAAGCACTTTTTGTTAATACCGGTCCATAGTTCAATACTTTCGCCAATTTACGAGTATGAGGAATTTATAGTGTCCTGTCCGTCTGCACTGGGGTTTTGCGTTTTGGCTTACGAGTATTACACCCTATTGTGTTGGGCTATTTAGGCAAAAGCTAGACTACCTGTTTTTTTGGCGAAGGTATTGATTTATGGGTATGAGAGTCTGGAAGGTATATACACCTCAGATCCTAGTTGTGCTTCCTTAGGTATAAATCAGGTTATCTGTACCGATCTAGGAACTTTTTTTACTACCAGCTAATTCCTTTGCTTCGTAGTGACGGCAACCGTTACATGGGCCATCGGGATTGACAGCACAACGGATGTAACCAGATCGGGCATTAAATTTACAGCTGATGTCACCAATCAGATAACCCACCCCTTCTAAATAATAGCGATCGCCTTCAACCAGTGTGAGGTTTTGTCGTCCCTGCACCGATGGAAAATTCATAGCTGCTTGTCTGAGTCGTAAGCGCGATCGCAAATGGGTTTTACGGATTACCCACAGGGAAATCAGGGACGGTAAAAAACCAACGGCAATCACTAAAAGTGTCTTTAACACCTTCTTTTTACCCCTTCTATGCGCTGATTGATTGTCCCTGATGTTGCACTCTCGTTTTACGGAAGTGCAAATCTTAGGGCAGCTTTGCCTAATTGCCACCAACTATGGCTGCAATTAGGAATGGCAGTGTGGTATCTAGCAATTTTGAGAAAGAAGTTCCTTCTGCCACTTCAATCAGCATAACTGTTACAACCTCAAGGGTGATCTGTCGTTGAATGTTGATAATTTTAAGATTTGTTGACTAATACCTTTTTGAACAAGCATTTTGTGTCAGCCCCACTCTTGTTTTTTCTGTGTCGCTGCGATGCTAATTTTTTTTTGGTTTGCTGACGAAGTTGCTGTGCTAACAGTGCGGCTTCCCTTTCGGCTCGGAATAAATCAACTTTTCGCGTCGTCAGAATAAATGATCCGTCAGGCTTTCGTTTTACCCAAGGGACGCTAACTGCGAAATACTGACAAATATTGCCTAGTTCCTTCTTTAAAAGTGGGTAACGTCTTTGAGTATTCAGTGTGTTAGCGATCGCTTTCAGCTCTAATATCGCTGCTTCTAACTCTCCTGCCATCTGATTGACGCGTTCGACTTGCGCGATCAAACGCTCTGGTTCACTAATAATTTTTTCCTCTTGGGGTTGCAGTGGCACTATCGCAGTAGTTACAGATGCAAGATCCAATAGCGAAACTCTCAGCAAAATAGGCTTTTTGTCAGTGTCTAGGATTTTTTTCATACTACCTCAAGCAAGGCTAGCTAACTTGTAAGGCATTTTAGCAGTAAATAGTATATTTGTACTAAATAAAAACCTCACCCTGTCCTAACTTTAATCCCTCTCCTTAATAAGGAGAGGGACAGGTTTTGCGTAGCAGAACCAGGGTGAGGTTTCTTTCGGCTATTCGATAAGTTGTAAATTGTCTAAATTCTTCCCGAAACAATCTAAGACAAGCGCCTGCTTGGCTGTTAGGAAAGTTGTCACAATTTCAGCAACCATCACCCCAGATTTAGAAGCTATCGTTACTAAAGTAGCGATTTTGTGCTTAAGCTCAGAATTTTTCCCTTAAAATCACAATTTCTGCCTTAAGTTCACGATTTTTTCCTTAAAATCACGAGTTTTTTCTTAAAATCACGATTTTTTCCTTAAAGTCACGATTTTTTTCTTAAAGTCATGATTTTTTCCTTAAAGTCACGAGTTTTTTCTTAAAATCATGATTTTTTTCTTAAATAGGACTTAAACATTGACAGAGAATACTAAATATGCGTGATGGGAAAAACCGGATCTGTTGTAGGGGTAAAGCGCAATGCTCGTTGGTCTCAACTTACAGCAGAATTCAAGTATTTGAACCACATCTGTCGTAGGGGCACAGCAATGCTCATTGGTGTCAACTTAAGCAAAAAGAGAGCATAAGATGTAATCTAAGAACATCAATTCCGATGTTCTTAGTGATACATCATGAGTAGCAAACGTCCAGCAAGAACAGGAAACCCAGATCTGCGGCAGCA
>NZ_JBALCE010000026.1:0-14747 GCF_036919815.1 Nostoc sp.
AAATTCCACTTTTTCTAATCTAGCTTTTCAATTGAGGGACGTAGTTGAGGTTGATTTAAAGAAACCGCAAATTTACAATAGTTTGCCTACATTTCACTGAAGCTCGGTTCTAGGTGAACCGAGCATTAATTGAGATACTATTTAATTGATCATCATCGCGGTTAAACAAGCGCAATTGCTTTGGTATTAAAAGAAAGTACTCCAAATTTAAAGCAAAGAAGTTTTGGTTCTATCGCTCCACTTATACTAAAGTGACTTATGCTCTTATTAAATCCCAAATTGAAAAACTGCAAAATCCTTTTTGCATAAGGAGAACAGGTTTAAAAAAGCATGGATTTAATATTAGGAATCATAAAAGAGCGATAGAGCCGAAGTTTTACTTGCGGGTTAGGTTAAGCAGTTCTTTGGGAGAAGCAAGTAAGTCAATAGCCACAAAGTAAATTTGACCTTGAGGATCGAGTAAAAATCTCCAGGCAATGTTCATGCCAACATTACCTCCAAACCAAGGAGTTTCGACGGTACCAGTAATTTTATGCTGTGTATAACCATCTTCTATAGTTTCCGAAACGCCTTTGGTTGGCTTCATCACTAACCCCTGTCCTTCATCCCGTAGGTAGGCAGTGATCGCTTCTCGACCAACAATTGGTTTTTGGAAAGGCGGTTGCAGCGCACCGTTGTTAGCAAATAAAGCAACAGCAGCTTCCAAGTTATCTGCATTCATGGCTTCAATGTAATTCAACACTGTTGGTTCTGTAACTCCCTCAATAGTGAATTTGGGGCTTAGGGATGTACGTGTGAACTTAAAGTTTATAACTTGTGCTTGTTTGTCATCAGCCAGAGACGGATCGAACCCCATATTTACTACAGTATTGCGTAGAACAGTAATTTGCTGACTCTGATCAATTCTCTGAACTGCTTCTAGTACTCCTTTAACTTGAGTTGACATTTGATAGCCTGCTGGCATAGGAGCGACGATACCCTGTTTCATCCACTCTCCTAACTGCCACCAGAATCCTAGTTTAGCGTTGACACCAAAATATGCATAAGAACGGCTGATAGGAGTATCAGCATTACTCGCTAAATCTCTCATTAATTGCGTTTGTTCTTCATGAGACATCCGCTTAATATCGTTGAATATACCTTCCATTAATTGGAGATTTGCTTTTCCGGGAGCAGCTGGAGTAATTGTCCGACCTAGTTCTGCATAGGCATACCAGAGAAATGCCAGTTGATCATCAATGTTGAGCTCAGCAAACATTGCTGTAGTGGCTGGAACAGCATCTGCCACTTGAGTGCTAGAGAAAATATTGCGTGCGGAATCGATAGTATAACTCATGCTTCTCACCTTAAAGATTTACCTATTCAATACTTGCTTTCAGCTACATTTTGCAGCTTGGGGGATAAATCTAGGGCATTTTTCCCGGATGACACAACTATCCCTAGATATTCAAGTCTGAATCATGATCATTCACTACTCTGGCATCATAGCTGGTAAACATTAACAAAACACTAAGATATATCATATTTATCTGATGAATATCATTGAATGAAATATATATCTACTATTTCTTTTTCAAGTTTATAGTCTAACAAAAGTAGTTTTTTGGAAAATCTATCTTCCTTTAGGAAGATATGTAGTTATATAGCATCTATCTAAGTAGATAAATATATCTGCGTTTTAGACTTTTTTGGCAATAAAATACAATTTGGTAATTACTCAACTTCGTTTTTCTAATTACTGTATGTGTTGCAGCAGATTTATCCCCAGCCAGAGGTTGGGCTAAATAAAATCCCTCTAATGCAAGCCCTTGGTATGTTTATTCGTGAGAGGCGACTTACAAATTTTTTGCGATCGCTGTTTAGTTAAGGGATGGCTCTAGCTCAATCCTTTTGCTGCCGAGTTTTGGGCAAACTATGATGTGACAGTCATAGTTTAGGCTGCATCCGATGAAGTGTCGCCGAAGATCATAGCCTTGTTACAATCCAAATATCTAAGTATAGAGATTGCCTAAACTTTTTACCTACGAGTTCTAACAAGAGCGCTAGACCCGAAAGTATTCAGCATCAAACTGTAGGATGCGTTGTCGCAAAGCGCAACGCACCATCATCTCAAATATCCCAAATTTTCGATTTTATACATTTTTCCTAATGCTGTTACCAGTTCTAATCATAGTAAGGGCAGGCGATCGCTAAATAAGTGTAAGTTATTGGTGTAGTTTAAGACCACGGTTGAATTCCTACTGAGAAAAACTTCGTAGGCCGTTAGCAGCGAAGCAAAGCAATTGCAGAGACTTTATGATTAGCTTCTCTACGAGACGCTACGCAAACGCTCCACACGCCTCAGTGCCATGTCTACGACGGGCTACTTCTTGTGCATCCCTCCTGTAACGTGGGTTGGGTTGCAGGAGAATACACTCTACTACTGGCAATTTGATAATATTAACAAAGTGAGCGATGTCTACGACGGGCTACACCTACGCCTTCTTCAGCAGAGAGAACAAAAACACTATGGCAAAGCGTAAAAAAAGCAATCTCCAGTGGATTAAAGAAACGCTTGAACTCAAACCTGATCATCGCTGGGAATCTCCATCAGGCTACAAAATTTTTGTAGCAGATAGAGGCGCTGTTCGCTTCAATGTTCCCCAGAATTGGGTTTTTGAGCCACAAGAAAAATCCTTCAAGTTCATGGATAAAAAACCGCCCAACGACGACTGCTGCTTGGAAGTATCTTTCAATCGTCTGCCACCCAATGACTGGAGCCAGTTTCCGCTAAAATCTACTTTGAAAAAAGTCATGGAAGACGATAGCCGCGACGTAATTGCAAGGGGAGAAATTTTTACCGTCAAGCGCCAAACCGCCAGGATTGTGTGGACTGAGATGAAGTTCATTGACACCCAGGCAGAACCACGGGAAGCTTTTTCGCGGACTTGCATTGGTTTGGGGTCTAATGTTCAGTGCTTGATTACATTCGATTATTGGGTAGATCAAGCAGAGCCGCTAATACCCATTTGGGATGAAGTGATGCGTAGTCTCACATTAGGGTTATATATCCGTGACCCCATGACTGGACTGGCTTTTCCAGACTGAACCACAAGAATGAATTGTGAGCATGGATCAAATTGAGGCGATGTCTACGATAGGTGTAGTTGTATCACCTCACAATTTCTATGTACTAAATTTGGAGCGGGATAGTTACAAAGTTACAAAGCTATAGTTTCGGTTCTATAAGCCTAACTGGTGCGCCAATCTCTGGTATGAGCGGATACCGCCGAGTACTTTAAACTATATCGTTTGATTAGCTCAGTTGGTTTAGATGTTGCATTGCGTTTGAAGGAACTGGAAGTATTAGAGCGGATTGCAGAGAAGATCGATCGGATTCAAGTTAACGGTAGCTTGGATAATATTTTAACTGACTTGATTCGGATGAATCCGTAGCGATCGGGGCAAATACTCACACAGTAAAAGGCCAGTATAATAACAGTAGGTCTATTTACGAAAAAAACGAGTATGCGACAGTCAGCTTCAGACTCTCAACAAAAACTTGTTCAAAAAATTGCAAAGTGGAAAGCTGGGCTGGCTGACTTAGGACGACGAAATCCTCTCATCAAGTTTCGGCAAGATAGTCCTCGAACTTTAGAAATTATCACAGAAAAACCAGATGTTATCTTCACAAAGCTAACTGAAGAGAAAAAATCGCTTGGTTTTTTAATCAATGATAGCGAACATCAAGATATTACCTATTTGGAAAAAACTAAAGCATTACCAGCAGAAAAAAATCTCCTTGAATTAATTACTCGTGAAATAGGCAACGAGCAACTAAAACGGCTAAATAAATTGCGTCTTGAGGCGCGACGATCATTTGAAGAGCGAGGAGTAAATAGCCTCTTTTTGGCGTTTGTAACTTTGACTTGGTATGACAAGGATAAAGCCGAAGATGCTTTGCTCTCACCACTAATTTTAGTACCTGTAGAGTTAATTAAAGAACCTAGACAAGATGTTTATAAAATATCTGTCTTAGAGGAAGATGTTGTATTAAATCCAACGCTGGTACAAAAGTTAAAGCAAACTTTTGGGATTGAGCTTCCAGAGGGAGAAGCTATACAAGGAAAAACTTATAACGAATTAATTACACAGATTCGCCAATTGTTAGCACAACAAAAGACATGGCAAATTAAAGAGAATGTATTTCTCTCGCTATTTTCCAATGCAAAGGCTGCAATGGTTCGGGACATTATCGAAAATGAAGCTCGAATTTTTGACCACCCAATTTTGCAAGCGATTAGTGGCGATTTAACTAGTTATCAGTCTAACTATAAAGAACCCTTACTTGCATCTGCTCTAGATTCACAAGTTAAACCTGAACGAATATTTCAAATTCTTGATGCTGACTCTAGCCAGCAAGTCGTGATTGAAGCCGCGAAAGCTGGTTCTAGCTTTGTTGTTCAAGGACCACCAGGAACGGGCAAAAGTCAAACTATTGTAAATATAATTGCGGAACTGATTGGCGAAGGTAAATCAGTTTTATTAGTTGCAGAAAAAGCAACAGCACTGAGTATAGTTTATAAGCGCATGGCTGAATGTGGTTTAGACCATGTGTGTCTTAATCTCCATCATAGTGGTACAACAGATAAGCGAGAGCTTGTAAATAATTTATCGAAAACTATTGAATATATTAAACAAATTTACAGTGCAGAAAATAATCACCTTTTCTTTGAACGGCTTGTTTCTAGTCGTCAATCGCTAAAATTATATCTGACAAGTTTACACACTAAAGAAAAACCTTTAGAAAAATCACCATTTGAGATATTTGGTGAGCTTTTGAAAAAAGAACGCGAAGTAGTTCCTAGCACAAACATCATATTTTCCAACTTTAGCCAATGGAATCCTAGCAAATTACAAGAAGCAAAAAGTTTATTAAATCAATTAGCACAATTTTTACCTTTCTTTAAAGGAGAGAAAACAACTATTTGGGCACAAAGTTCTCTAGATTCTTATTCCTATGAGATGGAATTGCAAATTACGGAGAAGATAGAGGAATTTCAGCAAGCAATTTTTTCAACAAAAAAAATTAATCAAGAACTACAGCAGATTCTACAATTTAAACCTTTGTTAAATCTAGAGTCTCTAGATAAATGTTATCCAGCCCTAGACTACATACGAAAAGCTCCATCCAATCTTCCAGAAAACTGGACTGGAGTAGATATATCGATTGCTCAAAATGCTCTCACTATTCTGCAAACAGATGTTCAAGAGATTGAAAAAAATACGCTTTCGCAAGAAGCACAAAGTTTGCTAGACCAGCTTTCTTGTTTTCTACTATTCTTAAGAAAAGAAAAAACAACTATTTGGTCACAAAGTACCTTAAAGTCTTGTTCTGAAACGCTAGAGCTAGGAATAAAGCATAAACTCAATAAAATTCAACAAGCAATTTCTCTTATCCAGACAGCTAGCCAAGAGATTCCGATAATTTTAAGAATTCAACCTTTATTAAATTTAGAAAATCTAGAAGCTTGCTTTCCTACCCTTCAACAGATATTAAAAGCTCCAGATGATTTACCCGATAATTGGAATGAATCGGATATTTCAAATGTTCAAGCTGCGTTTAAGAAGTTAAGAAGTGATATTAAATTCCTAGAAGAAAATGAGCCAATTTTAAAACAAAAATATCATCCTGAATTATTCTCCTCAGAATTACCTGCTTTAGCTAATAGATATCAGAAATATAGTCGCTTTTGGTTGATTAGGATTTTTAATCCCAAATACAGAGGCGATATCAAGCTTTTGAAGAAACTAAGCACTAAAGAGGGACAGATTTCCCACAACGAATTAAAACGTGATTTGGTACAAGCTGTTCAGATACAAGCTGCACGCAACGAACTATATCAAAGCAATTATCCAGCCCGTCAGGTTTTTGGATCTTTATTTAACCCCAAAGTTTCTAAAGAAACAGAGTTAAAAAAAATTGAACAAGCTTTAAGTTGGTTGACTGGCTTACAAAAATATTCGCTTTCTGCTGAGTCAGTCCAGCAGATTCTAAATTCTCCTTCTGGACGACGCGAACTGGCTGAATTAGTTAAGAAACTTGAATCCCTTTCTGAAGATATTAGTCAGGGAATGGATTTTTTATTTTTATACTTTAATGAGAATGACATTATTGGGCAATATCGGCCTCATAATCAAATTTTATTTACCGAACTGGTAACTTTCTTAAACCTAGCTCAATCCGACTTACCCGACTTCCGTAAATGGTTGACATATAAAGAAATATATGGGCAACTAGAAAATCTAGGAGTCCAAGATTTCTTAGATGCTTTGCGCGATAACAAACCTAATCCTATTGAGTCTGTAAAAAATAGGATGAGTGATATTGACTACCAGCCCCGTAAGATTTTCGGCTCTTTATTTAACTCTGAAGTTTCTAGTGAAGCAGAGTTAAAAGAAATTGAACAAGCTTTTAATTGGTTGATTGGCTTACAAAAGTACTTGCTTCCTGCTGAGTCAGTCCAGCACATTCTAAATTCTCCTTCTAAACGGCGCGAACTGGCTGAATTAGTTAAGAAATATGAGTTAGCCCATCACAATATTAGGCAAGGATTAGATTTTCTATTATCGCACTTCGACGAAAGTGATATAACAGACTCTTTTCTATCTCGTAATAAAATTACTTTTATCGAACTAGAAAGTTTCTTAAATTTGGCTCAATTGGAACTGCCTTATTTTCAAGAATGGCTGACTTATAAAGAAACTTATCAGAAACTCGAAAATCTGGGAACTAATAAGTTTTTGGATGCTTTACGTGAAAATCAAATTCAAACCGAGCAATGGTTTCCAGTTTTAGAAAAGCGAATTTATCAAATATGCCTTGATGCTATTCTTGCCAAAAAACCTGAGTTGAAGAATTTTAATATTGAAGTACACGAAAGGGTAATCAAAGAGTTTTCTAAACTCGATTTCAACCAACTAAATACTGCTAGAGAACGTCTAAAACAGCTTCATGTGCAACGCTGGCAAAACTGGGAAAAGACTTCACTCGCTCTAGCTGAATTGCCAAATTTGAAAAAAGAAGCGAATAAAAAAAGCCGCCATTTGCCTATTCGTAAACTTCTTAACGACACACAAAAAGGGATACCAAATCTTGTTAAAGCCTTAAAACCTTGCTGGATGATGAGTCCGCTTTCTGTTAGTCAATATATAAATCCAGATATATTTCATTTTGATGTTCTCATCTTTGATGAAGCATCCCAGCTTCGGACTGAGGATGTTGTTCCTTCAATTATCCGTTCTAATCAAGTGATTGTGATTGGGGATAATAAGCAGCTTCCTCCCACATCATTCTTTTCAACTGGAGACAGTCAAGAAGATATCGATGATGAGGATGATGCAAGCTATGAAAGCGTTTTGGACGAATGTTCAAAGTTTATGCTTGGAGGATGCACGCTGAAATGGCACTACCGCAGTCAAGATGAGCGTTTGATAGCTTTCTCCAACCGTAATTTTTACGAATCTAAATTAGTTACATTTCCAAACCCAGTGCAAAATCCAGATTTGGGAGTCTGGTTTCGACACGTTCCTAATGGCGTTTACGATCGCGGTAAACGCAGAGATAATAGGCGTGAGGCTCAAGTGGTTGCTCAGTTAGCGTTGGAGCATTTTCAACGATTTCCCGAACAATCTCTTGGTATTATTGCCTTCAGCGAAGCCCAAGCCGACGCGATTCGGGAGCAAATCGAGATTTTGGGGAAAGAATATCCTGATCTTGAGACGTTTTGTAGTGACAACTCACCCCAGTTTTTTCTGAAAGCACTAGAAAACGTTCAGGGTGATGAGCGAGACGCAATCATACTCAGCGTTGGGTATGCTCGTGATGATCAAGGTAAGCTTTCTCTCAACTTTGGCCCCCTAAATCGACAAGGTGGAGAACGACGGCTCAACGTCGCCGTCACGCGTGCAAAAAGTAAAATTACACTCGTTTCTTCCATCGTGGCTGGTGACATCGACACAACACGCACCTCAAGCAAAGGCATAAAAGCACTGCATGATTACTTGGAATATGCAGCCAGTGGTGGAGAAAAATTGCAAGGTAACTCTTACGCAGATACGCTGCATTTTGACTCGCCATTTGAAGAAGATGTTTATCATACCTTAGTTGATGAGGGATACACTATCCGCACCCAAGTTGGATGCTCAGGCTACCGGATTGACTTGGCTGTAGTCAATAACAATCATCCAGGAGAGTTTTTACTGGGGATTGAGTGTGATGGTGCATCTTACCATAGTTCACCTACTGCCAGAGATCGCGATCGCCTCAGACAAGAAGTGCTTGAAAGGCTTGGTTGGAAAATTCACCGCATTTGGTCAACAGACTGGTTTCGTAACAAACCTGTTCAAGTTCGTCTGTTGAGAGAAAAGATCAAACAACTGCAACAAAATAAGGAAAGGTGAAATAGTCTTATGATTCGATAAACTCTAATTATGTAGATTCAATCGCATGGAGTCACTGCAATGTCAATTGATAAAGTTGAAAACCAGCAAAATAATGATCTAGCTCAACCCGCTACAGGTTTAATAGAAAGCCTAGTAAAGACAAAAGACAAGAAAAAATCTAAAAAATCCAAACGGATTTTTGATGGTAGCACTGAAGTTTTTGCCAAGAAAATTCCCAAAAAGACTTTTGAAACTGAACTAGAGCAACTCCAGATTGAGCTAGTCAAAATGCAATACTGGATTAAGCACGTTGGCTATCGGGTTGTCATAATATTTGAAGGGCGCGATGCTGCCGGCAAAGGAGGAGTAATTAAACGCATTGCCGATCCACTCAATCCTCGTGGCTGTCGTGTAGTTGCTTTGGGAACCCCTTCCGATCGCGAGAAAACTCAGTGGTATTTTCAACGTTACGTGCAACATCTTCCGACAGCAGGCGAAATTGTCCTCTTCGATCGCAGTTGGTACAACCGAGCCGGAGTTGAACGAGTGATGGATTTTTGTACTGAAGCAGAATATCAAGAATTCATGCAATCTTGCCCGGAATTTGAACGAATGCTGGTGCGATCGGGCATTGTTTTAATTAAGTACTGGTTTTCAGTCAGTGATGAAGAACAAGAGCAACGCTTTCTTTCTCGTAGTCACGATCCAGCAAGGCGCTGGAAACTCAGCCCGATGGATTTGGAATCACGTAATCGCTGGGTAGAATTCTCCAAAGCAAAAGATACGATGTTTGCTTACACAAATATTCCAGAAGCCCCCTGGTTTACAATTGAAGCGGATGATAAAA
Source organism: Nostoc sp. (assembly GCF_036919815.1). Taxonomy (GTDB): domain Bacteria; phylum Cyanobacteriota; class Cyanobacteriia; order Cyanobacteriales; family Nostocaceae; genus Nostoc. The sequence goes on from NZ_JBALCE010000026.1 coordinate 9,272, forward strand.
AACGTGCGCGGCTCAACTGCATTCATCATTTATTGAGCAAAGTTCCTTACGAAGATATGACACCTCCTCCCTTAGAGCTTCCGTCTAGACCTGTGGCTGAGGATTATCTTCGCGCCCCCCGCAATGAGCAGTTTTTTGTTCCTCAAGTGTATTGATCTGCAAGTTATCGCTAATGATTGAATATGGCAAACTTTATCTATAGGTGTTGCGATCGCCTATAGCTTCTCTCCAAACCAATTTGGATTTCTGAGTAATGCTATCGAAAATTAGTCAATTTCTTGTGGATCTCACACACAATTGTGAGGGATGCTGATGTCGCCGGAAAGCTTTTTTTGAGCAGGCGGGAATTCTAGATGCAGCCCTAGCCTCGCTAGTTGATAGAATTAAAAGAAATACCAACCCAGCAACAACTCATGATCAGAACCATCGAAGGCATTTATCAGGATGGGCAAATTCAGCTAACTGAGCTACCACAAGATGTTGGCGATCGCTCCCAAGTTCTCCTCACCTTTCTCGATCCTAGCAAAATCAATCCAACCAAACTACGCCAACTGATTGATCAGTTAGAGACAATTGCAGGTATTGGGCAAGGCTTAGAGGAACTCAACGCCGCTCAAACTCGCCCTATTGGGGATTTCGTCCAAGAAATGCAGCAAAAGTATGACATTTGAAGTTGAGATTACCCCAATTGCAGAAGCTCAGATTGAGCAAGCCTATCGTTAGTATCGAGAGCAAAATCCTGAATTTGCTGATCGTTGGTTTCGAGAATTGATCAATGCTATTGCTACTCTACAAGAAAAGTCTCAACGCTGTGCTTTAGCAGTCGAACATGAGATTTTCCCAGAAGAAGTACGCCAACTCCTTTATGGGAAAGCCAAAAATTTATGAAGCAATCCGTGCAGGTTTTGTGGCTTTTGCACTAGAGAAAAATCGACGTGCTACACCCTATGTTGCAGAAGCAAGGGCACTTAAAGAAGCTGCTGCTCAAGCTGAGAGTCCTGTTAAATTACTAAAGATTAAGGGCATCGAGATGGGACTGTTAACTGCGGCAGGCTTATCTGATAAATCTCTAGCGCACCTGATGTCAGAAGATAAGGTAGAAGCTATAAATGGTCTAATCAAAAATTTTCTGGAACCAGCAGGTGCAAACTTTCCAGAGGAATTGGTTTTTAGATTTTTACTGACTCGTGGTGACACGCTTGGTGGCTCAATGCGAAATATTGGAGGCGCGTTGGCACAAAGAAAGCTAACTCGTGCAATTCTTTCCACTCTCACGATCGCAGGTATAAGATACCACTGGCAACACTCAAAGAGTAAAAAGTGGATAGCCATGACAAATAATGATTCAGAAATTGAGTTATCTTTACGGGGAATAAGCTCTTAGAGCGAGATTGGTAGTCGCACACTAATTTATAACCTGACTGTCCCGCTAGTTAGAAGTAATGTCGATCTATGTTTGTTTAACCTGAACCCAGCAGAGTTAGTAGCCAACAAATCTAGCGCCATTGAACCATCTGTAGTTGCGCCATACGTTATCGCCCTTGGTGAACTTAAGGGGGGTATAGATCCCGCAGGCGCAGATGAGCATTGGAAAACTGCACAAGCAGCACTCAATCGTATACGTGAAGCATTTTCTAGAGTAGGGCATTCACCTCTTATTTTCTTCGTAGGATCAGCGATCGCCAGAAGGATGGCAGGCGAAATCTGGAATCAATTGGAAAACGGCACTCTCAGTAACGCTGCTAATTTAAATCAAGATAACCAAGTCGCATCTATTTCTCGTTGGTTGTGCAGTCTATAAAGGCGTATCTGAGTATGTTGATTGTGTTTTCCATCATGCGACACCGAATAGCCCGTCGTAGACATCGCACCCATCATCTCTAAATATGCAGTGGCGTGTTGTCGAGTTGGGGCGATCGCTTAGGTGCTAAATTAAAGACGGTAATATTGGAGTATCAGGCATTAGCAAAGATAGTCAAAGCGCAAAATGACGAAGAATAATGAGGCAATCAACCAAATACGTAAAATTCGCCACATTATATCTCTGGAGAATGGACACAACCCCCAGAAGTTGGTAAATTACTACATTGAACTTCAAAAGCAATATCCTAACCTTATTCAGTACAAAGAGCAGCAGACAAAAATTTTAGAATCCTCAGCACAACAAGGTCTTGAAGCCGAAGCATAGAAGCGATCAATTAAGTCCGCAAAGTAATTTGTATGGGATGATAGGGAATGTTACTGCGATGTCTACGACTGGCTATTCGGTGTCGCACTATCTCGTAAATTAGTTTTATTAACGCGCAATCATCAAGATTTCAGCAAGATACCCGGATTGTTAATTGAGGATTGGACAGTTTAATGCGTAGACGTAGTCCGTCGTAGACATCGCATCCCTTCATCACGCGATCGCAAGCTGGTTGTCGAGTGAATGCACAATCTCTAAATGCGTAGGGTTAAAATAAAGAAACTGGATGAAATTGCGGTGTTTACTCCTACTGAGCTATGACTGAACTACTTCGACAGGCGATCGCTCAAATCGAAAAACTTCTTCCCGATCAGCAAGATGCGATCGCAGCTAGGCTTTTGGCAGAAGTGCAAGATGAGCAAAACTGGGAAAATCGTTTTGCAGCGACAACGGATACTCAGTGGGATCAGATGGCTGCAATGGTACTAGAAGAGATCGCAAACGGCGAAACAGTTCCACTTGATACTGTTTTTCCACCTCAAAAATGAAATCAAGTGTAACCAAAACCTTTCGTAAGCAGTTCAGCGATCTTCCTGCATCAGTTCAAGAACAGGCTGTAAAAGCCTATGCACTCTGGCAAGCAGATCCGTATCACCCTAGTCTTCAATTTAAGCAAGTCAGCCAGAGACAACCGATTTACTCTGCTCGTGTCAGTCTTAACTATCGTGTTCTGGGTTTGTTGGAGTCCGATAGCATTTACTGGTATTAGATTGGCGCACATGATGAGTATGATGAGTTGCTTAAACGGATGTAGCCTGAAGCTAATATTAATAGACGATTGGACGGTTTAATGCGATCGCAATCTGGTTGTCGAGTGAATGCGATCGCTACAACGGTCTACTTCTTGTGGACAAAATCTGTCTAGTACTTAGATATTGATGTTATCTAAGAAAATACCGTATATATACTATGAATCAAAACTTTGACATCCTGTTAGGATGCAATTTGCCAAGGTATGTACACTAAAATTTTTCCACATAATAACTAGTTATCAAAATATGATTTTTAAAAAGACATACATTATAGAGAAAGGCCCAAAAGAATTTGATATTGATATATATAGCGAAGAACGTAATAAAAAATATAAGGTACTGCTTGATACTACAGCTTCAGAAAAAGAGCTTCAGAAATTCTTTGAAGAAAACCCATCTTTTATTCCGGGAGCTTGGACACCAGGAACTAAATCTGGTCATTATCCGCTGCATTGTGCATTAATTACACAGCCTAAGTTGCAGGGACTGACAACAAGGATTCCTGATTTTATGTGGATAGCAACACACAGTTCTGGCTGGTATCCGACCTTAATTGAGATTGAAAGTCCTTCTAAAAAGATTTTCAAAAAGAACGGTCAACCTACATCTGATTTCACACAGGCAAGAAATCAGCTAGAGCAGTGGAAAACTTGGTTTAGTAGCCCTTCAAATGTGCAGCAATTTTTAGAGCAATATCAGATTCCTGATTATATGAGAAACGAAAGGCAGATGAAACTTCATATGATCCTAATCTATGGTAGGATAAATGAGTTTGAGTCTGATGCAATAAAGTCAAAAGAACGCATGTCATTAATGTCAGATGGCATGGAATTAATGAGTTATGATAGGCTGTCATGTGATAGAGAACTTCATAATGCCATAACAATTAGATTAAATGTTCATGGTAAATATGAAGCATTATCTATTCCTCCAACTTTTAAGCTAGGGCCTCATTTGGCAAATAGGTTATCGAAGATTTTTGGTATAGATGAAGCTTTTGATAAAACAATAGATATAACTGATGAGCGAAGAGAATTTCTAAAAAGAAGATGCCCATACTGGGAGGATTGGGTCCGAAATGGAGAAATAGGTATTGTGGGATCAAAGGATGCTGAGTAAATCTCGCTAACAAGCATTGCACCCTTATGCAAAAGTTCTGACTTTATCAGTTTTATAATAGCTTATTGTCGAGTTGAGGCTATCGCTATAATTTAGTATCATAAAATAATACAAATAGTTGAATCTGCCATAATGAACCCTGCAAAATGCAAGCAAAATCTCAAAACCATACTCCATAAGAGTTATACTATCTGAAGCATTAAAATAGATTATTACTACATAACTCTACAACTCGGATTTAGGCTAGAAATAGGCTCTTTTTTCTCCCGCCGCCAAAAAAAATTGCATTACTATGATGTTGAAGTGCGATCGCTAATGGAATTTATTGGTGTTTTAATTGAAAACTACAAAACTGAGCGCATTCCGAAGTTGAAGGTCACAACTACTAGGCTCTATTTTTACAAACTGACTACTATGGCTTGCCCTTTAACTGTCGTGGCTAAACTAGCTAAAACCTTCGGTACTAGAGGTTTCATATCTATCAAACGGTTAGATTGTGCTTGTAAAACAATTACCGCAATATCGAACTGTGGTAGATTTTGTTGAAATGACAAGTTGCGATCGACAGTGATGAAAACATCAAAGTTTGCTTCTGCAAGGGCAAGAAGTTGACCATTCTTTACCCCCGCCCATCCCATCTGAGGAACCGTTTGCACCTCATAGCCAACAAACTCCCTCGCTAGTTTGCGGTCAATACACTCATCCAACAAGAGTTTCATGCTATGCCACCATGCCAACAAGCTGCTTTTCAGCCTCCTCAAGCAAGGCGATAACTTGCTCTCTGCTAACAGTTGGAAATCCATCCAAAAAATCGTTAATCGATTCGCCTGCCTTAAGATAATCCAGAAGCGTCTGCACGGGAACCCTAGTTCCAGCAAAAACTGGAGTACCGCCCATAATTTCAAGGGATGCGCTGATAATTGGGGAGTATTTAAGCATAAGTCTTTCACCTCCGGTTCCGTACCTACCAGTTTATCAATTCTGATCAGATATAACCGCTTTAGGTTTGGTATACCCTATCTTGCTTTTGCTAATTCCACCCCTATCATCTTGTCGAATAAAAACGATGTCTACAACGGGCGATCGCACCATTTAATCTAAAAAATCGTCATTAAAAATAGTCTTTCATTTTACAGTTTTTCTTTGAGCAAAATGCAAGCAAATCCTAAAAACCAGACTCCATAAGAGTTATACTGTCTAAAGCATCAGAAAAGATTGTTATCAGATCACCCTGCAACACGCATTTAGGCTAGAAATAGACTCTTTTTTCTCCCACCGCTAAAAAACTTGCATTATATGATGTTGAAGAGCGTTGGCGCGTAGCCCGCCGGAGGCATCGCTAGGTTCGGAGTAATCC
>NZ_JBALCE010000027.1:0-50106 GCF_036919815.1 Nostoc sp.
CCGATACTCAAGCGTGGCTGATTGCTATTCATAAAAAACCAGTATTCAAAAAATCTGTGGATTATTTATGCTTAATTGCAGATAACTGTTAGGTAGATGCAACGTAATAATTCATATTTTAGTAGGTTGGGTTGAGAAACGAAACCCAACATTATCAAGGTTTTGATCAAGGTTTTGTTGAGTTTAGCTGTCGCTAAACCCAACCTACTATTTTATTTGATCAACTTTTGGATATCTGTTTTTTGCAGCCATTCATGTGTTAGCTGCATACCTGATTCTAGGTCAATTGTTGGTTTATAATTTAACAGACTTTGTGCTTTGACAATAGAACAAGCATAGGGACGAGTCATAAAATCTATAGACTCTGGTAAGATATCAACTTTTTGGCGAAAAAGTTTTTGTCCTTGAACACGCAGCTTTAGAAACAACTTGATTTCATCTTTCGGTAATGAAAGGGGCGCTTGTAAACCTTCCATTGCTGCTAAACGCATAAAATACTCTTTCCACGAAGTTTCTTGTCCGTCGGTAATATTAAATATTTCACCATAGGTTTCTTTTTCTATCGCCAGAAAGATGCCATCAATCAGGTTATCTATATATACATGATTGATTACTCCTTTACCATCGTTGGCATAGGCAAATAACTTTTGACGCATCATCAGAATTGGCCTGACTATCCAGGGAATACTCCCTGGGCCGTAAATATCTCCGGCTCGAATAACAATGATGCCAAAATCTGAGGGATTATTCAGTTCTAAGAGTGCTGTTTCGGCTTCTATTTTCGTTTGACAGTAAGGATTATTTTCGCCAGATAGTGGCCCGGATTCTGCAACACTATTAGGATAATTGAAACCGTAAACCATCACACTGGATAGATGCACAAATGTTTTCACACCAGCCTGTTTAGCGGCTTTAGCGATGTTGACAGTACCGCCAACATTGACATCACGAAAATGCTTAATCGCACCAGCTTCTTCGGCAATTTGATATGTATGTAAAACGATATCTACTCCCTGACAAGCTTTTTGGGCAATAGTAGCATCGGTAATACTACCAATAATTACCTCAACACCTAAATTCTGTAATTGTTTATTCTGTTCTGTAGAACTTTGCAGTCCCCGAACCTTCATTCCTTGCGCTATGGCTAACTCGGCTGTACGTAATCCGACAAGTTCATCAATCCCAGTAATTAGGAGGGTTTTGTTTTTGAGGTTCATAAAGTAGGGGTTATACGAATTTTGGATTTTGGATTAAAAATCTCTTATCAGTGAAAGAATACCGAATATTTTTTATCTTATGCAGAGGTGCAGAGAGAAAAAATAGGTAATCTTAATAGAGCTTTGCACAAATTTATAGCGAATCGAATTGACAAACTCTGCGTTTAAAAATCAATCCTGAGTTAGCCACTTATTAATACAAAGCAACACTTTGAGTCCACAGGTAGTTATTGCTTAGAAAATATCTCCCGGATCTGCGGAGCGGAGTTTGTTGATAGCAAGCGCTCCTGATGTGATACACATTAAAACTGTTGAAGTTAAGACAATCAGTGCATTATTAGTGGTCATAACTATTGGTAATTTAGTTGCTTGTTCTGCAAAACTATATAACAAGATAGAAGTAATAAATCCGGGGATATAACCTAAAATAGCCAAAATTAAAGCTTGCTGAAATACCACATTTAATAAATATCTATTGGCATAACCTATGGCTTTTAAAGTGGCATAAGCAACGAACTGTGTAGCAATATTGCTGTAAAGAATTTGATAAACAATAACTACCCCAACAACCGCAGCCATTGTCAACATCAAGTTAAGTATAAAACCAATGGGTGTTCTGACTGCCCAATATTTTTTTTCAAAATTGATAAAGCCTTGGCGTGTGAAAACTTGGACATCATTAGGCAAAGTTGCTTGCAAATTTTTCACTACTGTTTCTGCATTAGTACCAGGTTTGAGGGAAATCAAACCGATATCGATCATATCTGCTGGACGACTATTAGGATTTATCCTCAAGAAAGTTGAGTCACTAACAAGTAAATTTCCGTCTACCCCAAAGGAAGGCCCTAAGCTAAATAAACCACCAATTCTTACTCTATAACCAATTAATGAATTGAAGGGAAATATTTCAATTGTTTGTGCAGTCTCTCCCGCATTAAATTTTTCCGCTATTGGGCCAAACTCTGGACGCGAAATCCGGTCAAAAAGCATGACATCAGGAATTTTGAGTTTATCTAAATTTTCCTCAACTTCTGGGATGTCCATCACAGGTTTGCCTGGATCGAAACCAATAACGTATATTGAATATTTCTCACCAGTTGCCGGATTTTTAAGTTTGGCAAATTGCAAATACATCGGGCTAACTGACTCTACGCCATTAAACCCCAGAGATTGGTATAAACGAGTCCGCGAAAAGCTTTGATTTGAGGTCAAAGATTTGTATTGCGAACTAACTAAAAATAAATCTCCCTTGAGATGCTGATGCACTGCGGTTGCACTGGAATAGAGAGCATCTTGAAAACCAAGTTGCACAAACATTAGCAGCACAATAAAACCAATCCCGGCTACAGCTACTAGTAAACGAACTTTTTGCTGGGCTAGCTGTAGCCATCCTAAAGGAATTTTGAAAATCATGGATTTATTTGTTAGTTGTTATTAGTAAATTGGTCATTGATCAATTACTAAATATGAATGGCAACATCTACCTGTAAGTTAGTGAAACGAGCCACTCGCTGACTATCTGCGGGATTATCAATAGAGATTTTTACCTCAATTATTCTGCGGTCTGTATCTGATCCAGGGTTGAGGCTGAAGATATTTTGCTTATCAACTTGCCAACCAATCTCTTTCACAGTTCCCTGTAATTTTCCAGTAAATGCAGTGCTGATAATGGTGGCTTTTTGTCCTACACGGACTTTTTGAATATCAGTTTGATACACCTCTGCAATCACATACATTTGAGATGTCTTACCTATTTCAGCAAATCCTCTGGTGGTGCTGATTACTTCTCCGGTTTTGGCATGAATTTTCAAAATTTTGCCATTTATGGGAGATTTGATGTAACTTAAATCTAAGTCGGCTTTTGCTTGTTGAACAGAAGTTGTGGCACTGTTGACTTCGGTTTGTGCCACCTGAACATCTACACTACGCACTTCACTAATGCCCGTGAGTGTAGCTTGTGCCTGTTTGCGTTGTTCTTGGAATGTGTCTTGAGTCCGCTTCAGTGAGGCTTGGGCTTCTGTTAGTTGCTGTTGTGTAGTCTTGAGTTGTAAAGCTTTGGTATCTGCTATGGAAGCCGCGATCGCACCTTGTTTATATAATTGCTGATAGCGATCGTTTTCGGCTTGAGCATTGTCTACTTCAGCCTGGATGCGGGCGATTGTCGCCTGTTGGGTGGCAACGTCTCCTTTATATTGTGGCTCTAACCGAGCGATCGCAGCCTTTTGAGCATCGACATCTCCGGTTTTAGCCCCAGATTTCACCTGCGCTAGTTTAGCTTTGGCAACTTGCAGTTGGTCTAAAGCCTGTTGCAATCCGGTTTTAGAACGACCATAATTTTCTAGATACGCTAATAATTGCCCTGCTTTAACCGTATCTCCTTCTTTTACCAACAATCTGTCTACTCGCACCCCATTATTGGAAGCGGGAGCAGTCAAAGAAGTAACTTCGCCTTCTGGCTCCAAACGCCCCAAGGCAGTCACAGCAAGTTTTACAGGCGTGGCAGCCTTGGGAGGATTCGCTTGTGTCACAACTTTCGGTTTAGACCAAAACGGTGCCAAACTATAGAAAGTGATTAATCCGGCCGCTAAAGTGAGAGAAGTTGCTAAGATTATTCGCGATCGACCTACGGGTTTTGTGAATAATCGGCTTTCTTTATTTACTGCCATATTTTCATTCCAATTCTGCTTTTTTAGGGGATAGCCTGGTTATATTTAGTCGATTAGAATAGACTCATCCGCAAATTAACAAGAGGGCTTTTCCTCTAGGGTTTCTACCTTAATAAACTGGATGGTTCTAAATTGGTTTTATATGAATTGTTGTACGCTTTTGCCGCCCAAAGTCGCTATTGTGGCGTGAAAATTAATGGTGTGTTACTTCAAAGCTTCCTAAGTTATATCCTAATTTGATATCTAATCCCGTAGCGTAAAATACAATAGCGCTAACCATAAAACTTAACTCTCAATCACAACGAAGCGCTAATAAAAATGAACTCAAAATTTGGATAAACTTGTTATTAAGTATGGCGTAAAAAGCAAATTTTGTCAAGCTATTTAATTGGCATAAGTCCTGATTATCTCACTAAAATATTTAATTACTGTAAGATTAGAGACTGAAGAAATTTACTTATTACTAATTCCTTGTATAGTCATTGAATACTAACAAATAGTTAGTTATTAAGCAGATTTGATATTTTTAACAGATTATGATTAGCAAGGTTGTGTAATATAAGACATTCTTATAGCAATTTCCAGTAGGGGCAATACCCTGCGGTCAGCTAAAGCTACATGAATTATGCCTAATTTTTACTCATTTAACCCATATTATGTTTAGCAAGCCACATACTAAAAATTAACATTTGCTTTATAAATAACGGCTTTGCTTCTTAGCTTGACTTATATTTAAAAATAACCAAAAACTTTGACTCAATTATGATGTTTCTCTGAGAAAAAATACTTATGGTTATTCAATTTATCTATGTATTCATTGAATTTTTACTTACTAGACAACAGATTTGCATTCTTAATTTACAGCAATTTTCATTTAATTGAACCACATATATTGTAAAGAACATTGCTCATGGGTATGAATTTAAGTCCAAACCCTTTTCAAACCTCGTTTTTAGCATCTGGGTGGAAATGCTGCTCATTGGGCTGCTGCCGCGAGTAAGAGAGGCGGAGCCTCAATGAGGGGCATTCCTAGTCAGAGACTAGGAACGAGGTAAATTTCTCACAGTTTTATTTAGTCATAAATTATACTTTGATGCTGAATTTTATTCCAAATTTATATCAGTAATGGTGGACGGCTATTTATGAAATAACTTTAAAGAAATGATTTAGTTTCTGTAAAGTATGTTAGTGTTTTTATTAATTCAATGCTTTAAAGTGGTTATACAAACTAGTTATTTAATTGAGATTTGGAAATTGAAAATAACTAAACCAACCTGCTATGTCATCACTTAATGATCGTTTAATTACTTTTTCAACTTGCATAAATTCGGATTAAAGGCGGTGTCTTTTCTGTAACGAACTTGTCAACTTTCCTGGGTCAAATCCCATAAGATATATTATCCCGGACGTTGAAACTAGCTATGACATTGATCAAGATACAGAACGTTGTCATTAACATCAGCTATGTTGCTGTAGTTAGGCTAGATAATCAAACGGTTTCGGGTGAAAAAAGCGTTTATGTTCCCTTAGCTACTGCTCAGTTTCTCTCGCTCCAGTGGGATACCATTGCTCAAAATCTCTACTATTAGAAATGGATTGAATTCACTGGTCAAGCAGCTATTACACTCCAAGACTATTAGACCCGTTTTAACAACGTCATCGACCTATTGCCACAATTTCAAGAGTCTAACGTTGTCTAAGATTTTTCTGCGATCGCAGTGTGCCAAAATCGCCTATAAATCTCAGGCTTTATCAGGGCAGTATCTGTCGTGTGGTGTCGATTTTGAGAAAAGCATTTAGCGGAGATAGGATAGCTAGCTGCTTACAAAACAAGAGATTTTGATTATTTAGTAGGCAACAGAAATTACTGTAGCTACACAATCCACAGTACTCACTATGCCCTATGTCTGCTTATTCAATTGATACTGCCTTAGCGGAGTTAGAGAGCCTTGTTAATAATTGCGAAAAGGCTGTAATTAGGTCTATAGAGGAAAAAAACATGAGGTCAGAGAAATCAGTGTCAGTCAACAGAATTAACAGACAATTACAACACAATCCTATAGCCATTGTCGGGATGGCTTCTCTATTGCCCAAAGCTAGAAACTTGCACGAATACTGGCAAAATATAGTAAACAAAATTGACTGTATTACTGATGTTCCTTCCACTCACTGGAGCGTCGAAGATTATTACGATCCGAATCCCAGAACTACTGAAGATAAAACCTACTGTAAAAGAGGTGGGTTTCTTCCAGAGGTAGATTTTAACCCGATGGAATTCGGCATACCACCCAGCATTTTGGAAGTCACAGATGTATCGCAACTATTAAGTTTAGTAGTTGCGAAAGAGGCGATGGAAGATGCAGGTTATGGTGAAAAACGTGAGTTTAGCCGCGAGACTGTTGGGGTAATCTTAGGCGTGGCGATGGCCAAGCAATTAGGAATGCCACTTTCTGCAAGGTTGGAATATCCGATTTGGGAAAAAGTTCTTAAAAGCAGTGGTTTATCTGATGAAGATACACAAAAAATCGTTGATAAAATCAAAAGCGCCTATGTGAAATGGGATGAAAATGCTTTCCCTGGAATGTTAGCTAACGTAGTCGCGGGTAGAATTGCCAATCGCCTAAATTTTGGTGGGATGAACTGCGTAGTTGATGCCGCTTGCGCTAGTTCTTTTGGTGCTTTAAAAATGGCTATTAGTGAGCTAGTTGAGCATCGTTCTGACATGATGCTAACTGGTGGTGTTGATACCGATAACACCATCATGGCTTACATATCATTCAGCAAAACACCGGCGGTTTCTCCGAGTGAGAATGTCAAACCTTTCGATGCTAAATCCGATGGGATGATGTTGGGTGAAGGTATTGGGATGATTGTACTCAAACGGCTGGAAGATGCTGAACGTGACAACGATAAAATCTATGCCGTAATCAAAGGTATTGGTACCTCCAGTGATGGGCGTTATAAGAGCATTTATGCTCCTCGTAAAGAAGGTCAAGTTAAAGCCTTAGAACGTGCTTATGAAGATGCTGGCTTCTCTCCCGCAACTGTTGGTTTGATGGAAGCACATGGCACCGGTACAATGGCTGGTGATCCGACAGAATTTGGTTCTTTGAAAGACTTTTTTGGCGAACATGATCACAAAAAGCAGCATATCGCTTTGGGTAGTGTGAAATCACAAATTGGACACACAAAAGCGGCTGCGGGTGCGGCAAGTTTGATTAAAACTGCTTTGGCTTTACATCACAAAGTATTACCGGCGACAATTAACATTACTGAGCCGAATCCCAAACTCAACATTAAAAATTCCGCCTTCTATTTGAATACCGAAACTAGACCTTGGATTCGTGCTGAAGGGGAAGCACCAAGACGCGCAGGTGTGAGTTCCTTTGGCTTTGGCGGCACCAATTATCACGTCGTTTTGGAAGAACATGAAGCTGACCAGAACCACGCTTACCGCTTACATAGTGGTGCTAGTGAAGTGCTGTTGTTTGCTCCCACAGTAGACCAATTGTTGAATAAATCTGAAGAGATTTTAGGTAAGTTGCGATCGCCTGAAGCACCGACACATTATGCAGAATTAATCAAGGAGTGCAAATCGCCACAGATTCCCCTCTCTGCTGCCAGATTTGGGTTTGTCGCTGAGAATCTTGAAGACGCTTGCAAGTTGTTGCAAACTAGCATTGATTGGCTGAAAAACAAAGGAACAGCAGCATCTTGGGAGCATCCCCAAGGGATTTATTACCGCGCCTCTGGTATGGAGTTGGGTGGAAAAGTTGTCGCTCTATTTTCTGGTCAAGGTTCGCAATACTTGGAGATGGGGCGCGAACTGGTGATGAATTTTCCTTTGATGCGGCGTCTTCATGGCTATATGGATAGCTTGTTAATTAAAGATAATTTGCAGCCGCTTTCAGAGATAGTTTTTCCTCATCCGGTGTTTGAGGAAGCAGAGAAAAACGCCCAAGTTGCTGCCTTACAACGCACAGAATACGCTCAACCAGCCATCGGGGTGTTGAGTGCAGGGATGTACAGCATACTGCAACAAGCTGGGTTTAAGTCAGATTTTGTGGCGGGTCATAGCTTCGGGGAACTGACAGCTTTATGGGCTGCGGGCGTTTTGAGTACAGAAGATTACCTGTTCCTGGTGAAAGCTAGGGGTCAAGCAATGGCGGCACCCGAAGACCCGGATCATGATGCGGGTAGTATGCTGGCTGTTAAAGAAGACATCAGCAAAGTCGAAGCAGTGCTGAAGCGTTTTCCCCAAGTTGCGATCGCTAATCAAAATTCTCCGACTCAATTTGTCTTGGCTGGCCCCACCGCAGAAATAGCGAGAGTTAGAGAGGCTTTACACGAGAAAGGATATACAGCTGTATTGTTACCTGTTTCAGCAGCTTTCCATACACCGCTAATCGCCTTTGCTCAAAAATCCTTTGCGATCGCAACCAAGTCCGTCAAGTTCCAAAGTCCGAAAATCCCTGTTTACAGCAACGTCACCAGTAAGCAATATCCCAATGAACCCCAAGGTATTCAAAAAATCCTGGAAACGCACCTTTCCAACTCAGTGCTGTTTAAGCAGGAAATTGAAAATATCTATGCAGCCGGTGGTACTTGCTTTGTGGAATTTGGGCCCAGAAGAATTCTGACCAACTTGGTAAAAGATATCCTTGGCGATCGCCCACACACTACCGTATCTTTGAACCCCAGCACTCAAAAGAATAGCGATCGCTCTTTACGAGAAGCGGTTGTGCAGTTGCGGGTGATTGGTCTGGCTTTGAATAACCTCGATCCTTACCAACTTCTCCAAACTATACCCCCAATTGAGACGAAGAAGACCTTAAATGTCCGTTTGAACGGCATCAACTACAGATCCGAAAAAACGAAAAATGCCTTCGCTTTAGCTTTGCAGGATGGGCATAAAATCACATTACCTACCCCCGAATATGCTGATGCGGCTCCTTTGTTTACCAGCCCAGGAGTAACTCCACCTCTGGCGGTGATCGAGACTAACGGACATAAAAAAACACCTGCGATCGCTAACAATGTGACTGCTAATATCATCACCCAAACAGAGCAACAAATGAATCCTGTTACCCTGTCACAACCAGCCCAGGAATCTAAGATGCAACCAACACCAGAAAAACTTACAAATTACCAACAACTTTTAGAAAGTTTAGAATACCTGCTGACACAGTTTCAAGAAAATCAAGCTGAGAATTTACAAGTTCACGGTACTTATCTCAACCATCAAATGGAATATGCCAAAGCGTTTTTCCAACTGATGCAGCAGCAGAATTCTTTGTTGAGTGAAAGTAAATCAACAGCCGAAACTGCCAAAATGAAGCTAGTCGTGATGGAAAGCTTAGAGCGCAGCATGATGCAGTTTCACTCCCAACAAGGTGAAACCCTACGCATCCATGAGCAATATCTCCAAGAGCAACTGGAATATACTAAAAGCTTTTTCCAACTCATCCAGCAAGAGTATTCTCAAATCATCTCAGGTGAGGGAGTAACTCAACTCACAGAGAAAGTCAGCAATGCCGTAGGACATCATTTCACCACACAAACAACTGTTAGTGATGCACCAGTACCCGCCGTTACAAAGATAGTAGAAAGCCAACCACTGCCTGTAACTGAGCCAGTAGCTAAAAATGGCTTAAATGTTACCCAAGCACCTCTGGCGCCCGCTCCGCAGGTAGTAGAGCCTGTAGTTGAAACTCCTGTATCCCCCACTTCTAAGAAGGATGAAAATTCCTCTTCTTTGCTCCCTAATCTCTTCTCCCCACTCCCTACTTTCGAGACAGTAGAGCCTGTAGCGGCGTCACCTGTTCCCGCAGTAGTAGAACCCCAAACTGAGCTTGTAGTCAAAATTAGCTCACCCCCAGTCAAGGAAGTTGTGGCAGAACCAGCACCGACAACTGCTGCACCTGTATCTGGCGCAACCATCGATATTGTTGACTTGGATAAAAACCTGTTAGCCATCACCAGCGACAAGACGGGCTACCCAGTCGAGATGCTGGAAATGGACATGGACATGGAGGCAGACTTAGGGATTGACTCGATCAAACGGGTAGAAATCCTGGGGGCGCTACAGGAAATGTACCCCAACCTACCCAAACCCAATTTAGAAGAACTAGCAGAAAAACGCACCATCGGTCAAGTTGTAGAGTATCTGCAATCCCATACTTCCAAAAACATTTCTGTAGAAATTGCAGTTCACGAAGTACAACAACCAACTGAGATTTTAATAGAGACTGCACCGGTAGTTGAGGTAATTACTTCACCTGAAGCAAGCGTAGTTGTCGCATTCAACCCAGAACCAGAACCCGCAACAAGTGATGAATTTGCAGATTTAGGTGAAACCCTGCTAGCCATCACCAGTGATAAAACTGGCTATCCAGTGGAGATGCTGGAACTAGAAATGGACATGGAAGCCGACTTAGGGATTGACTCGATCAAACGGGTAGAAATACTAGGGGCGATGCAAGAAATGTACCCCAACTTACCTAAGCCAAACATTGAAGAACTCGGAGAACTCCGCACCATCGGTCAAATAGTCGATTACCTACAGCAGTTAGCTGGAGGTGAAAAAAAAAAGTCTGAACCTGAGTTTGTCCAACAGCCACCGGAATTAGAGCATAATATCCAGCGTCATCCCGTCAAACTCAGAAGCCTACCACAGCCCGATTATTTGGATTTCACCTTACCAGAGGGACACATCGGTTTAATCACCGATGATGGTTCCCTCACCACTTATAAATTAGCTGAATCCCTAATCGAGAAAGGCTGGAAAGTAGTAGTTGTCAGCTTCCCCCAATCGCTGATCGCCCAGCAAGCGCCCTTACCCACAGGAGTAACCCGCGTCACCTTAGCAAACTTGAGTGAAGAACATCTTCAACAACAATTGCAAGCGATCGCATCTCACTGCGGAGCGATTGGGGCTTTTATCCATCTACATCCGATGTTTGTAGCAAATCACACCGGGAGTATTTCTTACAACGAAGAAGAAAAGGCGATCGTCAAGCACGTATTTTTGATGGCGAAACACCTCAAACCCTCCCTCAACGAAGCCGCGCGTCATGGACGTAGTTGTTTCTGCACAGTTGCTCACCTTGATGGCGCTTTCGGCTTAGAGTACAAAGTCAACTTTGGTGCGATCGGCGCTGGTTTATTTGGATTAACCAAAACTCTAAGATGGGAATGGCCAAAAGTGTTTACTCGTGCGATCGATCTAAGTCCCAGACTTGACGCCAAACAGTCAGTACAAAACATCATCGCCGAGCTTCACGACCCCAACCTTTATATTAGTGAAGTTGGTTACGGCTCACAAGGGCGAGTTACCATTATCGCCGATTAAAAATCCCTTCATCTCTTCTCTCTGCGCTCTCTGCGTCTCTGTGGTTCGTTAAAAAAAACCGCAGAGGACACAGAGAAAGAGATAGGAAACAACTTGTAACCAGCTTTCTAGAGCATCTATTAATTACGAATTAATATCAGAGGATTTATGACACAAACAGCCCAGCTTAGTCCATCATCTGTCTTTGTCGTGAGCGGCGGTGCAAAAGGGATTACGGCTGAGTGTACTATCAGATTAGCCCAACAGCAACCCTGCAAATTCATCCTCCTCGGTCGCTCCGAACTATTAGAAACCGAGCCAGATTTTGCTCAAAATTCTGATGAATCCGCATTGAAAAAATGCATCATGGAAAATCTTCTTTCCCAAGGAGAGAAGCCCACACCCATGAATGTGCAAAAAATCTATAACAAAATTACCTCCAGCCGCGAAATTAAAAAGACTCTAGCCGCAATTGAAAAAACCGGAGCGAAAGCCGAATATATCAGCGTCGATGTTACAGATACGCCAGCTTTACAAGAAAAACTTGCCAATGCTGTGCAACATCTCGGCCCAATTACCGGAATCATCCACGGTGCGGGAAACTTGGCTGATAAGTTAATTGAAAAGAAAACAGAACAAGATTTTGAAAAAGTTTACACCGCCAAAGTTCAAGGTTTAGAAAACCTGTTGGCTTGCGTTAATCCTAATCAACTTCAGCATTTAGTTTTGTTTTCTTCAGTAACAGGATTTTACGGAAATCCTGGACAATCTGATTATGCGATCGCAAATGAAATTCTGAACAAATCAGCCCATATATTTAAGCAAAGTTATCCCTCATGTCATGTAGTCGCTATCAACTGGGGCGCTTGGGATAGTGGAATGGTGACAGCAGAATTAAAGAAGATTTTTCAAGAGCGAAAAATTGAAATAATTCCGATTGCAGTCGGGGCACAAATGCTCGTTAAAGAAATGGATAATACTAATCATGCAACCGCACAAGTTGTTATTGGTAGTCCACTAGTTCCAATGGCGACAGAACTAGATTCAGAACTACGAACTTATCGTATTCGTCGCCAAATGACATTGGAGGCTAATCCATTTTTACACGATCATACTATTGCTGGTTCTCCAGTTTTACCAGCAACTTGTGCAATGACCTGGATTATCAATGCTTGTGAACAATTATATCCCGGTTATCGGTTGTTTTATTACCAAGATTTCAAGGTTTTGAAGGGGATTACTTTCAATGAAACATTAGCGAAGGAACATATTTTAGAAATAGAAGAAATTTCCAAAGTTAATCTTGAAAGAATCGAACTAAAAGCCAAAATTTCAAGTAAAAACCCAGAAGGAAAAACTCATTTTCATTTTAGCGCTCAACTAAATCTCCAGCGTGAAATCCCAGATGCACCCATCTATGAATCTCTCAATCTCGAACAAGATAATATCATCACCGCTACCGGAAAAGCTTTTTACCAAAATGGGGGAGCTAGATTATTTCATGGCCCGGCTTTTCAAGAAATCAAAAGAGTTTTAAACATCAGTCCTGAAAAAATCACTACAGAATGTCTGTGGCCAGAACTCACCGCCCAGCAACAAGGACAATTCCCTGTCCAATGGGTAAATCCTTACACAACAGACTTGAGTATGCACGCCTTATGGGTTTGGACACAACACTTTCATGAAGAAGGTTGTTTACCTGGAAAAGTCGAAAAATTTGAACAATTTGCCATGATACCACATAACGAAACATTTTACGTTTCTTGTGAAGTGATATCTAAGACACCAAGTAGTGCGATCGCAAACTTCATCATACACGATCGCCAAGGTAAAATCTATTCACGAATGCTCGGCGCTCACGCCATCATTTGGTCAATGAAAATGCTCAGAAGTTAGTAATCTCTTAAGTTTAAAGTTCGTAGTAAGGACTTTAGTCCTTCTTATATAAGCACTAAAGTGCTTACTACAAACTCTGAAAGCTAGCTTAATCTTAGGACTGCTATAACTTGCCACTTCAAAGTTTGGGGAACAGCGTAAATCCTGCCTTTTAATTATCTCTTGCTAAATACCCAAACTCGGAGCATATAAATCGTGGAAAAAATAGCCATCATCGCATTATCATGCCTATTCCCCGATGCTAAAAACCCTGAAGAATACTGGCAAAATATTATTGCTCAAAAAGATTCGACATCCTCTGCAACCGTCGAAGAAATCGGAGTAGATCCGACAATCTTTCACAATCCAGTTAAAGGTACACCAGACAAAACTTATTCCCTCAAAGGCGGATACATCCGCAACTTTCAGTTTAATCCTAGTGAATACAATCTACCCTCAGAATTTGTTGCTGGTTTAGATAACACCTTCAAATGGTCATTGTATGCCGCTAAACAAGCAATTGTAAACAGTGGTTATTGGGGTAATCAAACTGTTCTGGCAAAATGCGGTGTAATTTTAGGTAATTTGTCATTCCCGACAAAATTATCTAATCAGCTATTCTCTCCAATTTACCAGCAAGCGATCGCACCTGCTGTCAGAGAACTTTTACAGTATGAAGATTTTGATTTAGCTGCTCTCCCAACTGCAACTAAAGCATCTTTGTACAATGCTCTGATATCTGGTTTACCAGCATCTATTATTGCTCAAGCTCTATGTCTATCCCAGATTAATTTATGTCTAGATGCTGCTTGTTCGTCATCATTTTATGCTATTAAACTAGCATCTCATTACTTATGGTCACATAAAGCTGATGTCATGTTAGCTGGAGCCATCAGTTGTGCAGATTCCCTCTTCGTGCGGATGTTATTTTCTGGTGTTCAAGGATATGCAGAAAACGGCATCAGCCGCCCCTTAGACAAATCCTCTAGAGGGCTAATTCCTGCCGATGGTGTTGGAATGGTGATGCTGAAGAGATATTCTGATGCCGTTAGAGATGGCGATAATATTCTCGCTACTATCTGCGGTAATGGACTCTCAAATGATGGCAAAGGTAAACATTTATTAAGTCCTAATCCTAAAGGACAAATCTTAGCTTTTGAACGAGCCTATAATGAGGCGAAATTTAGTCCCAAAACCATCGATTATTTAGAGTGTCACGCCACAGGCACATTGCTAGGAGATACAACCGAATTCAACTCCATAGAAACATTCTTTGGTCAAAATCAAGCTGCGCCTCTGGTAGGTTCTGCTAAGGCAAATACTGGTCACTTGTTAACTGCTGCTGGCATGGTTGGCTTGACTAAGGTGATTTTGAGTATGTCGCATGGTATAATTCCACCAACCATGAATGTTTCTGAACCTTTAACATCAGAAAAAAGTACAATTTCCGCCGACAAAATTGTTAGAACAGCTACGGCATGGCCGAATAATAACGCACCAATTAAACGGGCGGCTATTAGCGCTTTTGGTTTTGGCGGCACTAATTCTCATCTGATTTTAGAACAAGGAACTACAACACAACCAGTTGAATCAACTGCACCTGTTCCACCTGTAAAAGTCGCCATTGTCGGCATGGATGCCTTTTTTGGTAACTGCAACGGTTTAGATGCTTTTGAACGCAGTATTTATGATGGAACACAGCATTTTACTTCCCTACCGCCTCAAAGATGGCATGGTATAGAAAACCAAGAAAATGTCCTGAAAGAGTACGGTTTAGCAGATGGTAAAGCACCAGTTGGGGCATATATCAAAGATTTTGAAATCGATACTTTATCATGCAAAATCCCACCGAATGAAATAGAGAAGTTAAATCCACAACAATTATTGCTTTTGAAGGTTAGCGATCGCGCCGTCAAAGATGCGAAACTACAGGAGGGTGGCAATGTGGCTGTGATTGTTGCCGCCGAGACAGAATTCTCTGTGCATCAGCTACAGCAAAGATGGAATCTATCTTGGCAAGTTAAGGACGCCTTACTCAACCAAGGAATTTCTTTACCTGCTGAACAGTTAGCGCAACTGGAAACCATTGTTAAAGATAGCATTCACCAACCAGTAGAAATCGGCGAATATGTGAGTCACATTGCCAACATCATGGCAAGTCGGATTTCTGCTTTATGGAATTTCACTGGCCCGGCATTCACCATCAGCGCTGGCGAAAATTCTGCCCTCAAAGCGTTGGAAGTTGCACAAATGCTACTCGCTACGGGAGAAGTTGATGCAGTCGTTGTGGGTGCCGTAGATTTAGCCGGTGGTGTAGAAAATGTCTTGTTCCGCAACCAATTTGCACCAATTAATACGGGTGTCAATACGTTGAGTTTTGACCAACAAGCTAATGGCTGGACGGTTGGTGAAGGTGCCGGTGCAGTTGTCCTCAAGCGCTACGAAGCTGCTAAGGAAGACAACGAACGCATCTATGCAGTAATTGATGCCATGAGTTTCGCACAAGGTAATTCTACTTTGAGTAACGCTCTGGTAAAACCTGATGCCTCAGCTATCAGTGATGTCTGCAAACAAGCCTTCCAGATGGCGGAGATTCAACCCACACAGGTTAACTATGTAGAAGTCTTCGGTAGTGGCGTTTCCCAGCAGGATGAAGCCGAAATCACAGGTTTATTGCAAGCTTATCCGAAAGTGGGTAATGGTCTGCATTGTGCATTGGGCAGCGTCAAAGCCAATATCGGCCACACCTATACAGCATCAGGAATCGCTAGCTTAATCAAAACCGCTCTCTGTCTTTATTACAGGTATATTCCCGCCACACCCAAATGGTCTGGTGTCAAAACACCGCAAGTATGGGAAGGTAGCCCCTTCTATGTGGCAATGGAATCAAGACCTTGGTTTGTCGATAAAGGCGGCACACGCAGAGTAGCAGCAATTAATAGCATGGGTATAGATGGCAGTTACGCCCATTTAATCTTATCGGAAGAACCCAGCCAAGAGGAGCGCGACAACAGATATTTGCAACAAATGCCTTTTCATCTGTTTCCTATAGCAGTTAGCGATCGCTCCACGATACCAGATTTACTTAACAATCTCCAAAAATCCATTGAAGCTAGTTCCTCTTTATCAGCTACCGCCAGCGAAACATTCGCTAATTTTGAACAGCAATCTAATGCAAAATACGTCTTATCAATCACAGGACGTAACCAAAAAGATTTACTCAAAGAAATTGAATCTGCCCGCAAAGGTGTAAACAATGCCTTTGAAAACGGCACAGATTGGCAAACACCACTAGGTAGTTATTTCACCGCAAAACCATTGGGTAAAACTGGAGCAGTTGCTTATGTTTATCCCGCAGCAGTCAATTCTTATATTGGCATTGGTCGCAGTGTCTTCCGGTTATTTCCGAAAGTCTTCGAGGACTTAAAAAGTAATAATCTTTACAACCGGGCTGCCGATGTTGAAAAGTTAGTTTATCCCAGAAGTTTACCTAAATTGACAACCAGGCAACTAGAAACTCTCGAAAAGCAATTGCTAGATGATTCACTGGCAATGTTTGAAAGTGAAATTGCCTTTGCTAGATACATGACGGCAATTTTTAGAGATGATTTTCAAGTCAAGCCGAAATCCGTTTTTGGGTATAGTTTGGGTGAAACTAGTATGATGGTTGCCCAAGGAGTTTGGAGTGATTTTGAAGGCGGAAGTAACACCTTAAACTCATCACCTTTATTTGGCGATAAGTTATCTGGCCCGAAAAATGCTGTGCGTGAATATTGGGGATTAACAGATTCACCAAATTCACAAAACAACAATTTTTGGAATACCTATGTTCTCATGGCTAGTCCATCCCAAGTTAGAGAATGTCTCAAACATGAGAATCACGTCTACTTAACTCAAATCAACACGCCAGA
Source organism: Nostoc sp. (assembly GCF_036919815.1). Taxonomy (GTDB): domain Bacteria; phylum Cyanobacteriota; class Cyanobacteriia; order Cyanobacteriales; family Nostocaceae; genus Nostoc. The sequence goes on from NZ_JBALCE010000027.1 coordinate 17,000, forward strand.
AGAAGTATTAATTGCTGGTGATGATGCAGCCTGTAAGCGAGTGATTACAACATTAGGTTGCAACGCTTTTCCCGCTCCCTTCGACCATGTGATCCATTGTGAAGCGATGCGATCGCAGTACGAGGAAATCAAGAAGGTAAACACGTTACCATCCCAAAATCTTCCCGGTATTGTGTTTTATTCTGCTGCCGATTATCAACCGATTACACTTGATAGCGATACCATCGCGCACAATATCGCCAAAGGATTGTGCCAAGAACTTGATTTTCCACGATTAGTTAATCGTGTCTACGGTGATGGTGTGCGAATATTTTTAGAAGCAGGTGCTGGTAGTGTGTGTTCACGATGGATTGATAAAATCCTCGGCGATAAAGAACACATGACAGTCTCTCTAAATCGTAGAGGGATGGATGACCATGCTTCAATGGTCAAAGCATTAGCAAAACTACTCAGTCATCAGGTGAACGTGGATTTATCACCGTTATATAGCAAAGCTCAAGAAACCCCTAATCAAAATAAAGCAACATTGAGAACAGTTACCTTGGGTGGAAAATCAATTGCTGCTACTATATTGAGCAACGAAAATCGCAAACTTGTTGAAGATTTCGCTGGGGATCTTAAGAGCGATCGCTTTAAAAAACAGCATCCAAACATACCTAATCTTCAAAAATCTGAAATCGCAGATTCTCTTAAGACTTCCAACCAGATAATCCAAGAAGAAAATTACTCCCCTAACATTTTGCCTCAGCCAGAAGAAGTAAAGCCGAAAAATATCATTGATAACGGTTTTGAAACGAAAGAACAATTACAATCTTCTGAGTCAAGCGCAATTAGACAGCCAATTCCTCTTTCTTCGCCACCTGTCATCACTCAAAAAATTAGTAGCATCATCAGCATGTTCGATTTAAATAAGACCCAGTATCAAAAGCTCAATGTGAATAATTCAAAGATAACCAAAGCGCACACAGCTTTTTTACAAGCTAGACAAGATTACAGTCAACAAATGAGCGAAATCATTCAATTGCAACTAACTTGCGCCCAAAACTTGCTTAACGACGAATCCTAATAAATCATACCAATTCTCTCTCAACTTGCACTCAAAAACTGCTTAACTGATCTCTACGAGACGCTGCGTGTAGCTTGCTTCTCCGTAGGAGTATGCGGTTCGTTTAAAAAAGATTAAATGCATTTTCCTAGAGAATTGGTATTACTCCCTTACTCTGTGCCCTCTGCGGCAAGCCGAAGCGTCTACGTTAACAGAGTCTACACCCTTCAGCTTTTATCATCCATTACTTATAATCCGAGGGATAACTGCCGTGACAACCGTAGATACGGTACTAAGTAAACACGATAATGGTCTTAATTTCTCCGCCTGGTCTTATAATAAAAACCAGGTTTGGAAAGGTTCTTTAGAAACTGTATCTTTTGAGCAACAAACCATCAAAAATAAATTGATGGTATTAGATAAACCCTGCTACATCGTAAAAATTGCCGGAAAAATCGGTGTCACAAATGAGGGGTATTTATCCCCTGGTGATAATGGCACAACAGCCCAAGTAGAACTGTTAACATTTGCAGCACCTATCCGTATTCAACAATTTGGAGATCCGAATTTTCTCTCCTCTCATGGAGTGAAATATGCCTACGTAACTGGCGCAATGGCTGGTGGAATTGCTTCCGAAGAAATGGTCATTGCACTCGGAAAAGAGCAAATTTTGAGTTCCTTTGGTGCAGGTGGTTTAACTCCAGACCGTTTGGAAACAGCCATAAACCGTATTCAAGAAGCTTTACCTCAAGGGCCTTATGCATTTAATTTAATTCACAGTCCTAACGAACCTGCGATTGAACGCCGGGCTGTAGATTTATACCTCAAATATCAAGTGAGAACAGTAGAAGCATCAGCATTTCTCGACTTGACTCCCAACATTGTTTATTACCGTGTTGCTGGATTGGGGTTGAATAACGCCAATCAAATTGAAATCAAAAATAAAGTCATTGCCAAAATTTCTCGCCGAGAAGTTGCTACTAAATTTCTGCAACCAGCACCAGCCAGAATTATCAAAGAACTTCTGGAACAAGGATTAATTACTGAGTTACAAGCAACCCTTGCAGCCAAAGTTCCGATGGCTGATGATATTACCGTTGAAGCTGATTCTGGAGGTCATACAGATAACCGTCCCTTGGTTTGTTTGTTGCCTTCTATTATTGCCTTGCGGGATGAAATTCAAGCACAATATCATTACCAAATACCGATTAGAATCGGAGTAGCAGGGGGAATTGGTACACCACAATCAGCATTAGCAGCCTTTATGATGGGTGCTGCTTATATAATGACCGGCTCAATTAATCAGTCATGCGTTGAATCTGGGGCTTGTGAACATACCAAAAAGCTACTATCTCAAGCAGAAATGGCTGATATGATGATGGCTCCAGCAGCAGATATGTTTGAAATGGGAGTCAAACTACAAGTTCTCAAACGGGGTACGATGTTCCCCATGCGAGCGCAGAAATTATTTGAACTCTATCGTGCTTATGATTCCATTGAAGAGATTCCTTTGGCAGAAAGAGAGAAATTAGAAAAACAAGTTTTTCGCAAAACTATTGCCGAAGTATGGGAAGGAACTGCGGCTTATTTGTCCCAAAAGAATCCTGAGAAATTGGGTAAAGCAGTTAATAATCCTAAACTCAAAATGGCGTTGATTTTCCGCTGGTATCTAGGATTATCTTCTCGGTGGTCTAGTTCTGGTGAAAAAGGTAGAGAAGTCGATTATCAAATTTGGTGTGGCCCGGCTATGGGCGGTTTCAATGACTGGGTACGAGGTTCCTACCTCTCTGAAGCAGATAATCGTCGGGTAGTTGATGTTGCTAATCAAATTATGACTGGTGCAGCCTTTTTGTATCGTGTCCAAAATTTGAAAATTCAAGGACTGCAAGCTTCTGATTATTACAGTCAGTATCACCCTATTCGTTCTACATTGTTGGAGATTTGAAAATGACTATAAAACAGTCTTTCACCGCAGGCGATATTCAAGTATTTTTGATATCTAACTTAGCTGAGTTGCTAAAAATATCAACTGATGAAATAGATGTCAAAGAGCATTTAGAAAACTATGGTTTGGATTCAGCCCAAGCAATGATTCTAGTAAGCAAATTAGAAAAATTACTAGGATTTCAACCATCTCCGTTGCTTCTGTGGCACTACCCAAATATTGAAGCTCTTTCACAGCGTTTAGCTGAAGAAGTGCAAGAAGATTCACCGATTCAAAAGACAGGGGTGACATCTTCTAATGCCAACGCTGCCCCCTCTGTTCTAGATTTAGGTGCTGAGGCTGTTCTTGACCCTACAATCCATCCTGGTGCTGCATCTAATCTGTCTGTAGGTGAACCGAAAAACATCTTTTTAACTGGAGGAACAGGCTTTTTAGGAGCTTTTGTCATCCGGGAATTGCTACAGGAAACTAATGCGGATATTTATTGTTTAGTGCGTGCTGCTAATGCCGAAGAAGGCAAAACTAAACTGCAAAATAATCTGCAACAGTATGCAATTTGGCAGGAGCAATTTAACTCCAGAATTATTCCGATTGTCGGCGATTTATCTCAGCCATTGTTAGGTGTTGGCTCTGAACAGTTTCAAATGTTAGCTGCCAATATTGATACTATATATCATAGTGGTGCTTTGTTGAATTATGTTTTTCCCTACTCCGCACTCAAGGCAGCCAATGTTTTAGGAACTCAAGAAGTTTTGAGATTGGCATGTCAAGTTAAAGTTAAGCCTGTACATTACGTTTCTAGTGTCGCTATTTTTGAATCATCTGCTTATGCTGGCAAGGTTGTCAAAGAACAGGATGAATTCAATCATTGGGAAGGTATTTATCTTGGTTACTCTCAAACTAAATGGGTAGCTGAAAAGTTAGTCAAAATTGCCCGTGACCGAGGACTACCTGTAACTATCTATAGACCACCACTGATTTCAGGTGATAGCAAAACAGGGATTTGTAACACACATGACTTTATCAATTTGATGACCAAGGGCTGTCTACAAATGGGAAGTTTCCCTGATGTAGATTATATGTTGGATATGTCTCCTGTGGACTATGTAAGTAAAGCCATTGTTTATCTATCACGCCAAACAGAATCCATAGGTAAGGCTTTCAATTTACAACATCCCCAACCTGCTGCTTTGAAAATGCTAGTTGAGTGGATACGCTCTTTTGGTTATTCAGTTGACATGATTCCCTATGACAAATGGCAAGCTGAGTTAATCAATAATGTGTCTTCTGTGGATAACCCTTTATATACTCTGCGACCCTTTTTACTAGAGCGTTGGTCTGATCAACAAGTGACTATTCCTGATTTGTATTTACAAGCTAGAAGACCCCATATTAGCTGCGAAGATACGCTGATTGCACTAGCAGGTAGTTCTATTGTTTGTCCTCCTATTGACTCTCAATTGTTTATGACTTATACCGCCTACTTGATTCAAACTGGTTTCTTGAATATCGCTTAGGAAGTCACAACTTGCGTAGGGTGTGTTACAGCTTCTGTAACACAATGCCAGTTGCTACAACAGATAGCGAAGCATTAGCGACTCATCGAGTGTCGGGAACCTCCCTTCGGGTGACGCTCTCTACGAGACGCTAAAAGCGTAGCTTGCTTCTCTGTAAGAGTACGCGGACTCGCTAACGCTACGCTAACACCGCAACGCACTGGCTCCCCTACCAAACATTTTGTTTAATCGATGTTTTTTAGGACTCGGTACTACTTAATAGCCAACATTTAAGATGCCAGCTAACAAATCATACACCAACAGAGGCAATCTAATTGTCCTGTTTTTTGATGCTCACAAATATAAATTTTTAGAACTTACACCTTGACATAAACAATTGAGTATACAATGGTTAGTGTCAGCCATAAAAGTTTGATTTTACCCACTCTTCTGAGTAATCAAATACGTGTAAATAGAGCGATCGCTAGCAGTGGGACATAACCAAATTTTCTGGATTCTCAAGTTTGACGATGCATAAGTCCTAAATTTACGTTTGTACTGCTATAGCAAGCTGAAGGCGATGCCCTTCTCTACGAGAGGCTACGCCAACGACTGGCTCAGGGTAAGACCTACGGTGGGCTACGCCGGAGCACCACACAAGCATTTGAAAGGGTTATAAACTCAAGACATTTCTCGTCGTTTCAGATATTACGCATACTTAATTGTAGAGCGAGAATCACTGTAAATCCAATGCAGCTTCACCAACTTGAATTCACTAACCTTTTTACATGAACACAACACATCAAGGACAGAGTAAAAAAACTGCTCTTATTACTGGGGCAGCCGGTGGAATTGGCTACGAATTAGCATGTATTTTTGCTGCTCATGATTACAATCTTGTCTTAGTAGACAGAAACGGGATAAAGCTTGTAGAAATTGCAGTTAAATTCCAAGAAGAATTTGGAAATGTTGTTACAACTATTGTTAAGGATCTATCTATATCAACAGCTCCTGAAGAAATTTTCACAGAATTGCAACTCGCCAATATTAAGGTTGATGTGCTGGTAAATAATGCTGGATTTGGTATCTATGGATTATTTCACGAAACAGACCTAGCTGCTGAATTGGAAATGCTACAGGTAAATTTGGTGTGTCTCACCCATTTAACTAAGCTATTCGTGAAGGACATGGTAAAGCAAGGTGAGGGAAAAATATTAAACGTCGCCTCGGCTGCTGCCTTTCAACCAGGCCCTTTAATGGCGGTTTATTTTGCTACTAAAGCCTATATCTTATCTTTTTCAGAAGCGATCGCTAATGAATTAGAAGGTACAGGTGTGACTGTGACAGTTCTTTGCCCAGGCTCAACCGCATCTGCCTTTCATGAAAGAACAGGAATGGCTGACTCTAAGTTAGTCAAGGGCAAGAAGATGATGGATGCACAAACAGTAGCCGAAATTGGTTTTCGCGCCTTAATGAAAGGTCAAACCATTGTTATTCCTGGTTTTATCAATAAACTACTGGCGAAAATCGTCAGATTTGTACCTAGAAACCTGGTGACAAAATTTGTGAGAAATATGCAGGAAGATAAGTAGGGGGCATGGGGCATGGGGCATTGGGCATTGGGGAAAAATGACTAATGGCTAGGATTAATACTGCCAACATTTTAAGTGCCAGCCAAAATTCGTCACCGCAACAGCAGCAACATAATTGTTAGCAGGTACTAGTTCAAAAAGACTCCAGTCTTCAGCTATCTGTAACTTGGCTGGTTCTGTGGGAGTCAACGATACTTCAACTTGCTCTAACTGGGATAGTCCATCTCCAGTTGCTTTTAAATAAGCTTCCTTACAAGTCCAGTAACGGAAAAATATCTCTTGCTGTTGGTTGGGAGATAGCGATCGCAACATCTCATATTCTCTCGGTAAAAAAAACCGTTTGGCAAGAGTTTCTAAATCAGACATCGGGCGAATATATTCTAGGTCTACACCAATTTGGCGAGTACAATTCACCGCACACAAACCCAACCCTTGGGAATGAGACAAGTTAAACGCCAATCCACTATCAGCAAATTTATCTGCTAATACTGGTTTACCACGGTGTTGATAATTAAACTCAACTTGTGACGGCTGGATACTCAAATAGCAACCTAATATAGTTCGGAGAATACCGCGACCAGCGATGAAACGTTGCCGATGTTCCTGGAAATAGAACCGTTCAGCACGAGCCGTTTCGTCACTAGAAAGAGTTGCTGCTAAATTTTGCAAATTTGATTCTGATTGGTCAAGGTCTATGCGCCAGACATGAATCTCATCCGGTAATAAAATTAAATCTGTCGGTGCAGTTAGCCAGAGATTCATAATAATTCGTAATTCGTAATTCGTAATTAAATTTTGAATTTGGTGTGAGATTAACTTTGATTAGGTTTTTATTGGTGTTGACATTATAATTCGGGACACGTTTTTAATATGATTCTTTTTGCTCATATCCCGGATTTCTCATAAAGCCAGAGAAAAGAAGGGTCAAAAACTGCCAAAATCTATATTGCAAAACAATCCCAGCAGTTTCAAGCATGACCCTAAATAAAAATCATTGTATACCGGAACAGTTCGTATTTGGACAAGTAGAGTCATGTCCAGTTATAGTTAATTTCAAGGGTAAGCCTGTAACATCGGATGCAGGATTAACACTAATTGCGGAACTCGACAAAGGCGGGTAATTTAATAATATATCAATTAATTTATCCTAAGTCTGGCTAATCCATGTGTTTTTTTTCTCTTGTGAGAAATCCGGGATATAGTTCATCAGTTTTAGTTAATAATTCTTTAAATTATTCCTACTCCAGTCAGATCAAATACTTGGTGGCTTTTGTGTCTTTTTCCATCTACTTGAATAATTTACTCATGTTATAAAAGAATTATTCCTTAATTATACTAGAATAACACTAGGTAATTTTAGTTTTGGAGATATCTAATGGGAATATATCGTTTCCTGTTATCAATCTTTGTTGCCATAAGTCATACAGGAGTACTTATAAACACCTTAAACCCCGGAGTGATAGCAGTAATATCATTCTTGGTTATAAGTGGATATGTAATGACAGCCTTGATATCTAAAAATTATTTTGCTCCTAGAAAAATTGTTTGGTTCTATCTCGATAGGATTTTGAGAATTTATCCGCAGTATTTATTTAACACAATAGCAGTTTTAATTATTTATTCTATCTTTGGATTTAACTCGCATTTTCTTAGTAAACCTACAGAAATTGGATTATTACAAAATATTTTGATAATACCTATGGGATTTTATATGATTCCTTGGGTAGGAGACAAATTCATGATTATTCCACCTGCATGGTCGCTGGGTCTTGAAGGATGTTTTTATATCTTAATTCCATTTTTATTAATATATAAATTACAAAAAGTCTTTTTTTTATTATCATACATCATTTTTTTTATCGCTTATTTAGGAATTATTAACACAGATTATTTTGGTTATAGATTAATATTTGGAACAATATTTATGTTTCTTTGTGGTAGTTTCTTACATAAGAATAACAATATTACTACAAATCAGCCAGTCAAGTACACATTAATTTTTTCCTGTTTATTATTGGCAGCAACTTTTTTATATCCCCGTTTGATATTGCCCTATAATCGAGAAGTATTGATAGGATTAATATTAGCAATTATGATTATACCTTTATTAATAAAAATTAAAAGAACATATTTAGATGACTTTTTCGGCAATCTATCTTACGGATTATTTTTATCTCATTACTTGGTTATTTTTGAGTTTGAGAAACTAGGGATACACTGGAACTTAAAATCAATTTGGCTAATGTTGTTATTTTCTACATTTCTTTCAGCAATAGGTTTTTTCTGTTTTGAAAAGCCAGTAATTGATTGGCGTAAAAAAATTAGAAATCAACATAATTAAAGGATGTTGATAGACAGAAGACCACCCTGCTATTAGTAGGCAAGGGTATAGGGCAGGGCATAAAGTTTGAATACAATCAAACTAGGATTTGGTTGTATCCCACTTCTTATTTCTCTATCTCCCTCATGTTTAGATCCGTATACGCTGTAGACGTACCAAGGATACCCGATTAGATTTAATCTGACGAATCTTAATTACGAATTACGAATTACGAATTACGAATTACGCTGATGTTCCAACCATTGTAAAACCCGATTCCATGCCCACCACAGGTCAGAGTCTTGTACTTGGCGCTGGCAATCTTTGCTGCTCAAATAGCCAACATGCCCACCGTACTGAGTGAGCAACAAATCTATTACGGGATTGCGATCGCACGCTTCTTGTAATTCTGGTATGATCGCTGGGTCAAAAAGTGGATCATCAGCAGCATATAAAATCAAAGTCGGTTTCGAGATTTGCGGCAATATTTGTAAAGCACTACTAGCTTGGTAATATGCTTCTACAGAAGAAAAACCTAGTCGGTTAATTACCAGCTCATTGTCAAAACCCCAAATACTGTTCGCCCGTTCAATCGCTGCTGGGTCAATGCTTCCAGGATGAGCATCATGTATTCGCCATGCCAGTTTTTTTAAATTCTGTGCAATCCCTGCTTCCAAATATCTGCCGAAGGGCTTTCTAACTAGATAAGATAGCGATCGCTCCGAATCCAAACTCGGACAAACTACCATACTACCGCCAATATCGCTATCTTCTAGTCCTAAATCTCCATGCTCCCTAATCACCTCAAGAGCGACCTTTACCGCCCATAGCGCCAATTGCCCTCCTAAAGAATACCCTGTAAACCAAAATTTCTCTGGACATCCCATTGCCTTAGCAGCAGCAGCGATGCGAACAAAATCTTCCCCCTCATACAGTCCATCGGAAGTTAGAGTCGGCGACAATTGGGCAGTTTTGCCGTGGGCACGCCAATCAAATAACACCACAGCGTATCCTTGAGCGTAGGCTTTACGTCCTAGCACTCTCAAAAACCATTCTGTCTCTAACTCTCCAGTAATGCCATAAGTACCAATAATCGTGCTATGAGCATTTTCAGGGATAGCAACCAAGCCAAAAATTGGCACACCTTGGCCACCAACAAAGATTTTCTCGTGATAAGAAGGTTCTGGTAATTGAATAGTACTTTCCCAGTAACGTTTTCCCCACAAAGCGGTGTATACAGTCATCATCAGACCGTTTTGTAAAAACCAAGACGGATTGTAGGGGGGAGTATAACACATCATAGACTATAAGATTTCGTGTAGTTGAGTCTTGATTTCATAGTCATTTAATCTTAATATTTATGTAAGATTTAAAAACCTTTTCATAATCGACTCAAAAATCTTTGTATCTATACAAAGGTTCTTATTTATCCTTAATCAAGTAGTAAAAATTTTTTCAGAATGCCGAGGATTCTTGTCATAGACGATGATCCAGCGATTTCCGAACTAGTTGCCGTCAACTTAGAAATGGCTGGTTACGATGTAAGTCAAGCTGAAGACGGCATTAAAGGTCAAGCGCTGGCTCTCCAGCTACAACCAGACTTGATCATGCTCGATTTGATGTTGCCCAGGGTAGATGGGTTTACCGTTTGTCAACGCCTGCGTCGTGACGATCGCACCTCTGAGATTCCGGTGTTAATGTTAACGGCTTTGAGCCAAACTCAGAACAAGGTGGAAGGCTTCAATGCTGGCGCAGATGACTACCTCACCAAGCCTTTTGAACTTGAAGAAATGCTGGCGCGGGTACGGGCACTTTTGCGGCGTACTGACCGCATACCCCAAGCAGCAAAGCATAGTGAGATTTTGAACTATGGCTCACTGACTCTGGTTCCCGAAAGATTTGAGGCAATATGGTTCAATGACACGGTGAAATTGACTCATTTGGAATTTGAGTTACTTCACTGCTTGCTGCAACGCCACGGTCAAACGGTTTCCCCCAGCGAAATCCTCAAAGAAGTTTGGGGCTACGATCCCGATGACGACATTGAAACGATTCGAGTCCATATTCGCCACTTGAGAACCAAGTTAGAACCAGATCCCCGTCACCCCCGCTATATCAAGACAGTGTATGGCGCTGGATATTGTCTGGAGTTACCGGGTATACCTCCATCAATTGAAGGGGCTTCAGTAACAGTCGTGGAATGAAATCACGCTAAATTTCCTTAAACTTTCCTATTTAGTTAAGCTTGTTGCTGAGATTTTCCGGTTTGTAGAGACGTTGCAATGCAACGTCTCTACTATTGACAGGTAAACTATTTTATATCAAGGCTATTAGAGCTTATACTGATTTTTACCCTTGAGCTAAAACGTGCTGCATATTACAATTACGGATTACGATTCGGGATGAGGTGGCGAATCGGGCAGCGATCGCAGCATTTATGGCAAAATATATTACCAAGCCGTTTGAGTATTTTGAAAATGTGGTGGGGGTGGAGATTAATTTTAATAAGGTGTTTTATAAGCCGTAAAAATTGCGGAGTGTTGAGGATATTTTGGGAGAAATTGCGGCGCTTGATGAGGAATTGAGGGATCTGGAGCAGTTGATGATCTGATGAAATCTTTGCAGGAGATCCAAAATGAATTACAGGCTGGAAATTTTGAATTTACGCGCCATGCTTTTAAGAGAGCGATCGAGCGCAATATTAGTGAAGCAGAGATCAGAGAAGCGAGTGTAACCGTGGAGGTAATTGAAGATTATCCAGACGATAAATATTCACCTAGTTGTCTAATCTTGGGATTTACCCAAAAAAACCGAGCTTTACATATTCAGGTTTCAAGGATCGAATCTGATGTAGTTAAAATCATCACACTGTATGAACCAGAACCTATGCAATGGACTGATTATAGAAGGAGAATTCACTAATGTTTAAATGTCATGTTTGTGGTTCAGGAGAGTCTCATACAGAATATGTCAGTGAAGTTTTTAATATTCAGGGAAAATTTCATTTAGTTGAAAATATTCCGGCTACTGTTTGCTCTCGCTGTGGGGAAGAGGTTTTTAGCAGAGAGACAACTGAGCGAATTCGGGTAATGTTGTACGGTGAAGATAAGCCGGTTAGATCGATTTCTTTGGATGTCTTTTCTTATGATGAAGCCGTTTGAGTATTTGGAAAATGATGATGTGGTTCACGAGTTGTAATGCGTTGCGTCGTGGTTTTTGATACTAATTTATTTAGAGTAATAATTATGACTGAGGCAGAGCATGAGGAGTTTATTAATCATGTGGTTCATAATTGATGATTAAAAATTAATAATTAAAAATGGAGGATTTGTCATGTCAGTTACTAATGAGGCGTTATTGTCAAGAATTACATTTAATCCCGATATTTTTGGTGGTAAGCCAATTATTCGAGGTTTGAGGATTTCAGTGGCGATGATTTTGGAGCTTTTGTCTAAGGGTGTGGCGATGCAAGAAATTTTGGATGATTATCCAGATTTGGAAATGGCTGATATTCATGCAGTGTTGCTTTATGCTTATCGACTTGTAGCTAATGAGGATATTTTTGAAAGGGCGACTAAAGCGTAATTATGAAATTTTTAATGGATGTAAATGCAAGTGGAGCTTTATCGGGGTTATTGCTAGATTTAGGTCATGATGTTGCTTGTGTACGTGATGTTAATAGCAAAATGAGTGATAGCGAGATTTTGGATTGGGCTGTCAGAGAGAAACGCATTATCATTACGACGGACTCTGATTTTGAGCAAATAATTTGGCTACAGGAAAGACAACATTGTGGAGTTTTAAGATTAGAAAATTTGCCCCGCTCAGAAAGAATAGCTCTATTGCAAGAGATTTTGGATAGTTATGTTCAAGATTTAGAAGCTGGAGTCGTGGTAATTGCAACTCAACAAAAAATTAGGATTCGTAGGAAAGTATTTGATAGTTGAAAATGAAAAGTTATAAATTATCAATTAAAAAGTATTCATTTATCAGTAGAATAGATTTAAGTATTTTCATTATTCACTAGCTTAAGTAGCTAATGCTATATTATTTATTACAAACTAGTCATATTAAAGCTATCTAGCCAGCGTACATACGCTGAAATATGTCTCAACTATATGCAAGATTTCTTATAACATTGAGCGCAATTTTCCAGTAAAAAGATGAAGAAACCACACAACTTGAGTTAATTACATCAGTCCTCATGTGATTACAGGGTGAAATGAGCAGACAAGTGTTCATTTCACCCCTATTGGTAACGTTAAAGTCTTAGTCAACGCAATGATAACAATAACTTCAGTAAGCTACGCGCAGCGTCTCATAGAGAAGCGACTGACCGCACTATGATGGGCATCAGAAGCTTTATCAGTAGTTCACGCAATTTGAGTTACTTGCTGATTCACACGGGGACGGCCAAAGCGCTCCCAAGCACTCCCTCCTCGCAGAAACAGTTCTAGGAAGCGCAATGGTTCTCCTGAATCGCCTCTTGACCAACCGGAACTACCAGGAGCAAAGGCTAAAGTTCCTTCAGACACCTTGAAGCTGCCATCAGAATACACCGCATCACTGACCACATCTCCAATTCGGATCACGATCTTGGTTTGAGGCTCGAAGTTAACTGTATGCGCCGCAATCGTTGTTTTGATGTTGCCGTAGCCATCAATCCAGGCAATTCGATCTGGTGGAACATCTGGGATTTGCTCACAAGAAAGGTCATCTCCCAGAAGGCTAAAATCGTTACCGATAATCGCCGCCGCCGCCGGAGGAAACACATCCCGCGAACGAAACTGCGATCCCCCACGAGAAACGTTGACCACTCGCAACTCCTTTGTATGGTCTTTGATAAAGGAGAGGGTGTAGCCCGCATTCACACCCACTACTTTTACACCATTGGATAAAAGCGCATAAGTTAGTCCTTCACCTTCATTGTCCCGACGGGCTTCGGGATCATCTTGACGAGGGGCACAGTTATGATAAATTAAGCGATCGCCAGGCCCTGGATTAAGTCCCAGTTGGGCAATCCAAAATCCCGTTGCCAAGGTACTGAATGCTGGAACCGAAAGCAAATGAATTTGGGCATCGGGTAAAGCCATCAGCAGACGTTGTGTGACTTCTGTAAATGCCGGATCTCCTGTACCGTAATCTGCAATGACACAGATAAACATTCTGTTCCTCCTTTGTTAGGGTAGTAATTTGCAATCAACCTAATTATGAATTATGAATTATTCGGTCATCATGTGATTAGAGAGTGAAATGAACATTTGTCTGCTCATTTCACCCCTATTAGTAACCTTAAAGTCTTAGTCAACGCAATGAAAACAATCACTTCACTTTTTAGCGAAGAACGCAAGCAACTCCAGACAGATATTGATAACACAACCAACATTGAGCAGATAGTTAAGCTGGTTCAGAACCGACTCGATCATCTCGAAAGAATTTACATTGAAAAGCTGAATCTGGCTCAAGTTCGTCTGGCTTCCTTTTTCCTGGATACACTGCGGCAGTCTATCGCCACTCTCGCGGCGGCTAATTATCTTCAAGTTGCTCCCACAGAGCAAAGGCAAATTACTAATCCAGCTACAAATTTTTTTGCCAACAGATTAATCTTGAAACTGCTACAGGGACTAATTTATATAGGCATCTTAGGCTCGTTATTCTCCTTAACTAAAACTACCCCAGGTGCATGGATGGCTATCTTATTAGCCTCTATACTTCTAGGACTAGAAGTTGTGCTTCAACTCGACTTAAACAACCAGCAAAATTCCATGTCTGAAAAGCTATTGGAATTACCTCAACCTATTGTCCGGGTTGATAGCAAAGTATTTCTAGATCACCTTGGCGATGCTCTCAACACTATCGACCTCGCAGTAGCTAGAGTAGAAGAATCGAATAAATATGAAGATGACTTAGGAATAGAAGAACTACCAGAGCTATTGAATTTTCTGCAAAGGCTAATGGGCGCATCAAAACTTGATAAACCTCAAATGGCTTATGAACTTGCCAAACTTCTGCCACAGATTTTAATGTCTCAGGGAATTAACGCTCAAATTTACCGAGCAAATGACCCTCACAGCGATCGCGGGTATTTTGACTTTGAGCCAAGTATCGACCCCGATACCAAAGATCATGTAACTCTAACTCCGGCTTTGTTGAAAGGCGATCGCTTAATTAGGCGCGGTCGGGTAATTGAGCCAACATATTCCTCTTCTAGAGAATAATAGACAATAAGGGTATGGAAATTTTAGAAACAATCGGTTTTGATTTGGGACACGGTGAAACGGCTGTAGCTAAAGCGATAGTGGAAAGCATCGAACCCCCCCAGATGCTAGAGGTTAATAACAAGAAGAACCAAATTACAGCTCTTGGTTGGCATCCCAAACTCGGTTATCTTGTCGGAGAACAAGCATTAATTCAAGCTGGCGTTACCCAACTGACAATCACTTTCAAGCAAAAACCAAACAACGATCCCAAATATCGGGAAACAATTAGTACTTTTGTCGCAACCTACTACCGCCTTTTGAAAGAAAGTAAACAACTTGAAGGTGGGGAAGGTAGCTATTTTTACATTGGTTGCCCTTCAGGATGGTCAGTTAGCGATCGCTCCGAATACCAAAAGATCCTTCAAGAAGCCGGCATTCCCCGACTAAATGTTGTACCGGAATCGCGGGCTGCTTTCATGCAAGCCAAGGAAGCCGGGAAGCTGGAGTATGACAAACTTCTGGCATCGGTGCTAATTGTTGATATTGGTTCTTCAACCACAGATTTTACTCTGGTTAAAAGCTTAGAAGAAATCCCGATAGACTTCGGGAGTAATACTTTAGGTGCATCCCTAATTGACAAGGCTATTTTTGCCCGTACTCTCACCAACCACGAGCAAAAAACATTACTCGAAAAAGTATTTGAGGAATATCCGCATCACCAAGCTCGTTGTGAACTTGCTTGCCGCAAAGCTAAAGAAGATTACTTTTCTAATGAACAACTATACAGCGATCCTGAATCCTTTGCGCGTGGCTTCGAGTCGATCAACGAACAGATTTATTTTATTCCCCAAGTTAATAAAGTGATCATGGAGGAAATTTTAAATCAACCCTTGCCTGAACTAGAACTTCATAGCTGGATGCGATCGTTTCACGACTCTTTAATGGAGGCGAAAGAAAAGCTGGAAAACCTTGGAATCGTCCCGAAACTTGTGCTGATGACTGGCGGTGCATCTCGGATGAAGTTTACGCACTTTCTTTGTCAGGAAATGTTTCCCGAACCAGAAACGCTGCTTCGCCCTGATCCGGAACCGGAACGTTGCATTGCAATGGGTTTAGCACGAGTAGGAAGATGGGATTTGCGTGCTACTGCTTTTAAAGAAGAAGTCAACAAACTATTTACCTCGAATCAGCTTAAAGGTTTGATTGAGAGGCATATCCCGGAGTTAATTGAATCACTAACTAAGCCTTTGACAGATGGCTTGATTGTCAATGCAGTTAAACCAGGTTTAAAAGATTGGCAAAAAAACAAAATACGGACTTTAGCAGATTTGGAAATATCTTTGATCAGTCGCGCAGAACAGTGGCTCAAAAGCGAACGCGCTGTGCAGATAATTAATTATCAATGCGCTTTATGGTTTAACAATAAAATACAACCAGATTTAGCCGCACAAACCGATCCAATATGTCGAAAGTTTCAGATACCTAGAAGCAGCTTAAGATTTGAGGATAGCATTGACCCAAATTTTGTTAACCCAGAGCTACGAATTGGAGATGCAATCATTGCTGAGACAGTAGCGTTTATCGTCAATGTAATAATTGGTGGAGGCACTGTGGCTAGTATCATTACTTTAATACTAACTGGACATTTAACCTGGCCGATTGCGCTAGTATATGGGGCTTCAGTTATGGCGGCAGGAATGGAGCTAAATCGCAAGAACGTTCAAGAAGTAATCAAGACAAATGTGGATGTACCTAGTTGGATTCGTTCTAGTTTTTTGGGTGACAAAAAAATCGAGGATATGTGTGAGCAAATAAAGCCTGAGTTAGAGAAAGTTCTTCAAGAACAACTGATAGCGGATCAACAGGCTTTTGACAAACTGATTGACAAAGTTGAGCAAGGGCTTCAAAAAAGCCTTTCCACCAAAGTTCAATCTTGTATAATTCTGATTCAATAGCGGTGATGTGTGCCAGTAAATTAGACTTTGGCCTCTCTCCAAACCTCTCTCCTTTTAGGAGAGAGGCTTTGAATCTTACTCCCCTTCCCTTGTAGGGAAGGGGTTGGGGGTTAGGTCTATATTGCATTAAACTGCAAACTGCTATACCAGTGAATTAAATATATAAACTGCTCAAAAGTCAATGATTAAAACAATAATTTTCTTTATCATCATTGGGCTAATTATCACTGGAATTTTAGTCAATCCCATTCTAGTCAAAAGGCGAAGAAACCGTCTTAAACATCGCCCTTTCCCTCCGCTTTGGAATGCCATTATTGAGAATAATCTTCCCATTTATCCCTGTCTTTCTCCCGATGAAATCAGACGACTTAAGGGACATATTCAAGTGTTCTTAGCAGAAAAGCAATTTATTGGCTGTAGAGGGTTACAGGTGACGGAGGAAATGAAATTGACCCTTGGGGCGATCGCCTGTTTACTCCTACTAAATGAACGTGGGCAGTACTTCCCCAGACTTCGTTCAATTCTGGTGTATCCCAACGCTTATTTTGTTGAGGAAACGACTTCCATCGGAAATTATGTTGTTGAAGAAACGCGTGTGGCAAGACTGGGTGAATCGTGGACAACTGACCAATTAGTAGTGTCTTGGGAACAGGTGAAACTAGACAGCACTAACTGGAGGGATGGACGTAACGTTGTGCTTCATGAATTCGCCCATCAGTTGGATCAAGAAGATGGTAAAGCTGAAGGAGTTCCGATACTGCAACGCAATTCAGATTATCCTATTTGGGCGAAGGTAATGACAGAAGCATATCAGCAACTTTGTAATGATGTTCTACAAGGTGTAAAAACGGTAATGGATAGCTATGGTGCAACGAATCCCGCAGAATTTTTTGCCGTTGCGACTGAGACATTCTTTGAGAAACCGCACCAATTGCTATCCAAACATCCGGCACTTTATGAGCAACTGCAACGTTACTATCAATTAAATCCTGTGCAATGGGCGTGAAGTACCACTTGGCTTAACTCCGGTAAGCTATAACGGCATAAAACGGATCTCCTCCAGCTGCACCCAACCACTGTAAGAAATTCGGTAATGTTGACTTATGAACTATAACTTCTGCGGTTGTAAATCCTGGAACTGAAGCAAAGTAGGCTTTGACTAATTCCACTCGTTCTGCTTCTGAAGCCTCTCGCCAAGCTTGAATTGCCTTTTCAAAAAACATCCGGTTAGAAAAGCTGATAATTGCCACACCACCGGGTTTTAAGATGCGGTAAATTTCGGAAAATACTGCTTCTGGATATTGCACATACTGCACAGATACGCAATTGATAACAGCATCAAAATCTTCATCTGGCAAAGGTATCTGCGGATTTTCGTTAATATTTTGCACAAAAGAATGATTTAAGCGGGGATTTCGTGCTAGTTCCTCTGCGTTGAGTCCGTGTCCCTCCACATGGTCAAACTCTATCTCTTCTGGCAGATGAGACACCCAACTGCTCATCATATCAAAAATGCGGGTGTTGGGTTTTAGGCGATCGCGATATAAATCTGTTAGCTGTTGAATAAATCCTTCATCTACATGGGTGACAAAGCGGGGATAGGCATAGAACAGTTTATCGTCTGTGTCGTCTAATTTCAGGCGTTGATTCGGTCTTAACTGCATAAATCTCTTTTAATTATGAATTAGGTTCAAGTCCTGCTTAGGGTTTTGATACATTCTGTTTTGAGAAGGACTAAATTATCCGTCTCCAAAACTGCACAAGAGTTCATTAATGTTGCTAACACAGGTAAAGCCTTCTGTAACTTTGCATTCGCTTGTTGTGCTGCTGGCTGATATTGTTGTAACCAAGTGTTTTTAGTTATATATTCTGGCATGAATGCAGAACGTTCTAATAGCCAAAAAGTTACGTGGTATTTTTGGATAAATTCTTTAATCTGGTTAATATCTTCAGTATATTGGGCATTAATAAGGTCAACCATCCTCTGGCGAAATTGAGCGTAATATTTTGTATGAATCGGTAAAGCATATTCTTTCCCCACCAAAATTGTTCTTTGAGTAAAGATAGGTATGTTATCTGCTTCCCCAGAAGTAGAGGCTATGACAATATTTTGCGGTTGCTTTTGCAAAAAATTATATAATGTTGGGACTTTGCCCTCTAGATAAGGGGTTTTAGGAAAAACTTTTAAGCTGAAGCTGCTAGGATACAAAACGAGTCCTGCACCAAAGATCATAATAGTCCCCAAGATTAAAATTTGTCTCCCATTTTGTCTCGACCATTGAAGTGTAGCATCTAAAATCAAGGTAATAGAGATTGCTGCTGCGATCGCAAGTACCATCTTAAAAGTATGATGGGTGTAGCGGCTAGGCCAGTGCAGTTGAAAAGCTAAGGCATGGGCAGTAAAAAACATTATTAAACTAGCTACTACTACCTGTAGTAATAGTTTGACTTCATCCTTTAGTTGCTTGCTAAGGAGAAAGTTAGACTGGAATTTCAAGATAATTGGTAATAATAAACCAAATAATAGTTGAGGAGGTGAAATTAAAGCAAGAAAACCGCTATCTCTACCAAAAAGCCAATAATTAATAATATTATCACTAAAATAGCTGACTCTTCCTCCATGCCAGTAGTCCGGCATAGTTCTGGCCACAGCAGCAGTAATTGCCGGGCCAAATTGTGATGATTGAATGGCATAAGGTAAAATTACAATACCAGCAATCATCATCGCTGCTGCAAATAAAATAAAATCTTTTCGGTTCTGAGAAATAGTTATCTGCCCATTTTGCCAGTGAAATAATCTCAGAGCTAAAATTAATAAATCCACAAAACCTATTAAAGGGTATATTAAACATTGGAGTGCAAGTACAATTAATATACCTAAACCATAAGACCGGATTAAATAATATATAAAAGCTAAAAATAGGGGATAAATAAAATCTCTAGGAGTAGCCGAAAATAGGTCATCATGCATACAAAGACTTTGATTTAAAAGTAAAGATGCGATAAACCCCACCATTGGCACTGGTAATATCTCCATACAGACTAGAAAGCAATAGCTAGTTGTAATTAGTCCCAGTACTATTGGAAAAATTTTGCTAAAGAAAGTTAGATCGATATGTAAAGCCGCAATTATTTTATAAAGAATACCATATCCAATTGGTGTCACCGACTGAAAATAATCAGCGATTAAATCTCCAGGAAATAAATCTGGGTTAAAGTAACGATACATCCAAGAAATATATTCGCGTGCATCGTCGCTGACTATATATTTACTACTGAAAGCTTGTCGCAACCCCATAAGAATATAACCAACAGCAAAAGTTAGACTTAGACTGTACCAAAATATGATAGTGAATCTACATTGATTTTGTCTGCTATTTTGAGTAATAGGTGTTATTAAAAGTTTTTGTAATTGGGGAATTAGCATTGTCTGCGTCTATGTCTGAATAAATCGTCTTAATTAGGAAAATCAAAAGCTTTCTTCAATTTTTCTGATTGTACAATCTTCAAGTACTAAGTAAATTTCACCGTAAAAGAGGTTCGGAAATATTCAGACTTCATGTTGGGTTTCATGTTGTCTACCCAACCTACGAATAGACATCTCCAGAAATTAAATATGCGTTACACAGAACCCTTGTAGAGACGTCGCACTGCGACGTCTCTACATTCTTTTTCGGAGATGTCTAAGAGGTTGTTTGAAAAGTCCTCTTGTCGGTATCAAAACATTTTAGCTCCCCCTAAATCCCCCGATAAATTGGGGGACTTTGATTCCGGTTCCCCCCTTTTTAAGGGGGGTTAGGGGGGATCAAAGTGCCTAAAATCACAGCCAAATACTTTTCAAACATCCTCTAATGATTAAATTCCATACCCGTTGCTTGCCCATGCAAGATTTTAGCTAGAACTTGTGCAACGCTTTTCTGATCAGTCATAAGTTGATAATATATAATTATTAGCTTGTGCTACTTGATTATACTTAGATTTGGGTTCACGATCGCCCTTAAAAAACTTTGCGATTTACTTATTTTAGTTTGTTAGTTTGGATACTGCCCTTATTACTATTTAATTCTGGGCAAAATAGTCTAATGGCACATGATGAAGGGCTTTACGCATCGCGTGCGCGTCTGATGTTTGATTCTGGTGATTGGATAGCTCCTTGGGAAAAGCCACATCATAAAACCCCTGGCCCTTATTGGTTAATTGCCAGTTCTTACAAGCTCTTTGGTATCAGTGATATTAGTGCGCGTCTTCCTAGCATGATTGCTGGCATTTTTAGCTTATGGCTTGTGTATGAAATCGGCAAAATTATGCTAGGGAAAAAATTAGCTTGGCTAGCTGCTGCAATCTTAAGTGTGGAATTTCTCTGGCTGCAATACTGCCGCTTAAGTACACCTGATGTACCGATGGTTTTCTTGGTACTTTTAGCGATTTGGTCTTTAATAAAAACGGAATTACATCCGAAATATCGCTATTTGTGGAGTTTTCTAGCTGGTTTCAGTTTAGGTTTAGGCTTCTTAGTCAGAAGCTTTATGATTTTTTTGCCAATTATAGCTTTATTCCCTTATTTAATTGGGGAACATCGCCGTCATCGTCATCTTACTAACCCAATTTTATATTTAGGCTTTTTCATAGGTTTAATACCTACTGCTGTTTGGCTATGGTTAAGCTGGCTGCGCTATGGAAATCAGAGTTTTGAGGAGTTGTTCAAGTTTGTTGTGCAGCTAGGTTCTGAGGATCGTTATAATAATGGTCCCCTGTTCTATATATGGAATATCCCTTTAATAGCATTTCCTTGGGCTTTTTTCGGGATTTTAGGTTTAATTTTGACTCTCCGCCGTCCCATTGTTCGCTACCAGTTAATATTAGTTGGCTTTCCACTTGTCTTATTTTGTGAACTTAGTATTTTTACTACTCGTTTCCCTCACTATAGTCTTTGCCTTTATCCGTTCATCGCTTGGTTGGCATCTGTAGGTTTAAACTGGCTAGGCAATATTTACCAAATAGAAATTCCCCCACAATTACCTTCTCAAAAGGCGAAAAAAAATATATTAAACCTTTTTGCAAAGAAGAATCTTCCTCGAAATCTCAGTTATGGCTTTGGTGGCTTAGGTGTTTTACTGGTAATAGCAAGTATTGGCGTTCTTACTTGGGGCGGTTCTGATATCCGCAAGTATGCAACTATTGGCTTGTCTATGGGCTTGGGTTGGTTAATTTTGCCTGTGGTGTGGATTAGTCGTTACCACTTTGGCAAAAAGTTTCTCACATCTGATTACTGGATTGCAGGTTGGTTAATTCCCTGTTGGCTAGCTTTGGCAACGATGGGTAGCATCGGTCTACTAAGTGACTATAACCCGGTTTTGAGAACTTTTTTACAACAAAGCGCGATCGCCTCAATTATTCAAACTCATCCTATCTACTTTGTGGAAATAGACGCCAAAACCAAAGTACTGCTTAATTTCTATTTTTATACTCGCCCCCAACCAGTAGCTTCTCTTTCTCAAGTACCAGCTTTGGGCTATGTTTTGATCTATAATGAGCAATCCCCGAAATTATCTCGCCCTCACCGGATTATTGGTACAGGAAAAGAGTACCAGTTGATTCAAGTTCTTCCCTAAGAGAGATGGAAAGCCACTCTTGCTAAATCTAATAAGTCCAAGTAAGATAATAGTACGCACCCTAACTATTATGGCAAATGGTTTCTACATCTAATCAGTCCCCAGCTTTAGAGTCGTGGCAACAAAATCTCGCACCATACAATTTGGGCTACAGAATCAAATTACTCTCGCAACTCGTTGGTCGCAAGTTTACTGAGAGGCTAGAACCCTTTGGACTGACGCCATTTCACTGGTTGGTGCTGTGCTGTCTTTGGCAAGAAGATGGTTTACCTACTTCTAGTATTGGGGACAAACTCAAACAAGTGGGAGGGACTTTAACAGGCGTATTAGATCGGATGGAAGAACGCGGCTTGGTGCGCCGAGAACGCGACACCCACGATCGCCGCATCTGGCGGATCTGGCTCACGGATGCAGGTAAGGAACTAGAGGCTGTCTTACCGCCAATCGCCGCAGGCGTGCGTGATGAAGCGATGGACGGTATTTCCTTTGCTGACCGGGAACTGTTTTCCCAAATCTTGAATCGCGCGATCGCTAATCTCTCCTAAAGATTATCCCATAATCACCCGACCGGGTGAGGCACTGTGAAGATTTATTTTGAGATAATATTACGCATACTAAGGAAATAAAGTTTTTTTCAGAAAATATTACGCATTCTAAATAAACGAGTATCAATCAAATTATGCAACGGACAACAAGGGAGTTAACAATCATGGGCGCTAATACTTTGAACGGACGCAACGGACACAAGATGCCAATTTTAGAAAAACAAGTGATTCCTGATTTAGAGACTTTAGAAACTGTAACAGCAAAGACATCCGCAACAGCAGAAGCGCCTGTTGTAACTCCTGAGATCGAGAAAGAAGTTCCAGCGAAGCTGAAAAAACCGACTGGTTTAATTTTGGCAGCATTAGCTGTGGGTGCGATCGCGGCAGGTACTTTTGGTTATCACTACTGGCAATATGCCTCCACCCACCAGGAAACAGATAACGCCACGGTAGCCGGAAACATTCACCAAATTAGTAGCCGCATTCCCGGAACTATAAGTCAGGTGCTTGTGAATGATAACCAACTGGTGCAACCGGGACAATTGTTAGTAGAGTTAGATCCACGGGACTATCAAAGTAAAGTACAACAAGCAGCAGCTGCGCTAGAAAATGCGCGTGGTCAGGCGCAAGCCGCCCAAGCAAATATTGCTTTAAGTTCACAAACCACCACTGGTAAGACAACTCAGGCGCAGGGGGATGTCAGTGGTGCAGTAGCAGCAATTTCTACAGCCCAAGCAGCAGTACAAGAAGCCCAAGCTGGGATACCGGCGGCGCAAGCTGAAGTCAGACTAGCCCAAGCCGGGATTCCTGCGGCCCAAGCGCAGGTAGCGCAAGCAAATGCGAATTTGGAAAAAGCTAAAACAGATTACAATCGTTATAACCAGTTGTATCAAACAGGTGCGATCGCTCGTCAGCAGTTAGATAGCGCTAAGGCAGCTTATGATGTAGCTACGGCACAAAAAAACGCCGCTATTCAGGGAGTAGAACAAGCCCAAGCCAAATTATCCTCCGCGAAAGTTGGTGTCGCCAAAGCCCAGTCTCAACTAGCACAAGCGCAAGAAAATGTCACCAACGCCCAAGCTAAATTGGCAGCATCCAAGGGAGGATTGCAACAAGCTACCGCCGGCGGACAAGATACAACAGTAAAACGTAGTCAATACGATGCGGCAAAAGCGGCGATCGCGCAATCAGAAGCATCGCTCAAAGACGCACAATTGCAACTATCTTATGCCAATGTTACCGCCCCCAGTGCTGGACGCATAGGTAAGAAAAACGTGGAAGTTGGCAACCGAGTCCAATCGGGAACACCATTAATGGCGATCGTCGATAACAACTATTGGGTAGTTGCGAACTTTAAAGAAACCCAATTAGAAAAGATGCGGCCAGGAGAACCAGTAGAAATCAAGCTGGATAGTTTCCCTCATCATACCTTTATTGGTCGTGTTGACAGTGTTTCGCCAGCTTCCGGCGCTCAGTTTGCTTTATTGCCACCGGATAACGCTACAGGTAACTTTACTAAAGTTGTCCAACGCATCCCAGTAAAAATAGTTTTCGACCAAAAGAGTATTCAAGGGTACGAATCGCGGATTACTCCTGGGATGTCTGCGGAAATTGCTGTGGAAGTTAAGTAATACCATGTCCGCTAAATTACCCATAGAACCCCACCCCGCCTTTGACTTACGTCAAATTCTCCCCTCCCCGTAGGCGGGGAGGGGCTGGGGGTGGGGTGTTAGGGACTTTTTTTTGCAAGAGGTCTAATGAGCTTTTCTATAGTATTCATATTTTAATTTCGCGGCGCAGAGAGAAAGATAAGATTTCATAATAAGATTTTTAATAGTTAACTTTGAAATAGGAAAAACACTATGGCTAATACAGGTGTAATTCGTCAGCAAGCACCACCAGAACGTGTCCCACTAAAAACTTGGATTGGTGTATTAGCCAGTATGCTTGGTGCATTTATGGCAGTATTAGATATTCAAATAACTAATGCTTCGCTGCAAGATATTCAAGCAAGTTTAGGAGCAACTCTAGAAGAAGGTTCTTGGATTTCTACGGCGTATCTCGTTGCAGAAATTGTGGTAATTCCTTTAACAGGATGGTTATCACGGGTGTTTTCTCTGCGACGTTATCTGTTAGTGAATACTGCACTATTTATTTTCTTTTCTATATGCTGTGGTTGGTCGTGGGATCTCAATTCCATGATTTTCTTTCGGGTCTTACAAGGTTTTAGTGGAGGAGTATTAATTCCCACCGCTATGACAGTTGTATTAACGACTTTACCTCAATCTAAGCAATCAATCGGGCTGGCTGCATTTGGCTTTAGTGCAGTTTTTGCACCCTCAATTGGCCCGACATTGGGAGGTTGGTTAACAGAAAATTTTGGTTGGGAATACAACTTTTATATAAATGTAATTCCAGGGGCATTAATGCTGGCTGGGGTTTGGTATGGAATTAAGCAAGAACAACCCCAAATTAATTTACTGAAACAAGGTGACTGGTGGGGAATTATTGCAATGGCTATTGGATTAGGTTCCCTGCAAGTTGTTTTAGAAGAAGGTAGTCGCAAAGATTGGTTTAGTTCAACGCTGATTGTGCGCTTAAGTGCGATCGCGGTAATTTTTTTAGCCGTGTTTTTCTTTATAGAATTAACTCGTAAACAACCATTTATTAATTTACGGCTTCTACTTAAGCGGAACTTTGGTTTAGCGAGTATTGTCAATGTGTCGCTGGGAATAGGATTGTATGGTTCAATTTATATTTTACCTCTGTATCTCACCCAAATTCAACAATACAATGCGCTGCAAATTGGTGAAGTATTAATTTGGGCTGGTATTCCCCAACTGTTTATTATTCCTCTGATACCCAAATTGATGCAACGTATTGATGTGCGATTAATGGTGGCTGTTGGTGTGACTTTGTTTTCCATCAGTGCGTTTATGAACTCTGGAATGACTAATCAAACAGGACTAGATCAGTTACGGTGGTCGCAATTTGTGCGTGCAATGGGACAACCTCTAATTATGGTGCCGCTTAGTTCTATCGCCACTGCTGGATTGAGTCAGAAAGAAGCAGGTTCAGCGAGTGGTTTATTTAATATGATGCGGAATCTGGGCGGTTCTATAGGAATTGCATCTTTAGCAACTTTATTAACTAACAGAGAGCAATTCCACTCGAATCGATTGGGTGATGGAGTATCTTTATATAACCCAGAAACTCAACAGCGAATTGACCAAATGACACAATATTTTATCAGTCATGGATCAGATTTGAGTACAGCACAAAATCAGGCGATCGCATCCATATCTAACATTGTCCGCCGGGAAGCATTTGTAATGGCTTTTAACGATTGTTTTTACTTTATTGGCATTGCTTTGTTACTCAGTGGCATTGCCATTTTATTCTTGAAAAAGGTGAAGCCAACTGGTGGCGCTGTCGCGCATTAAATTTGTTCTATGGGTTACAATATTTGATAAAACTACTAAGGTATTAAAATGGTGATTAGCCAAAGTGAGTACTATATTTCTCCAGAAGAATATTTAGAAGGCGAAAAAGTAAGTGAAATCAAACACGAGTATATTGATGGACAAGTCTACGCAATGGCAGGGGCAAGTGATGCCCATGTTACAGTTACCATGAATGTATCTATGCTGTTACGGAACCATCTCCGGGGTAGTAGTTGCCGTGTTTATATGTTAGATATGAAAGCACAAATTGATGTCATAAATCGCTATTTCTATCCTGATGTAATGGTAACTTGCGATATCCGAGATAAAGAATTTGAATATTTTAAGTGCTATCCTAGCTTAATTATCGAAGTGCTTTCTGAGTCAACAGAAGGCTATGACAGAGGAAAGAAATTTGCCAGCTACCGACACTTAGAATCACTACAAGAATATGTGCTAATTTCCCCAGACAAAATGGGTGTGGAATGCTTCCGCCGCAATGAAGAAGGACATTGGGTACTTTACCTTTATGAACAAGAAGAAGTGCATTTAGCTAGCGTTGATTTTCGTTGTGCGATCGCAGCTATATATGAAGATGTCTCATTAGTATCCTAATCCAACATTTCTGGGTCAATTCCTAAAGTATTAAGTTCTTCAACAGAGAGCGATGTCTGCGACGGGCTACGCCTACGCAATTTCTCTACAATTATCTCCCGCTTATCTCGCTCAACTTCCGCGACTTCACGAATTTTACTCCTCAACGATATAGCGCTTCTGGGTTGAGTGCAATACAGACCTAACCCCCAGCCCCTTCCCTACAAGGGAAGGGGAGTAATATTCAAAGCCTCTCTCCTAAAAGGAGAGAGGTTTGGAGAGAGGTCAAAGTGTATTGCATATAAACGAGAAGCGCTATAGTACTTCGTTAATATTCGCTACAAATTTGCTTTCGAGACTTTTTCAATTTGCCCAGTAAAGTATGCTTCCTCATATTTAAGTTGTTGCGCTAGTTCTAAGCCTTTTTTAAAAGCTGTTAGTGCTTGAGGAAACTCTTTGCGTTCTAGATACAATTGCCCAATTTGATCATAAGCTTGCATCATCCCGTAAAAGTTGGTGGCTTGCGTCTGTGTCTGCACAAGAATTTGGCTAGCCTGCAAAGCCTCGTCTGTTTGTCCTTGAGAACGATAGAGCGCAATTAACTTTTGCAAAGCTTCACCAGCACGAACATATTCCTGTAATTGCCAAGCAGTAGTATAAGCTTCTTGATAATTTTTAAAAGCTTCTAGCAGTAAGTTAGGATCTTTCTTGGCTAGAGATTCATAATCTGAAGCGATCGCTAGCTTTAATTCTGGTATTTCAGTAAGATTATTTTCATTGACGTAAATTTCTGCTAGTTTATTAAGTACATTTAATGACTGCTGCGGTTGTTTTGTCTGCTCGTAAATGTCAGCCAGTCGTTGCAGATATGTTACCTCGTTTACACGTTCGCCTTGAGAAGTCGCTAAAGCCAACAATTCCTCGTAGATTGGGGCGGCTTTGCGATAATCAAACCAACTCAAATGTAGTTCTCCAATTGTCTTAAGCATTTCTACTAGTGCTATGGGATTTTTTTGCTGTCGCACCACTAACAAAACTTGGCTGTAAGCTTCTAGAGCTAGTTTAGGCGATCGCACATTTTGGTAAGCTTGTCCTAGCGATCGCCACAATTGTAGATCAATTTCGGCAGTTGTTTTCTGAGATTCTGCCTGCTTTTGAATTGCTTGCAATCGCTGCGTAATATATTGTACTTCGGGGCCGTCGTTTTCCTTCCAGGCGATCGCCCCGACTCGTGATAAGGCTTGCACTTCTGCTAATGAACCTAAAAAGCGTCGCAAGCGCAGTTCCCGGTTCCAAATTTCAAACGCCGCCACCTCATCCCCTGCTTGCAGTTTCGCCCCTGCTTCTTGGTTTAAGGCATCCAGCGCTGGTTCTAACTTTTGCTGTTCTTCAAGAGTTAACGACTGTTTATCCTTGGGCAAACGTGGCAGCAGTGGATCGGGTGTGGTAATTTCTAGGGGACTAGGAGGAAATTTATCCGGTGGTATAGGCTTTTTACTCTCTGCCAGCGTCAAGGAACTGTTAAAGAGTATAGCGGCAGTAACAATCACAATTAAGCGCCTGAGCATGGGTACTTTACTTTGCCTTGAGTTAGTTGTGTGAGTTGACATTGCCTACCACATTAACATAACTTATGCAAGCGAAAATCTCTGGAAGTTAACTACGTAAATATACTTAATTACTGAACAAAACTTATTATTTTTCTTCCCATGACTCCGAAAATATACGCTCCCAATAATTAACTAATGTAGATATCCTTTATGAAAGGTTGTTTTAAAAGCCCCGCAAGGTATAATTTTGCCGTTCTGACTTAGGTCAACTGCGACGAAAAAACAAGGTTTCAGCCATGTACTGAGATGCTTCGCCGTACTCACCATGAGAGCAAAAGACCCTTAGGACTTACGCAAAACTACAGGCACTCAGGGGCAATACCCTGCGGTCAGCTAAAGCTACATGATTTGCCACTACCTAAAAATAAGGGTTTTGGCTATTGTTTGCGTAAGTCCTGTCTACGAAACGCGCAAGGGACAGGTATAGTTTACGACACTTCAGTGTCAGCAGATTATGGAGGATGTCTGAATGCTCACTACAGTTAGAGATAACGAAGAGAATGAGTTCTTGAAACAGCTGTTGATAGAGGCGAACACCAGCACTCATCAAACAAATTTGCTGACTATTTTTGGCAGCATGCTAGCTTCTGTTATCGTCAGTTTAGCGTGTAAACAATCAGAGGAGCAGATTAAAGCATTGCTTCAAGAAAAAGAAGTGCTATTGAAAGAAATTCATCACCGCGTAAAAAATAATTTGCAGATTATTTCTAGTCTGCTAAGTTTGGAAGCACAGTATCTCAACGATAATCGAGCCATTGAAGTATTAAAAGAGAGCCAGAACCGGATTCAATCAATGGCTCTAATCCACGACAAACTGTATCAATCTAAAGACCTAGCAAGGATTAATTTTGCTGAGTATATCCAAGACTTAATAACTAATTTGTTGCATTCATACAAACTTAATTCTACTGCTATTACCTTGAAAACCAAGGTTGAGGATATTTTCCTAGTTAATGATGCAGCTATTCTTTGTGGCTTGATTATCAATGAACTTATTTCAAATTCTCTAAAACACGCCTTTCCCCAAAGAGAATCAGGAGAAATTTATATTGAGTTTTGCTCCCTAAAAGCAAATTTATTTACACTTACTATCAGTGATAATGGCGTTGGTTTTGCCAAAGATTTTGACTTTCAGACTACAGAATCATTAGGTCTGCTATTAGTAAAGGGTCTCACAAATCAGCTAAAAGGGAACATTGATTTTAGCAATAATAACGGAGTAGAGTTTAAAATTACATTTTCGACCGAAAATTTATAATTTCTTCAATGAAAGAAAATCATGAGCAAAATAAATATATTAATTGTTGAAGATGAATTCATCGTGGCAATGGATATACGAAATCGGCTAGAAAAATTTGGATACACTGTTTTTGGGCTTGCCGATTCTGGAGAAGAAGCAATTGAGAAAGCAGCAGATAATTCTATAGATTTAGTTTTAATGGATATTATCCTCAAGGGAAAGATGGACGGTGTGGAGGCTGCCCAGATAATTTATAAAAATTTTGATATTCCAGTAATTTATCTCACTGTTGATTCAGATGAAAAAACATTAGAGCGTGCAAAAGTAACTAATCCGTTTGGCTACATTATCAAACCTTTCAAAGAAAAAGAATTAAAAGTTAATATTGAAATTACCCTATCCAAACATCGGATAGAAACAAAATTAAAACAGAGTGAACAATGGCTGAATACCGTACTTAAAAGTATTGGGGATGCGGTGATTACTAGCGACGCATTCGGAGCGGTGACTTTTATGAATCCTGTTGCGGAGGTAATGACGGGTTGGAAATATTCAGATGCCTTTGGTAAAGAAGCGACAGAAGTATTCAATATTGCTCATCAAAAGACTCGGATAAAAATTGAAAGTCTTATAAGACAAGTCCTTGAGTCTGGCGTTACTGTCCATTTACCAGAAGAAACGATACTTATTGCTAGAAACGGTGCAGAAATACCAATTGATGATAGTATTGCACCGATTAAAGATGACGATGGTAACATTACAGGTGCAGTTTTGGTCTTTCAGGATATCACCGAGCGTAAGCAGATATTGCAGGTACTAGGGCGGCGTGAGCAAGAATTCAAAGCACTAGTTGAAAATGCACCTGATATTATTTCCAGATTTAACACTGAATTACGCTACGTTTACGTTAATCCAGCTATTGAAAACATTACAGGAATATCAGCCGAAACATTTATCGGCAAAACAAACGCAGAGTCAAATCTGCCGTCAGAATTTTGCCAGATATGTGATCATCACCTCCAGCAAGTTTTCCAAACTAAGCAAGAGATGCAGTTTGAATGCAGTTTAGCGATCGCTTGGGAAACGAAACATTACCATACCCGTCTTGTGCCGGAATTGGCTAGCGATGGTTCAGTATATTTTGTTTTGAGTATCGCTCGCAATATTAGCGCTCTAAAAGTTGCCGAGGAGAAATTAATTTATAATGCCTTTCACGATCTACTAACCGGTCTGCCAAACCGCGCCTTATTTCTGCAACGCCTAGAACGTGCGATCATGTCGGCAAAACGACGTGTAGACTATACATTCGCTGTTCTATTTCTAGACCTAGATCGCTTCAAAGTAGTCAACGATAGTCTCGGTCATCTGATTGGTGATCAACTATTAACTGCGCTTGCTCGCATATTGGAAAGTTGCCTGCGCGGTGGAGACACAGTTGCCCGTCTAGGGGGAGATGAATTTACAATTTTGCTTGATGATCTCAAGAACATTAATGACATAACAAGGGTAGTTGAGCGGATACAGCAAGCTCTGAAATCTGCGTTCAAACTCAGTGGGAATGAGGTATTTACCACCGTCAGCATTGGCGTCGCCCTGAGCAATGCTAGTTACAACCTACCGGAGGAACTCCTACGCGATGCTGACATTGCAATGTATCAGGCTAAGAGATCGGGTAAAGGATGCCATAAGATATTTGAGTCAACCATGTACACCCAAGTAACGAAGCTATTAGAGTTAGAGATGGATCTACGACGGGCAGTGGAACGCCACGAGTTTCAGATTCATTACCAGCCAATTGTTTTGTTAGAAACTTACAAAATTATTGGCTTCGAGGCTCTGGTTCGTTGGCAGCACCCGCAACAGGGATTAGTTTTTCCAGACAACTTTATTGCACTGGCAGAAGAAACTGGGCTGATTATCCCTATTGGTTATTCGGTACTGCGCGAGGCTTGTCGTCAGATGCACGCTTGGCAAATACAATTTCCTGCTGATCCACCCTTGACAATCAGTGTAAATCTTTCCACTAAACAGTTTGCAGAACCTGCGCTGATTGAACAAATTAAGCAAATTCTCCAAGAGACTGGACTCGAAGGCAGCAATTTAAAACTGGAGATTACCGAAAGCGTACTTATGGCAAATATTCAATTAGCAACTTATATGATTTTGCAACTGCAAGAGATGAATATTGAATTACATTTAGATGATTTTGGTACAGGCTATTCATCTTTGAGTTACCTGCACCGGTTTCCAAGTACTGCCTTGAAGGTTGATCGTTCTTTTATTACCAAGATGGGTGCTAATGGAGAAAATTTAGAGATTATTCAGGCAATCATCACTCTAGCCGAAAGTCTAAATAAAGATGTAATAGCGGAGGGCGTAGAAACGGGGGAACAGATGACACAACTTAGAGCGATGAAATGCAAGTACGCACAGGGATATTTTTTCTCCCAAGGCGTGGATAGCAAGTCGATAGAGAGATTAATGAGATGTGATATTCATCTCAGAAAAGGATAGCAGCATCGGTAAATTGCCATTCACGAACACCTGGACTTTCCTGAAACCAGAATAGGACTTACGCAAGAGATATAGATTTCTCGTAAGGGCAAAGCATTGCTGTGCCCCTACCAACGTATTTGTATCATTAGCTAGCCCCTTGTCCCCCTATCTCCTTGTCGCCTTGTCCTCTTGGGTCTTTTTCTGCTCCGGCTCGTTCGCGTGTCAAGCTATCAATAGCATCACCTAAAGCAGTAGTTAGGTTATTGCGGGTTTGGGCGTGGTTATCCTGCTCAGTTTTTAAAGCTTGCAAAAGGCGATCGCGTTCTTTGATCACGGCGATCAGTTTAGCTTGCAACTCCTCCACAGATTTTAGTTGTTCTATTTCTTGTTGGTTTACTGTTACTGGTGTCCCAGTAGCCAGTGTCTCGACCTCAAGACCCTGGAGTTTATGGATGTCTGCCTTCAGGGATGCGATCGCCTGTTGGGAGAGTTGGGCATCTGTGCGGCGTTGTTCTGCTTCTGTGTTATAAAGCTGACGCCATTTTTGGGCACTTTCCCAAGCAGCATTGCGATCGTGTTGAAGTCCCGCCATCTGCTCTTTGAGTACTTGGATTTCTGTCAACCACTGTTGTGTTAAATCTTGATTCATAAGTCATTAGTCATAAGTCACTTGTACTGAGCGTTCGCGTAGCGTCTCGTAGAGAAGCCGTTGGCGCAGCCTCTCGTAAAGAAGTATTAGTCATTAGTCAGAAACTCAACCTCTGCTTCCTGACTCCCAGCAATTCTAGGTTAGTGGAGTACTAGTGAAAGCCAAAAGCATTTACGTAATTTTTTAACCTGGGACTCAAAAGTACTTTAAGTTATTTTCAGGTAAATAGACCATGCGGTAGGGATACACAAAAAGCTCCTGCGTGTCAACTTAAGGTAGAAGTTAGGTAAGAAAAGGGTTATAGGGTTGCCCTCATCCCCTAACCCCTTCTCCCAATATGGGAGAAGGGGAACTGGACAATTTGC
>NZ_JBALCE010000028.1:0-74864 GCF_036919815.1 Nostoc sp.
TACCAAAAACGATTTGCTTATCTGGAGAAGAGATGGCAAATTTGTGATCATTATCTGTATTATATCCATTAATTTCGTAATAGATAGAAGGGTTAGCTTTGTCGTAGAAGCTGTATTGTAATCCAATAGGTGTTTGATTTATTAAGGATAAAGTTGGAAACACGAGGGGATAGTTTGGATATTCAGTATCATCCTTTTCGGTGTAAAGATTAGAATCATTGTCGAATTGAAAACTTAGCGATTTAACTAGTGCTACCGGAATAGCATTATTACTGAAAGTTGAGTCATCAAAGCTAAACAAACCCTTTCCCTTAGTGATCGGGCTATCAACAGTGAAAGCATAGTTAATAATTGCAGCAGATGCAGAGCTACCATTTAAGATAGTAAAACCTAGAGTAAGAGTAGTAGCAGTAAGTAATAATTTTGTAAACAACTTCATTTCTATTTTCCTCAAGATAGATTTTTCCAAGCGATCGCTAGGACAAATTATTGAAATAATGATGGAATACATCTACAAATTTTGTAACTAAACCAAAAGATTACCAATCAGGTGTTGTCACAACTAATTGTGTCCAAGGGGTGCAATTTGGTTCTTGAGCAGTATCTTTAGTAGTAGGAGCATTGCACCCACGGACTTTAAAGGTGTACTTGACAAGATCCCTGGCTCCAACATAAGTCCAACTACGTGCTGTTGGGTCATTGATTTGCGTCATATCATCTTTATCATCGCCCGAACTCACTTGATAGAAATCATTTTTTTGACATACATTCCAAGTAATCTGAATTCTACGGACTCTTGTTGTGTCTGCAACTAGGTTGTATGGATTTCTGGAATCACAAGGTGAGTTATCAGTTTTGCTATTACAGGTGCTAGTACTAGGGGTACATTCCGCTAGGGTTTTGATTGGGCGAATTAACCCAGCAGAAAATGTTGTTAATAAGATGACAGAGGTCAGACTATATCTGAAAAAGATAGAATTCAATCCGATTTTGTGCATAACAAACCCTTCAATTATCTTGACTAAAACCACAGCAGAATTTAGAAGGTAAAAGTGCTTCTAATAACTCCAAGTACAGCGTCGCTGTTACGCTCATCGTGGTTGGGAGCAGTCAGCCAAATTAAACCAGGGGTGATGGTAATATTTCTGAAAGTGCGTAGCTGTAAAAAGCTTCAATATGTAAAGAGGTATTGCGGTCTTGGGCAGAGTTGCGGTTTTGCGGCGCGACTATCTCCGTAAATACATTAGCGATCGCCCCATTCGCACTGGTAACTTTTGGCTCCATCCCCACAACAATTCCCGCCAGATTGCCTTTTTTACCCAAATCCGGGAAAGCCAGAGCAACCGCATAGTTCCAAATATCCGCGTCTCCTACGCCCAAAACACGGCTTTTGGCATAGCCAGCCCAAGCATTAATGAAAAAGCGGGAATTTACTTGATAGGATGCTTCTAAGCCATAAGCGTTGGTGAAAGTCGGCGAATCGGTAACTAAGCCCAAGTTAGCTTTTTGGCTACCCGTACCTGGGAGTGCCAAGTCTTCACCCAGGTTATTGTAGGCATTGACGTAGGTTAAACCGATGCTGAGGCGATCGCTTGGCTGAAATGTCAATTGAGCGATCGCACCATAAGAACCATTGAACAAACCGTTGTTGGGATTGGATGCCGTATTAGACAAATATCCCAAACTCAATTCCAACTGTTCAGAGAGGCGATGTCTCAGCCCAACCCCCGCTCCAGCAGGCACAAAGTAGTAAACTGAATTGCGGCTACCAAACTTGGATAAAGCACCACTTGCTCCTTCATCTCCATCCAAGAAAGGGTTGATCGTATCAACGAAGTCTTCAACTTCTCCTTCGTTGGCAAATAAGGTAACGTCAGTTTTTTTGCCTAGAGGAAATCTGTAAAACAGCGTCTCAACTTCAACTTGATTATTTGCAGGATCTTCATCCCCAATCTCACTATTAAAAGCTAGAGTCCCTTCTGGCAATCTAGTTTCAGTACCATCCTCACCGGAGAAGTAATTGAGGTTCAGGGCTTGTAGTCGAACTCTGAGTAAATCTTGGCCAGTGAAACTGGTGTCAAAGTTGAGGCGAATGCGATCGCCAAAAGTCGTATTTGTGGGAATGTCGGCATTATTGGCATCTTGCCCAGCAGCAAACCCTGATATAGCAAAAATAGCCTCACCATTAAGTTTTGTCGTGGTTGAGAACTGCTGTTTTTCCACAGTTTCAAGGTGAGGTTCCAAAACATCTAATCGACCCTGCAAAGTAGCCAATTCAGCAGCGAATTGTGCTTGTAATTTTTGCAGTGTTGTTAAATCTTCTTTCTTAACTATGTCAGTTGTTGCCGTTGCAATTAGTTGATTTAGCCGTTCTAAGCAGGCATTAATTCCAGCCGCAAATTCGTAACGACTTAAAGCCCGATTACCCTGATAAGTTGCATTCGGATAACCTGCGATACACCCATAACGCTCAACTAAAGATCGCAATGCACCGAATGCCCAATCTGTAGGCTGTACATCCGATAGTTGAGAAACAGATGTTACCTGTGCTGTTGACTCAGACTCTAGCTGTATTGAAGTATTAGTCTTCTTTGGAGATAACTGATTATTTTCTGATGGTTCATTTTTAGAGTTTGTCAGCTTCACCTCAGCATCTTGCTTCTGAAAACTTTCAGCTACAATTGGGGCTGCGATCGCCTGAGTTGTGGCAGTGATTACCGAGAATAGCCCCAACGCCAATGGAGAAATCGGCAGCCACTTCCAAAACATTCTGATCATTTTTCTGTAATCCTCACACCAATTAATATCAATCACAACCCACGCAATCAAAAGCAAATTCGTCTATTATCTTATGTCGGAAGACATTAAACCTCTTGCAAAAGTCCCTAACATCCCACCCCCAACCCCTCCCCGCAAGCTCTTAGGGGAGACAAAGCGTTGGGGTTCTTTCTTATTTTTGATTTATGCAAGAGGTCTATTAAACCTCTTGCCTTCCGACTAACTTCGTCGCTTTTTGTCTGCTATTTTTTCGCTTCAGGAGAGCGACTGTTTTCACTTAATTGCCAACCCTTTAGCAGTTGAGCGCGGTTTTCCCGTAAGTCCTTACGGTTACGTTCTTCAGGGTAAGGAATATTATCACCCTTAATTCCTGCCCAGAGAATTTCGTTGAATTCTTCTGGATCAAGCTTATCTTCACCTGCAAAATTGAAGTCCTTAGTTATATTAGCCCACCACTTTTTATCCTGAAGAATGGGCATAGCTGCCGTCTTCTCAACATTTTTGTCTTGGCAAGCTGGTACTAGTTTTGGATCTACAGGCTTACTACACAAGTTACCTGGCACAATAGCTGTGTAAGGCTGAAAGTTTGGTTCTCTGGTGAAGGCATCTGACATTGGTTCAGCATTAGCATCAGTAATTGCCAAGTAGCCAATGTTTAACAAATCCTCCATTGTCCGCAATACACTAATGGTGTTGTAGTTAGTGCTAACGAGCGCACCCCGTTTTGTGTAGGGCGAAATAACATAGGCTAAAGAACGGTGGGAATCGACGTGATCGGGGCCGTTTTGGGAGTCATCTTCAATGATGAAAATTGCTGTTTCCTTCCATTCCGGCAGATGAGAAATTTTCTCTACCAACTTGCCTATGGCATAGTCGTTATCTGCAATTTGCAGTTCAGGAGTGTTAAGTCCGGCTAAAGCAGTACCAAAGGAACCAAAATGATCATGAGATAAACGCACAAGCATTAAATTGGGTAGTCCATTTTGCTTAAGATCCCTTTCCCACTCGTTGTACAAATAAATATCGGCATTATTCTGATCGAATGACCGGAAGTAAAGATCAGTCTTATCCAACAATACAGTTTTAGTAACGGGAGCTTGAGGAATCTTGTCAGCGTAGGGAGTTGGTGAGATAGGGATATAAGTCGGGTTTTTCGGATCGGCTTTAGTAGGATCAGTTTGACTAGTAGTGTAAGGAACTGCATTATCAACGAAGAAACCGTAATTACGTACAGTTTTGCCAGCACGTAACGCCGTATCCCAAAGATAACCACCAATAGCATCTGGCTGGAGATTACCATCACCTTCGGGAGCATCAACATCTCTATCTCCAGGCAATATGGAAGACTGGCCAGAAGGATCTAAAATTCCCGTTATGCGCGTATTTATTGGCGACTTCTTCGAGGAAGTTTGTGGCAGTGCGAGACTTATATTCCGATTTGTACCTTCGTAATCGTAGGTTAAGCCGTTAAAGCCGGCGTTACCATAAAGAACTGATTGAGTTTTTTCGGTGTAATCTGTAGTACGACCATAGGTAGACCAGTTCCAACCCACTCCACTCGATTCGCCACTGTCGTAAAAGTTATCAAAAGTTGCAAAGCCAAGGGATAGCTGGTGATGATTGGGTGCAATGGGTTGCCCGAATAAGGTTAGTCTTGGATCACCATTACCAATAGGCAAGTCACCGAGTACTTGGTCATAGGTACGGTTTTCTTTAACTATGTAGATAACGTGTTTAATTTTATTTTGCAGAAACCCCATCATTCGGTCGGGACGGCGATTGTAGAAGCCGTTATTCTTGTCCACCTGAGCTGCAAGTTTAGCCAAAGTTCCGCCTTTTGGTACAGGAATAATTGAAATCCCTGCTTTTTCTAATGCCCAGGTGTAATCATTTTTAAAATTGATGTTACGCGCTTGTCCGGCTGCTGTCGTCAGACGGTTTGAGGGGTTGGGGCCAGAATTACTTTTGGCATTCACAACGTAGAGTTTTTGACCATCTGCACTAACACTTACAGAATTTGGATACCAACCTGTAGGAATACGTCCAGCCACTTGACCAGAACGCAAGTCTACAACAGCTACAGCGTTCTCACCACCCAAGGTTACATAAAGTGTTTGCCCATCTGAATTCAGAGCTAGGGAGTTAGGATTTGCACCTTTATACTTCTCACCAGGCCGAGATAGAGAAATTGTCTGCACTACACGATTGCTATTGGTGTCAATGACAGAAATTGAGTCATTATTACCGTTAGCTACGTAGAGTTTATTTTGGTCAGGTGAGAGCAATATTTTATTTGGTTGGCTCTCTACAGGTATACGGGTAATTTTTCCTGTAGCAATACTAACAGCAAGGACTTCGTTATCGCGCTGACTGCTGACGAAGACTTTATCTGCTTGACCGTTTTCTGCACTTTTAATGACTATATCAAAAGGAAATTCTCCAGTTGCTATTTTATCGCCTGCCTTAAAGAACTTAATTTCTTTAGTTACTTGACGGTTAGTAGTATCGACAATTGATATTGAGTCATTTTCAAAGTTAGCAGCTACTAAGGTCTTGCCGTTTTTACTAACTGCTAAACCCGCTACAACTGCTCCTGTTGCTACAGCTTTAGCTGGTGTGTTCTTCAACAAACCACCGTCATAATTGGGGAAGGGTGCAGTAGTGTTGGTATTATGTCCTAAAAGAATGAAGGGTGCTTGGGCTACGTACTGAGTCCCATTAGAAGCATAAACATAGATGCGATCGTCAATACCACCCGATACATAAAAGCGCGAGCCATCTTTAGCCCAAGCTAAACCATTATAGGTATTGGGAATGTTAATCTGTTGTCTTTTAACCAACTTTCCCTTACTGACATCATAGACAAAAACCCATTCTGCTTTGGGGGTTGTTGTACCACTTGGCTTGCCAGTTAGCGGGTCTAATACAGGGTAAGTGATATTACTACCTGTATTTTCATTCTTGAAGTTTTGGTTATAACCACTGGTAAGCACCAGTAGAGTTTTTCCATTGGGGCTAAGGGCTGTGCTTACAGCTTCAGCAGCATCAGCATTATCATCTGTACGCAA
The DNA here is from genome assembly GCF_036919815.1 of Nostoc sp. Lineage (GTDB taxonomy): Bacteria > Cyanobacteriota > Cyanobacteriia > Cyanobacteriales > Nostocaceae > Nostoc. The sequence continues at coordinate 5,847 of NZ_JBALCE010000028.1, forward strand.
ACCAGTTGCTAAAGGTGCAAAGGTTGAGCCTGGTGCAGCTGCGGGTGTAATAGTTTGACCCGTGGGTAGCAAAGCCGCTCCACCCTGTAAGTTACCAACGGGGCTGGTAGTCCGAGCGCTAACTGATTGTATATTTACACCCAAGGTACTTAGTAGCAAAAGACTTAGTAGATACCTTGAGTTTTTGTTAGTTACCATGCGATGTTTCTCTAATAAAGATAACCATTTAATACAGATATTTATAGTTAATGGTTAAGTTCTGAATAAGATTTGGTTATTTTGTGGTAAGGGTAAATTTTATATTATTAAGTTTTATTAAGTACTTTATTTACTAAAAAATAGGACTTTATTTTCAGTTACCTTGAAGTTGTGTACTTGGATAGGCAAATACGCAATTTAATTTAAATATTTAAAGTAAGAACTTTGCAGTAAATTAGGTAATGAATCATTTGAAAACTTGTTTACAAGACCTAACCGTTTTGATTTTAAATACAAAACAGTTTGTTTAATATCATCAACTTGAAACGCATAACGGTGCGATCGCTCACCTTTAAATAAAAGTTAACCTTGACAAATTATAGATAATATGATTATTAATGCGTTTGAGGATGCACTTCTCTACGAGACGCTGTGCGTTTTCGGTGTTTTCCGCAAGTCAAATGGCATTTGACTTACTAAATTTACTTGTTTGCTTGTTTATTTAAGTAATTCACGCATTTATTTTCTAAATGCTTGCTGTGGTGGGGCTTTTGGTTGTGAGCGATCGCTTTATATTGAAACAATCTGGATTTCCGTTATGACTCACGGAATCCACCTCGACGTACAGCAAGTTCAAGTTCAATTTCGTCTTCGCTGAGAAGTTGCAATCCAGCAGCGATCGCTCGTTGTCGGATTGACCATAATTTTTTGCCTAAGGGTGTTTGTGGCAGAAAATCAGATTCAAGGGGTGTTGTTTCTGACTCCGATTTAAGTAGTTCAACAAACTCCAAAACTTTTTGTTGCTTTTCGGGTGTGAGTTCTCGCCAGTGTTCAAGTAGTTCAACTTCATTACCCATAAGTACAACGCTCGTGAATGATTTTTCTATTTTAGTGGCAGAAGCCTTATTTACTGTGCCTTGCTATAAAATTTTGCTTGGAGTAGAATCGTTTCTGATCAACATAAGCGGTCTAATTTTGCTAAGAGTAAGAATAAATCTTAAGAATGTATAATTGCTCTCGCTCCCAGCCTAGCTATAGCGCAATATCTATAATACTTAGGGTATTCCGAACTTTCCCACAATTGTTAGTAATGTCAGTTTTTATGTTTGAACAACAAAGAGAAAATATACAGCTTCATGTTAAACAGTTAGCTACCGAAGCTTTACAAAAATCAGAACCATCGGCATGGTTTGAAGTTTTATATGCCGAAGCTCAAGGTGATACAACACAAATTCCTTGGGCAAAGTTAGCTCCTCACTCTTATCTACAAGATTGGTTGACGAATCATCAACCGTTCACTTCTGGACAAAAGGCGCTAGTTATTGGTTGTGGCTTGGGGGATGATGCACAAGCTTTAGCTCATCTGGGATTTGAGGTAACTGCTTTTGATATTTCCCCCACGGCTATTGCTTGGTGTAAGCAGCGATTTCCCAATTCGACTGTCAACTATGTAGTTGCAGATTTGTTAGCAATTCCCCCACAATGGCATCTTGGGTTTGACTTTGTTTTTGAATGTCGTAATATTCAATCTCTGCCGTTGAATGTGCGTTCTTCAGTTATTTCTTCAGTTGCCTTTGTCGTTGCTCCTGGTGGCACACTTTTGCTAATTACTCGTGTTCGGGACACAGAAGTTGAACCTTCTGGGCCACCTTGGCCATTATCAGACTCGGAACTCAAACAGGTTGAAAGTTTGGGATTACAGCAAGTAGAAAAACTTGAGTTTTTAGAATCTGAGCAAATTGACGTTAAGCAAATGCGGATTGAATATCAAAGGCATAATTCTTTGACATCCTCTGAGCGCTAACGCTGATTCTTCTGACCAAGTAATAAATGCTGCTTAATCCCCATTGCTGAGATCCGGTTATTTACCTTTATCCAATCTACTAGAATCTCTGGTATTTATCTCTGTAACTGCTTTATCTAAAGAGAAGCATTGTGTTTTCATCTGCGATCGCCTCGTGGTCGATTACGATTTTTGTAAGGAGCTAGGGTTACTTCCATGAAATTAGATCGCATTACCAGCAATCCCAATCGCATGAATGGACAGGCCTCTATTCGTAATCTTCGGCTTACCGTTCGTCGAGTGATTGAGTTATTAGCTACCTACCCTAATCGAGAAGAACTGCGCCAGGAGTTTCCTGAATTAGAAGATGAAGATATTCAGCAAGCCTTAATTTTTGCATCGTCCTACTTGAGCGATCGCATTATTATATAGTGCTAATCTTGAGGCAGCTAGAGCAGCCGGCGCTGACTTATGTAGAGCAAGATTCATCACTAATGATCAAGTTTGAGAGGTGGAAATGACGCAAGATGCAATCTTCAGCCCCTTCTTTGCGACAGTGTTTCTAACACTTATTGTCTGGGTGTATATGTACATCTGTCGTATCAGTTTCATCACAAGTAGAAAGATCAGCCCGAAAGACCTTGCTGTACCTGGCACACTAGCGCAACTCTCGCCACCAAACGTATCCAATCCATCAGATAACCTAAAGAATCTGTTCGAGATTCCGCTACTTTTCTATGCGCTTGTACTATATCTTTTTATCACAAATCAGGTGGATTCAGTGTATGTGAATGCTGCATGGGTCTTCGTTGTGTTTCGCGCATTACATAGCGTTGTCCATTGCACATTCAATCTGATCATGCTTCGGTTCTACCTCTACCTATTTGCCACGCTTGCGGTGTGGTTTATTGCCATCCGCGCAGCCCTTATTCACTTCAGTGCGTAAGTATGCTGATCTGAGAAACGCTAATCTTCAAAGTGCTAATCTTAAAAATGCAAACATTAGACCTCTTGCAAAAGTCCCTAACACCCCATCCCCAGCTAGTTACCCGATTACCCAAAACTCCTCTAAAACCTCACTCTGTCCTATCTTTAATCCCTCTCCTTAATAAGGAGAGGGACAGGTTTTACGTAGTAAAACCAGGGTGAGGTATCTCAGGGGCTATAAGACTTAACCGGAAATTATGTTCAGAAAAACTTGTATCTACACTGTAGCCCCGCTCTTCGGGAGGGGAGACAAAGCGTAGCTTTGGCGGGGTGGGGTTCTTGTTTTTGATTTATGCAAGAGGTCTATTGATTAGAAGAAAAGCAGGAGGCAGAGGGCAGTTCTTGCGGGAGGAGGAAAGGTACAAACCTCTTTCCTTCTGGTGTGATGAAACTAAGTATTTCTATAGAGGCGTTACAGAAGTTTGACATTTGTATTACCTTTTGGGCAACATTTATTAATCAAACTAAAATAAATTTTCAGTATCTTAAGTGAATGTTACCGAATTAATCAAGATTTCAATTATTCTCCTACTCGTTGCCACTGGTGTAGCCCTGATATCCCGTCGGTTACGCGTCCCTTATGTCACGGGTTTAGTGTTGGCTGGTCTGCCAATCACTGAGTTATTGTCTCGTCGCATTGGTTTAGACCCATCCCTGGTTTTGAATCTTTTCTTGCCAATTCTACTCTTTGAAGCTGGCATCAATACAGATGTCAGCCGCCTACGCAGCACGTTTAAACCAATTGCTCTCTTGGCTGGCCCTGGAGCTGTACTTTCCAGTGGTATTATTGCCGTTCTGTTGAAATTTTTGCTGGGGCTGACTTGGATACCTGCTTTATTTGTAGGAGTAATGTTGGCAAATACTGATACAGTTTCAATAATTGCCCTATTTAAGGAAATACCAGTGCCCTCGCGGCTTTCTACCATCGTTGAAGGAGAAACCCTATTCAACGATGGCGCTGCCCTAGTTGCATTCAACCTGATTTTGCAAGTATATTCGACAGGTTCGCTGACGTTACTAGATGGAATTGAACAACTGCTATTGATAGCTCTCGGAGGCTGCCTTGTGGGGTTAGTCTTGGGTTACTTGAGCATACCTGTATTCGCCCGTTTAGATGATCCCCTTAGCAGTCTCTTACTGACGGTCGCGGTTGCATTAGCAACTTTTCAGGTAGGGCAATTTCTAAATGTATCAGGCGCTGTAGCTGTAGTTGTAGCTGGATTAATTTTTGGGAATCTTGGGCTGTCTCGCAATACTTCTGCTTCTAGTCGCATCAGCTTGTTGAGTTTCTGGGAATATGCCAGTTTTACTGTCAACACCTTTATTTTTCTGCTGATTGGTGCAGAAATAAACCCAGTGACGCTCTGGAGGACTTTACCTGCTATTCTTCTTGCAGTTTTAGCTTATCAAGTAGGGCGAATTCTTACGGTCTATCCACTGCTGGCAGTGGTTCGTTGGTTTGACCGCCCAATTCCGCTACGCTGGCAACATTTACTTTTTTTAGGTAACATCAAGGGTTCACTCTCGATGGCTTTGGCTTTGAGTTTACCCGCCACATTGCCAGGGCGAGAATTCCTCATTACTTTAGTCTTCGGCAGTGTGCTGGTGTCATTAGTGGGACAAGGTTTAAGCTTGCCTTGGTTGGTAAAACGTTTAAAATTATCTCAATTTTCAGAGATTCAGCAGCAGGTTGAAGGATTGCAAGCTCAACTGATGACAGGTAAAGCAGCACAAGATGAATTAGATAGCTTGTTGAAGTCAGGAGTATTACCAAGAGCTATCTATGAAGAAATGCGCTCAACTTATCAGGTGCGAATAGCAGGGGCAGAAAAGGCGCTACGAGAATTTTATAATCGCCGTCCTGATGAGTTTGAAGCTAAAAGTGGTGAGCGCATTAAACTTGATCCTATTCGCCGTCGTTTGCTGTTAGCCGAAAAAGGAGCGCTCAACGAAGCAATGCGTAAACGAATTCTCTCGGAAGATATTGCGCGAGGGCGGATACAAATCATTGATGAACAGTTGCTGCGACTTGATGATGATTAATAGCTGTTCAAGACCCTTGTTTCGGCAATGAACGCTTGTAATTGTTTTGACTTTTAATCACCTTACCACGACTGGTAAAAGAAATTCCTTGCTGAAAGTCAGTACCAATCATCACTGTCTCTACTATTGGTTCAGCTATTTCTGTTTGAGATACCCACTCTACAATAAAGTTTGCGCCTAAGCCACCACTGCTGTCATTTGTATCAATAAAAAAATCTGTGGAAGCTAGCGCATCAAGTTGAATAGGACGCTCTAAATACTGCTTAACTAATTTTCCAGCCGAGTCATAGTAGCGCACAGAACTAATAATGATCGGATTGACCAAATCTGTATTCCGAATACTAAGCGTAACCGCTAAATTAAAAATCTGCTGTCGATTGTAATGATAAATATGAGAATAGACAGGTACATAAATGGTTTGACCCATTGCTATCTTTAAGTTATTATCTAAAGTCACTATCTTGTTAGGTGGGGTTGTCTGACTAGTAACTAGTTGTGACTTTGGTGAAATTTGAGTTGGTTGACAAGACGTAAGCAGAATAACTGCAATTACTAAATAAATATGTGGATACAGCTTCATCAAAACTATTTACAACCTTCAATAAAATCAATAACTTGATGTAAAGACCCTCGTTTTGTGACAATCAGTAGAGTCGAACCCGGTTTTAATACTGTACTGCCATTAGGAATCATTAAATCCTCGTGAGGGTGAGGTTGATAGCCGATAATCAGAGAACCAGTGGGAAACCGAGAATCTTGGGCAATTTCGGCAACGCTACGATTGGCTACATAGCAACTGTTGGGAATAGAAAGTTTTAGCACCTCAATCTGTCCCTGCTCAAAATGCATCATTGATTCTACCTGTGGATACTCAATGGCATTCACCATCGTTGAAACCGCTAGCTCAACAGTACTGATGATATGGTTGGCTCCAGCTAGACGAAGTGGCTCGGCAAAATCGGGGTGGCGCATCCGACTCAGAGTATGGGAAACACCGTAGTGTTTAGCGAGAGTTACTATTGCTAAGTTAAGGGCATCACTCCTGAGGACAGCTGCTAGAGCGTTGGCTTTACGAATCCCAGCTTCTAATAATACATCTGTACTGACAGCACTGCCTTCAAAAGCTATTGCTCCAACTTGTTCACGGGCATATCGGCAAGCGGTAGGGTCAATATCAATGACGGCAACCGTATGCCCTAGTTCTACCAATTTTTGAGCCAAGGTAAGCCCCACTAAGCCTGCTCCACCAATTAGCACGTACATGGCTGCTCCTAATAGTCAAAGACTTCTTATTTTACTTTAATTAACAAGTTAGCAAGTTCGTGAAGGGGTAGCTTAACAGGCTTGTTTGATATGGCAATCGGATTTGATTCCTGAAATTACTTGCGTAGGCAGGGAACTCTTAACTCTTAACTGGAAAGAAGGGGGTAGAGGTGGACTCAATACTATTCGGTTCGGTTAAGGCAAGAGACGCGATAAATCGCCGTCTTTACAATAATCAGTCCTTCGTCCTGACGGCAATTTATCGCGTTTTTTGGATCTATTATTTTCATCAAATAACCTTAACCCAAGCGTATTGGAGGTGGATTTTGTTTGTGTAGTAGCGTTCGCGTCAGCGTGCCGGAGGCTCTATTCTATTTACCCAATACTTTTTAAATATCCTCTTAAACTAGAGTTAACTTGACAAATGACAGCATGAGATGCATATTAATACGTTTGAGGATTTTATGGCTCTGAATTCATCAAACACCTGTGTTGTAGGCTAACAGATAGAAGTGATAGCGATCGCATCATTGAACTACCTAACCGTTATGAATTAGTATCATTAAGCCAGTTTTATTTAAACCCAACTTTCCCAAAGAAATTCTCGTACTTGTTGCATTCGCTCAAAGTCACTATCACATGAAACGACAATGAACGAGTGACGTAAACCTGTCGCAGCTATCCAGAGATCATTTTCACTAATGCCAATGGTAGCTAATTTAGTTGTTCTACGTTTACTTTTTTCTTTCGGGCCAAATTGCTTAATAATTTCTGATTTAAAATCACCGTAAATTTCTGTTGTTTCTTTATCGATTCCATATAGGTTAATTCGTCGCAAAAACGCATTTATTTTGATTAAATTAGCGGCTTTTTGCTCTGAATTTTGTGCCATAAAGCGTAGCTCCCCTGCAACAATGACACTAGTTGCTAGTTGTACTTGACCAAGCGATCGCAAGTGATTGGCGACACTTGGTACACCTTCCATCAAGAAGGAACAGTGATTAGTATCAAGTAGATACATGATTAAAATTCTAGTGGCATACGACTAGAATGAACCAGTTGCAGACATTCTTTAATGTCCGAACCTGACCAACTTCCCACAAACTCTAATAAATCTTCGGCAGTGGAACCTGTTAAAGTATGCTCTGCTAGAAGTGGTTGCTCTGGTTGGTTATTTGCAGATATGCCGATTTTTTGATGTTTGGTTTGTAACAACTGAACAAAGTCTAAAATTTCCTGTAATAGCGGTTCAGGTAATTTTTCTAGTTCTTGGGTAATCTGTTCTTTAATTGTCATTTTTACCTCTATATTTACACAATTGTCCAGCCGGAAATTACTTGAGCAATCTTTTCCATTAATTTAATTATTGCTGTAAGACGGTTTTTGATACAATTCTAGTTTTCTTGAGGTCTGCTTCCGAAAGTTCTTCTCCAGCTTGCAGGCGAGTCGCAGAAGTTTGCAACACTGTCGCTGCACCTTTATCTCCGATTTGTAAAGCGGTTTTAGCAGCTGTTTGCAACATTGTAGCTGCCCCAGTGCGATCGCCTTGTTGCAATTTCGCCTCGGCTAATTGGGTTTGGCGATACTTGGCTAATGCTAAAATAGACTGCTGTACCTGCGGATTAGATGCTGGTTGATATGCCCGCACCACATCTGCATACACTGGCACAAGGGGCGAAAGTAAACCTTGTTCATTAACCAATGGATCATCATAACGGATTTGCAGATGAGCGATCGCTCGTTGTCGGATTGACCATAATTTTTTGGCTAAGGGTGTTTGTGGCACAAAATCAGATTCGGGGGGTGTTGTTTCTGGCTCAGATTTAAGTAGTTCAACAAACTCCAAAACTTTTTGTTGCTTTTGGGGTGTGAGTTCTCGCCAGTGTTCAAGTAGTTCAACTTCATTACCCATAAGTGCTTCGCTGATTGAATGATTTTTCTATTTTAGTGGCAGAAGCGTTGATGCACAGTTGTTTCAAGTTATATAAGTTAATTTCGCAAAAAAAAGTTTGCTCACAGCGAATATAGTTCAAAAAGTTATGCTATATTAGTTTTAGTCGGGTAAAGGATGATATTTGCCACTCACTGGATCGCTTTTGTGGTCTGAGGAAGATGGGAAACCACCTTCTAGTGTGCTTTTAAGTAACTTATTTATAGTAAAACTATTTAGTTATTCAGTGACTCTACTGAAAGCTCAAAGCGAGTGAAATCTTGAACAATTTCTACTACGCAGAACTACTAAATAACTACTGTATCACCAAGCACAAAGGCGCAGCCAAGGCAACCTGCTGCGTTTGTGTATAGGGAGAGTTTAAACTGCCGTTCTCCAGTTTGTTTGAGGCAACACTCATTTGCAATAAGTGAATGAGTGCAACCAAACCACCAGTTAAGGAGTTCCTTATGAACAACCAAGACCCCGACAAACGGCAGGAGCAGTCAAAAAAGCGTAAGTATCAGCAGTACCTGAAATGGCTCTGCAAACCTCAAACGCTCCGTCTGTTATTTCAAGCTGGCCCAGTCATTTTCCATATTGTGAAGTGGCTGGTCGAGTTGTTGCAAGACTAAGCTGCTAACTCTTCTATACAAATCCCTTTCCATCCTTCTCAGTAAGAAGGTCAAATATGCTCAATAAAGCTTTAAGGTTGATAAGGGTATTCCATGATTTAGCGCAAAAAGAATTGGCGGAAAAGCTAGGAATATCCAAGTCTTATCTTTCGGAAATCGAATCCGGTAAAAAGGTTCCCACGCTGGACTTACTCAATCGTTATTCAGAGTTTTTCGATATACCTGTATCCTCGATTATGTTCTTCTCAGAAAGCTTAAATAAAGATGTAAGAACGGAAAAGTTGAGAACATTCGTATCCTCTAAAATTCTTGCAATCCTCAATCTTATTGCTGAAAAGTCTGGTCATTCTTATGCAGAGGAGTAGATGCAAACAGTACACAATAGACCAGTCACCTTTTTACTGGTTGGAATCAAAAAAAAGACTTGCAAAGCTACTGTATATAACTCAAAGAGAGCTCGAAGTGCTTGCCCACTCAGAAGAGCTATACATAGAGAAAGATAAATTCAATCCGAAAAAAGGAAAAACCTTTCGTGTTGAAGAGCCAAGACCCCCATTAAAGCGAGTTCAAAAGCGAATTGACGAGATTTTGAAGCGAGTCAAAATGCCGAATTACATACACGCTCCAGGAAAGGGACGTTCTTATATAAGTAATGCTAGAGCGCATATAAATGCTCCTGTAGTAAGAAGTCTTGATATAAAACAATACTTTCCCTCTTCACAATCATGGCGCGTTTACTCGTTCTTCTACAAGCAGATGCGATGCTCTTCAGATGTTGCTGGTATCTTAACAAGACTCTCTACATTTAAAAAACATCTGCCGACTGGAAGTCCATCGAGTCCTGTAGTTTCATACTTTGCTCATATAGATATGTGGGAGGCAATAAATGAACTGGTAGAGGGCGCAGGATGTACTCTAACTGTGTACATGGACGATGTTACGATTTCAGGTTCATCTGTAACAGGTGAATTGATTTGGCAAATTAAGAACGAGTTTTATCGTTGTGGACTGTGTGATAGCAGGAACAAAGAAAAGCATTATGTAGGTAATAAGCCCCGTGAAATAACAGGAGTCATTGTTAAAGATGGTGAGCTAAAGCTCCCTAATTCACAACATAAAAAAATGCATGATTGCCGCCAAGCAATTCAGCTAGAAACTGATCCTGCTAAACTAGTACATTTGAGGCAGTCATTGAAGGGCTTAGAATCACAAGCACAACAGATCAGGAAAGCGAATGAGATTCATGTAGATAATGGGTGTAATGATTTATGACTGAAAAACAATTGCTACCAGAAGCAGCATTATACGGTCGTAGCCGCGATGGTACACTTCACCCTCTAAATAGTAGCGAAAAACATTTACCTATTTTAATCAGAGAAAAATTTTCTGATGAGCCTTGTTATGTTCCTCGAGGTTCAACCGTGAGTAAGCATAATGTCTTCTATAGTGTTAGTAATATTCTTAAACGAACACAAGATGATAGAACTATAGAGGCTCTTCGCAAATGGGAAGATAGAGTCGGCATGAGAGAGTCCAAACGTATTCGGGATGAAGCAATCGAGGCCGGAAATGCTGTTCATTCGTATCTTCACTCTTACTTTACAGATGGTAAAGTAAAAGCAGTTAGCAACTCTTATAAAAATTACATTGATGCTCTGAATAAATTACTACCAAATTTCGGTGCTTGTCTTTATTCAGAACAGTATATTGTGAGCTTCAAGTATCAATACTTTGGAAAATTTGATCAGGTAACTTTGTATCGAGATAGCTTGACTCTTAGTGATTTGAAAATATCTCTAAAACCTAAGCTTTCTCTGAATTGGATTCAAGATAAAATTCTTCAATTGGCTGCTTATTACATTCCACTTGAAGCACTATATCATCTTGAACAAGCTGCTTTGATTTATTTAATCGGCGACGGTTCCTGTAATGAATTCCTTTTCACTCTACAGGAGATGGAGTTTTATAAGGATCTGTGGCTTGAGCGATTAAATCAAATTAATGAGACAGTTAGTCTAGCTGCTTAGTAGCCCGATAGAGGAGCTAGACCAAAGGCAAGAGGTTTTAAAAAGACTTGGGGATATTTTCATCTGCCAAACTGTTCGGGCTGGCTCTAGTGAGAGTGTCCCCAGGAGCAAGCAAAATTGTTAGGCAGCATTGGTTTAATCTCCCCTAATTTCGATCGCAGGCACTACCAAGCAGCATTAGTTTATGAAAAGCCCCGTTAATCAGCAACGTTGGATTTTTACTATTCCTGTAAAACAGTCTTTGATACAATCCTAGTTTTCTTCAGGTCTGCTTCGGAAAGTTCTTCTCCAGCTTGCAAGCGAGTGGCGGAAGTTTGCAACACTGTCGCTGCACCTTTATCTCCGATTTGTAAAGCGGTTTTGGCTGCTGTTTGTAGCATCGTGGCTGCACCAGTCCGATCGCCTTGTTGTAATTTCGCCTCGGCTAACTGGGTTTGGCGATACTTTGCTTTATTTGAGTTCGGGAATTACCCGAATTAGTCCAGTCTGGAAGGCTTTGTCGTAGGTAATGACAGGTAAACTTTCGAGTTCAGCCTGAGCCATGATCATGCGATCAAAGGGATCTCGGTGGGCAATCTGTAGGCTTCCTGCTCTGAGGGCATGGGCTGTGGCGATCGCAAGTTCGATAAATTTAGCCTGATGCAATATCTGTGAATATTGCTCAACAAGTTGTTTGGCTTCGGGTAGTTTACCCATGCGATATTTGGTAGCGATTTCCCAAGCAGAAGCACTACTCACAATAATACGATGATCTGGGTTGCGAATGATGTCTCGGCAATCAGTGTGGAGTTTTGGGTCGTCAAAGAGCCACCACAGCAGGATATGGGTGTCGATGAGGTAGCTCATTCCCATTGCTGGAGTTCATCTTCTGGCAGTGCTTCAAAGAAAGCATCGCCGATCTGTCCTTGCAATAAACCAGGGGTGCGAGGTTGTGTACGTTCTTGACTTAAACCTAGTCGAAAGTAGTGAATTAGGTCATAAATTTCTGCTAGTTTGTCTTCAGGGATATCTTGCAATTCTTGGACAATCTTTTGAATCAGCATAAGTCAAACTCTTCGGTGGTTGTTAATCAATAAGTTAGGAATATGCGACTACTTTGTTGCTCAATTGAGGAATAAAATATTTTTTCTCGCTTTGCGGCTTGGCACGAAACTTTCATACCGTTAATCAGCAACGCTGAATTTTTACTATTCTTGTAAAACGGTTTTTGATACAATCCTAGTTTTCTTCAGGTCTGCTTCGGAAAGTTCTTCTCCAGCTTGCAGGCGAGTGGCGGAAGTTTGCAACACTGTCGCTGCACCTTTATCTCCGATTTGTAAAGCGGTTTTAGCAGCTGTTTGCAACATTGTAGCTGCGCCAGTGCGATCGCCTTGTTGCAATTTCGCCTCAGCTAACTGAGTTTGGCGATACTTCGCTAATGCTAAAATAGACTGTTGTACCTGGGAATTCAACGCTGGTTGATACGCCCGCACTACATCTGCATAAACCGGCACCAGAGGCGAAAGTAAACCTTGTTCGTTAACCAACGGATCATCATAACGGATTTGCAGATGCGCGATCGCTTGTTTACCTTCTGGCAACTGTCCCAAATAAATGTTAGCCAAAACTACCCGTTCTACATCCTGCATCAAATCTCCCAAACGTACAGCAAAGCTACCATCAATTTCTGGTTCTATTGGTAACTCAATTGTGTCTGGGGCAACTTGGGCAATGGGTTTCAATTCTGCTAGTCGGACATTAGGCAGTAGAGATAACAGCAAGTAAGCATTAGTTAGCCCAATAGACTGAATCCGCCCAAACAAGCGGCTAAATTGCTCCACAGCTTGTTCAGGACGTTCAATATGGGCTAAAGTCCCACCACCGACATCAGCAATTTTTTCCAGCAAATCCTGATTCCAGCTATTGCCAAATCCGAAAGTGTTGATAGTTAGGTTCAGCTTGGCAGCCTTTTGCGCCAGTTGAAGGCAGCGCTTGTTGTCATCTCGCCCAATATCCCACTTCCAAATTCGCAAACCGCTATCACCATGTCCATCTGTCAGCAGAAACGCCTGAGAAACAGCGCCTCTTGTACCCTTCATCAGTTCTGTAATTCCCAATTCCAAACCCTCAGCTATGACTGTACCGCCGCTAGCACTGAGTTTGCTTCTAATTTCAGATTTGATGCTTTCGGGGTCTTCGATCACTTGGTTGGGAATAATGACTGACGCAGAACCGGAAAAAGCGACAACTGAGATGCGATCGCCTACTTTTAACCGATCGATTAATCCTTCCACTGCCTGAATCACCGTTTTAATTGGTTGTCCATGCATGGAACCACTTTTATCCAAAATCAAGCAGAGATTAAGCGGCAGATTTTGGTCAAACTCACCAGCCAAGGCAAAAATCGTCATTCCTAATTGACGTTGGCTACTTGTTTGAGCCACATCAACATTAGAATCATTTAACGCCGATAGCAATTTAACTTTCATTGCGGAGGGGTATCTTGCAAAACTGTTTTGGAAACCATCCTGGTTTTCTTGCGATCGCTTTCGGATAAATCTTGTCCAGCTTGCAAACTGGTGGCAGAATTTTGTAACACCGTCGCCGCCCCTTGATCTCCCATTTGCAGGGCAGTTTTAGCAGCTGTTTGTAACATCGTCGCTGCACCAGTGCGATCGCCCTGTTGCAATTTCGTCTCGGCTAACTGAGTTTGACGATACTTAGCTAATGCTAAAATTGAGTGTTGCACTTGGGGATTGGGGTCTGCTTGGTAATTTTTGACTACATGGGCATAAACTGGGATATTTGGTGTAAATAAACCTACCTGCTTAGCGGCTGGATCATCGTAACGGACTTGCACATTAGCGATCGCTTGTTCACCTGTTGGCAATTGTCCCAAATAAATATTAGCTAAAATCATCCGTTCTGCATCTTTCATTAAATCTCCCAACCGCACAGAGAAACGTCCATCAGCTTCTTGTTGCAGTGGTAACTCGATTGTGTCTGGGGAAACTTGGGCAATAGGTTTGAGTTCGGCTAACCGGACATTCGGCATCAGGGAGAATAACAGATAAGCATTAGTCAATCCCACTGTTTGAATGCGGCTGAACAGGCGACTAAACTCCTCCACTACCTGATCGGGTTTTTGAATGTAAGATAAAGTACCCAAACCAGCATCGGCAATTTTTTCTAAAACATCTTGGTTCCAATTGTCACCAAATCCCAAAGTGTTCAAAGTCAAATTATAGCTAGCCGCTAATTGGGCGAATTTCAAACAGCGATTGTTATCACCGTGTTTATTTTCCCCATCAGTTAATAGAAAGGCTTGGGAAACAGTATCTTTTTTGCCCTTTGCCAACTCTTCAATGCCCAAGCGTAGTCCTTCATCAATCGCAGTCCCACCATCGGCAGATAAGTGATTAATTAGCTGTTTGATTTTCTCTGGATTTTCGATTACTTGACTAGGTACTAAGACCTTGGCACGGTGATCGAAAACTACAATACTGAGGCGATCGCTAGGATTAAGTCTATCTACCAGACGAATCGCTGCTTTTTTGACCGTTTCTAGCGATCGCCCATTCATCGAACCACTATGATCGAGAATTAAGCATAAATTCAGGGGTACATTCCGGTCTAGAGCCTCTGCGATCGCAGAAATCGAAATTCCCAACTGACGTTGACTGTTCAGTGGATTCGCGTCCAAATTACCATCATTCAAGGCAGGCTGCAAACTAACCTTCATAACTCAAAGTCCTTATTACAGATATACATTTTTATAAATAACTTCAAAGCACTACTTTAGCTCTACGGAAAACCTATCCAACATAAAGAGACTAATATAATCAGAATATCTTAGAAGCGAAGCATTGGCAGATGCGAAGCCGCCTTAAGCATTAGGGAGAAATCCGCACCTTGAGTCAGGCTAGCATCGCGCTAGGATGTATTAGAGTTAACGGCATAGTTTCAGGCGATCAGTTGTTATGGACACTTCCCCAATTAAGGCTGTTCAAGCCCCTTATTACGGCGATAACTTCTACCGGACACCGCCGCCAGATTTACCTTCCCTCTTGTTGAAGGAGCGAATTGTCTATATTGGGATGCCACTGGTGCCTGCTGTCACCGAATTAATCGTGGCCGAGTTGTTGTTTTTACAGTCCGACGACCCCGAAAAGCCAATTAAAATCTATATCAACTCCACCGGCACTTCCGGTTACAGTGGCGAACCCATTGGCTTTGAAACCGAAGCCTTCGCCATCTTTGACACCATGAAATATATCAAACCTCCTATCCACACCATCTGCGTCGGTTCCGCGATGGGTATGGCAGCGATGCTCCTCAGTGCTGGTACAAAAGGTTGCCGCGCTAGTCTACCTCACTCCTCGATTATCTTGCATCAGCCCAAAAGCTACGCCCAAGGTCAAGCAACAGATATTCAAATTCGCGCTAGGGAAGTTTTGGTAAATAAAGGGGCATTAGTTGATATCTTGCATCGCACCACCGGACAGCCGCCAGAAAAAATTATTAAAGATATGGATCGGCTGTTATATCTGACACCCTACCAAGCGAAAGAATACGGGCTGATTGACCGAGTTTTTGAGAAAGAAGAACTTGCAAATCCCCCACTCCCTGCGAGTGTCCTTTAATTGAGTTATGAGTTATGAGTTATGAATTATTGAAAACTCCTCACTCCTAACCCTTCTCTACGAGACGCTGCGCGTAGCTTGCTTCCACTAAGTGGTACGGCAGGCTCAGGGCATCGCTTTTAACTCCTAACTCCTCACTTTGCGATCATCCCCAAATTATTAAAAACGGAGCAAATTATGCCTATAGGCGTTCCTAAAGTTCCTTACCGGATGCCCGGAGGACAATATACAGATTGGATTAGCATCTACGATCGCCTTTACCGGGAACGGATTATATTCTTGGGGCGAGATATTGATGATGAAATTGCCAATCAAATCATCGCTGTAATGCTGTATCTGGACTCAGATGATCCAGGTAAAGATATTTATATATACATCAATTCCCCCGGTGGAATGGTTACATCTGGCATGGCTATTTTTGACACCATGCAACATATCAAATCAGATGTCGTGACTATTTGCGTAGGTTTAGCGGCTTCAATGGGGTCTTTCCTGCTGGCAGCTGGCACCAAAGGCAAACGGTTAGCATTGCCTCACTCACGGATTATGATTCACCAGCCTTCAGGTGGCACCCGTGGACAAGCAAGCGATATCGAAATTGAAGCTAAAGAGATTCTGCGGATTCGTCACGAGCTGAATGGGATTTATGCTGATAAAACAGGTCAGACCATAGCAAAGATTGAAAAAGATATGGATCGCGACTTTTTCATGTCTGCCGAAGAAGCAAAAGAATACGGTTTAATTGACCGTGTGATTGAAGAACGAACCTCTGTAATAGTAGGGGAGTAGGAAATAGGGAGTAGGGAGTAGGGGGGATGAGGAAGCAGGGGAAGAATTCTAACTCCAAACTCCTGTACAGACGCGATTAATCGTGTCTCTCCAAACTCCCCACTCCAAACTCCTGTACAGACGCGATTAATCGCGTCTCTCCAAACTCCCCACTCCCTTCCCTAAACAAACTGTCAACATTGAACTTTAAAATAGCAAATTAGCCCTTATTATTAATGGTTTAGGCTGGAAGCAAATAGCTGATAGCCTTTAGCTGGATATTCGATAGCTCATAGCTCAAGATGGATCTGGGAGATTGCTACCGTTTATTGGGTTTAAGGTCGGGAGCCTCTTTTGCCGAGATCAAAGCGTCTTATCGACGACTGGCGCAGCAATATCATCCCGATATCAACCCAAATGACAACAAAGCCAAAGATAAGTTTATTGCCTTGACAGAGGCTTACAAACTCCTGCTGACGGTAGTACTGCCAGAGGAAACTGTCGCACATTTAAGTCAGGTGTCAACATCTGGGCGTGATGATGCTAAGGCAACGCAGTGGCAGAAAACACCAGTAACAACGGTGACAAGCCAACAACCACTCAAAGCAAAGCCACCTAATCTATTGGAAATAGAAGAGCGGCTAAAGTGGAAGACTTATGAACAATTGCAACGATTTTTGCAAGAAAGACGATTTCCTCAAGCGATCGCCCTGGCGGAAGCTTTAGCAGCTCGTTTGTCAACAGATGCAGAAGTCCGCCAATGGCTAGCGATCGCTTATCAAATATGGGGACGGGCGCTAATTACCGAAAACCAGCTGCTCAAAGCCAGAATTTATCTCAAAAAAGCTTTGAAAACAGACCCCCATAATAAAACTCTCTGGTATGAAGTGCAGCGCGATTTTCAACGCTTGGAACAAATTTTTTAAGGATTATTACAAACCATTTGTCGGGGTACAGCGCAGAAGCCCCACGCCATAATCTTTGATTTGGTCATCGTGGCCATCCGCGCAACACTGCTCCTAATGTAGCGATTCCCTCAACAATCTTCTGTGTTGTTTGAAAACTAAAAGCTAACCTGATGGCATCATCCCCCTGTCCATTGGCGTAGCAGCGAGTCCCTGGCAGAAAACTGACACCATGTTCACTGGCCTCGGTTAGGAGTGCTTTGGCGCTGATGTCTGGCGGCAATTTACACCAAACGAAAAAGCCGCCATCTGGTCGTAAGGCAACGATATCACTGGGAAACTCTTGAGCGATCGCTTCTAACAACAAATTACACTTATGCTTGTAGCAGGCGATTAGCTGCTGAATGTGATTATCTAGTTTCCCTGTGGCACAGTAGCGAGCGACCACATGACTGATAAATGGCCCCACAGTCCCCTCACTTTTAAACATTGCCAGCCGCTCAATAATCGCTGGATCGCCACAAGCCCAGCCCAACCTTACACCAGGCGCAATAATTTTCGAGAAGGTACTCACATATAATACCCACCCCTCCTTGTCGAGGGTTGCCAAGGGTGGCACAGTTTCCCCCTGAAAGCGCAAATCGCTATAAGCATCGTCTTCCACCACTACGACGCCATACTCAGCCGCTAACGCTACCAGTTTTTGGCGGCGAAATAACGGCATAGTAGAGCCTGTAGGATTGTGAAAGGTCGGGATGGTGTAAATAAACCGGGGTCGAATGCCCTGTTTCTTCAAGTCGCTTAATGTTACTTCTAAGGCATCTACATCCATCCCCAGCTCATCCACAGGAATACTAATTAGGTGTGCGCCAGCCTGGACAAATCTATTAACTACTCCCAAGGAGGTTGGTCCTTCCACGATTACCACGTCACCAGGTTCGACAAACACATCTGGTAGCAAGCCGAGAATCTGACTAGAACCGTAGCCAATGATCAAGCGATCGCGATCGGCAGTGATTCCTTTAGCCTGCAAGCGGAGAATAATTTGCTCATATAGTTGATCTGAAGGTGGCCCGTAATTGAGAGCGATCGGAGCCTCTTCTGCTAGCACAGCCGCACTTGCAGCAGCCAAGTCAGTATGGGGAAAGAAAATTGGGTCAGCTAGACCGTAGGTAAAGCTCACAGTGGCAATTTTGGTTAACTCTGTACCGTAGGTTAGTGGTGCGAGGTTTCTAGCTCGTTCGGCGAACAAATCACTAATTCGGTAAGCAGAAGTGGTAGGAGCCATAAGTAGTTCAAAATTGAGAGTCAGAATACAGAATACGCAAGAAGGCAATTAGCTAAAAGTCAGATCGGAGGCAGCCTCTAATCTGTTAGCGACGCCGGAGCGTCACTTTTCAAGAGAGTGGGGTCTTAAACTTTCGTCAGGAGCCAAAATCCACCATGAATTCTCGCTCCTGACGAATGTATTCTTTCTTATAACATCATGACAAGTATCGTGAATATTGACTGATAGAACAGAATTACAGTACTAGGAACAGAAAGCCCATCTCCCCCATTTATAAGGAATTGGCTGTCAATCTGCCAATATATTAAATATTTATCTAATATGCGTCACAATTAATACTGCCACCAAAATTTATTGATCAACTACAATCTCTTGTAGGTCTACTGTAGTCAGGGGCAGCCAATTGTGGCACCTTGGATCTTAGTGGCTATAAGCACCTTGGAACGGGAATTAAGGAACTTCCACTATGCTGATTTGCCCTCAGTGTAAATTTGAAAACCCCAATAGCAACAAATTCTGTCAAAACTGTGGCACGTCCCTGACTCACAAAGTCTGTCCTGAATGCAGTACCGATGATGTACCTGTGAATGCGCTACGTTGTTATAACTGTGGCACGGAATGTGGAACAGTGTTTTGGGCAATTATTACTAAGGAAACGACTGGGGAAGGTTTGGGAGATGAGGGAGTAATATCCGGCTCATCTGCTTTATCTCCAAGTTCTCAGATTGGATTAGGCTCCTATTTAGACTCCCAAGAGCGCTATCAATTGTTAGATCCGCTACCTGCACAAACGGAAACTGCCACCATTACTGATGTAGGTGTGAAAGTTCTAGACTGCCAGCCGTATCAAATATCACCTATTGAGGCAATACTAGCAAGTCAGCAATCAGATTTGCTAACGCCATCAGTGGAAGCAAGTGCAATTCCTCGCCTTGCTAAAGTTTATATTGCCTTACAATCCCAAGGTCTGCGGGAGATACCGCCGATTCACGATGCATGGCAGCAGGGTGATATCCAGGTAGTAATAATCGAAGACCGCTCGCATTGGCAGCATTTACTCGACCTATGGCAAGAAGAAACAACGAGTTCGTTAAAAATTTTACACTGGTGTTATCAAATGACCCAACTTTGGGCAGTATTGGAACCAGTAAATTCTTGCCAAAGCCTTTTAGATTTGTCGAATTTGCGATTGGATGAAGACCAAACGCTGGGGCTACAAAGGTTGTATGTAGAATCATCGAATTTTCAGCCCGGTGCCCAGTCGCCAGAAGATGCCGAAGACCAAACATCTGCTATTCCAGAGCAACCGTTAACCATTCAAGCTTTGGGGCGGGTTTGGCAAGCGTTATTTAAGCAGTCTCAACGCACTCAATTTGGCTCTGTAGTCCAGATGTTGGGGGATTTAGAGGTAGGTAAAATTCAGACGATCGCCCAATTGCGATCGCGTTTGGAGGAAATCTCTGTTGAGATGGAAGCACTAGGAACCGCAACTTTGCCCCCAATAAACGATGAAAATACTGCTGTGCCCACTATCCCGCAATTAGATCAGCCAGAAGAGATCATTAGCAAAATTGATGATATGCAAACTGTTGTGCTAGCCATGCAGTTAAGTGGCTTAGAAGATGCAGGATGCACAGATGTAGGGCGTCAACGTGATCATAACGAAGACTACTTTGGCATTGAAACCAAAATTCATAAGTTGGAGTTGCCTAAAAGTCGAGTTTTCCAAGGGCATGGTTTGTATATTCTCTGTGATGGTATGGGTGGACACGCTGGCGGTGAAATAGCCAGTGAGTTAGCAGTCAACACCCTACGGCAATACTTTCAAGAACACTGGATTGCCAACCAACTGCCAACAGAAGATAGCATTCGTGAGGCAGTGTATTTAGCTAATGAGGCGATTTACAAGCTCAATCAACAAGATGCCCGTTCTGGAGTGGGGCGCATGGGTACAACTCTGGTAATGCTCTTAATTCAAGATACTCAAGCGGTAGTTGCTCATGTAGGAGATAGCCGTCTCTATCGTTTGACGCGTAAGCGGGGGCTAGAACAAGTCACAGTAGATCACGAAGTTGGACAACGGGAAATTACGCGCGGAGTGGAAGCAAGCATAGCTTACGCCCGCCCAGATGCCTACCAACTCACTCAAGCCTTGGGGCCTCGTGATGAAAACTCGATTAATCCCGATGTCGGCTTTTTCGAGATCAATGAAGATACTCTTCTGCTGTTGGCATCGGACGGTCTATCAGATAATGATTTACTAGAAACCCATTGGCAGACTCACTTAGAACCCTTACTTAGTTCTGGGGTTAACTTAGAAGGAGGTGTTACAGATTTAATTGATTTGGCGAACCAACACAATGGCCATGACAACATTACTGGTATACTTATTCGGGCAAAAGTACGCCCAAATCTGGAAAGTTAAAAATAAATGAGAATGGGGCATGGGGCATCGGGAAAATAACTCCTAACTCCTGTAAAGACGCGATTAATCGCGTCTCTCCAAACTCCCCACTCCCATTCGGCTACGCTCACGGCAAGCCCACACCCCCCACTCCCTGTTCCTCTTACCTTTTAGGTTGTATTGTGGTTAGTCTGACACTGTTAGAACCGCAACAGAAAACGCCCCTCCAGCAGTGGTGCTTTGAGAACTCCTCCATAATTCGGATTGGTCGAGCGGCAGATAATCACGTTGTTTTAAGTGATAGTTTAGTTTCGCGGCATCATCTAGAACTCAGACAAGTCGATTCGCCCAGCAATGGCGCTGCTTGGCAACTGATTAGTCAGGGTACAAATGGGACTTTCCTTAACGGTGTCCTGGTGATTCAGAGTCCGTTACCAGATAATTCCCTTTTGCAACTGGCACAGGGAGGCCCAATACTGCAATTCCAAATTCAGGAGGTAACAGTAGTAGAAACTGGTTTGCGATCGCCAGATATGCAACGGACAGAAGAAAACGCCGCCGAGACATTTTACTCAGCAAAAAATCCGGCAAATTCATCCTCCACTTGCACGCACGAAGGTAACTCACCGAATAATCTATTTTGCATCCACTGCGGTCAACCTCTCTCAGTGCAACAAAGGATTCGCCATTATCAGGTGTTGCGAACTCTCGGACAAGGAGGTATGGGTACTACTTATCTGGCTAGGGATGCGACTGGTGAGATTGCGGCTATGCCACAACTGCTGGTGTTGAAGCAAATGAATGCTGATATGGTGAAAATTGCCAAAGCTCAAGAGTTATTTGAGCGGGAGGCGTACACTCTCAAATCCCTTAACCATCCTGGAATTCCCAAGTATTATGACTTCTTTGTAGAAGACGGAAAAAAATACTTGGCAATGGAACTAATCCACGGACAAGATTTAGAGAAACGTGTTTATACCACTGGTCCAGTTACACCAAGCCAAGCGATCGCTTGGATGATCCAAACCTGCGATATCTTAGACTATCTTCATAGCCAAAGCCCTCCACTGATTCACCGCGATATTAAACCCGCTAACTTAATGGTGCGAAGTTCAGTAAATCGCATAGTGTTGCTAGATTTTGGCGCAGTTAAGGAAATTGGCACAGCGCCTGGTACTCGAATTGGAGCAGAAGGTTATTGCGCTCCTGAACAAGAGCGAGGACAACCTTTGACTCAATCTGATTTGTATGCAATTGGGCCAACGCTGATTTTTCTGCTCACAGGAGAAAACCCGTTTAAGTATTACCGCCAACGAGGGCGAAACTTCAGGTTTGATGTGGCAAAAGTTCCCACCATTAGTTCCCAATTAAGAGATGTGATTGATCGCGTTACAGAACCATTGCCACGCGATCGCTATCAAACTGCAAAAGAATTAGCTGCGGCTTTAGCTGCTTGCAAAGTTTAGGGAGTCGGGAGTGGGGAATTTTGAAAATCCCTATTCCCTATTCTCTACTCCTCATCCCAAGTTTCTACAGCTAGCAGTTCACTAACTGGGTCTTGCATACTAAAGCCAAAGTCGAGCAGTTCTTGTTTCCAGTGCTGCCACTCATTACCGTAGAGCAAAGCGATTTTCCAGATGCTATCGCTTGGCTTGATAATGTTCGATTCTATGAGTGATTGCACGTTGCGCTGCAATTTCACCATTGGGTGAATCACTTTTTGAGTCATAACCTCGATTGAATTCAGATTTGGTTGGTAAATACTTAATTAAAACTGCTTACCATTCTGCAATTGTTGCCGGCCCGTAGAGTGGTGTAATTTGGTAAAGCTAGTCTTAACTCTCTAACTATACCATAATAAACTCTACTAAGTTACTGGTAAATTCGGTTTTGTACGGTAATTACCACCACAAAACTCCAATTTTACCAAGCAGTCCTTATACTTCTTGCAGAAATCAGGCAAAGGTTCAGACTGGGAAAATTCTATTTGTTTTAATCACGAAAAATATGTGTGGTTGTTGAAGAACCCATAGGACACGGGCTAGTTTGAAAGTTTTTGACTGACAGGAAAATTTGCAATTGAGTAGAGGTGTCTACTGTTTCTGTTTATCTAAACGTTATTTAGAATATCGCAAAGATCTGGCATTAAGCAAATTAATTGCAAATCTTTATATAATTTTAATATTTTATGCTGTGTGCAACTTTCTCTCAAACCTAACCTCCAACACCTTCCCTACTAGCGTTGGGGAGCAAGAATCAAAGCCTCTCGGACTGTGGGGGAGAGGAATGGAAGCGGGGTTCTAAGAATAAGTTCCACATCGCGTTATTTTGTTTGCTCAGAGAATAAGACTTGGAGGGTTGGCTTTGTTTAGGCGCAGCAGGGGGTTTTGCTTTGAAGCATTAGGAGCGATGCCTACGGCGGTAAACTACGCATGGCAAAATTGTCGGTAGAGTATGGGCTTACCATAAAGTTCCCTCATCTTCAGAGTCAGCATTTGAAGCTTGTGTAAAAAATTTTTAGCCAAGATGTTAGTTTCTGTTGAGCAGGTGGGTATCTTCATAACAGGAGGCTTGCTGATACCTAAGTATTTACCGCAGCAAGTATGTGAGGCATGGCTAGTTCGGAGGCAGAATACCTAATTACCCGCAAAAAGCAGATTCAAAGACGACAAAAGATTGTCACGATAGTATCGATGTTCTCGTTTTTTGGTTCTACGGTGTTTGCAGTAATTCCGGCAATACAAAAGGCTAGTCAACCTAAGCCAGCAAATGCGTCTGCTTCTGCGGAGTCAGTATTACAGCAACAGGCGCGAGGCTACGAGCTGGTTTTACAACGGGAACCAGAAAACCAACTTGCTTTAGAGAAACTGTCTGTGCTGCGGTTGCAATTGAAGGATGCTAAAGGTGCGATCGCGCTTTTGGATAAGCTCGTGAAGTTGCACCCTGATCGGCAAGATTACAAAGTTGTATTAGAGCAGATTAAGAAACAAGAAAGAAAGAGCGATCGCTAAGTGGTTAATTAGTTCGCTTTATTAACACTGAGATGAGCTTATTTAAACTCTAGACTGAATATTAAAGGTTGAATATGCTACAAAAACAAACTGCAATAATTGAAACAGATAAAATTGGAAAAAATGTATCTATAGGGCATTACTCAGTTATTTATGCTGGAGTAATTTTAGGCAATAATGTGATTATTCATCCTCATGTTGTTATAGAAAAAGGAGTAATAATTGGTGACAATGTAGAAATTTTCCCAGGTGCTTATTTAGGCAAACGACCTAAAGGAACTGGTGCAGTTTCTAGAAAAATAGACTATGAAGAAAAGGTAATTATTGGCGAAAACTGCGTAATTGGACCAAATACAGTAATCTATTATGATGTTTGTATTGGTAACAATACCTTAATTTGTGAGAACACTTCAATTAGAGAGAAAGTTACAATTGGCAATTTTTGTCTTATTAGTAGAAATGTAACTATTAATTACAACACTAATATTGGTAATCATACTAAAATCATGGATCTTACACATATTACAGGTAATTGTAAGATTGGTAATGATGTATTTATTAGCGTCCTAGTTAGCACTACAAATGATCGGGCTATAGGAAAACTAGGTTACGACGAAGATCGTGTTAAAGGGCCAAAGATTAGTGATGGAGTAGCTATTGGTGCAGGAGCAAATATCTTACCAGGAGTTAGTATTGGAGAACAATCTGTTGTGGCTGCCGCATCCGTTGTGAACAAAGATGTTCCTGCTAGAAAAATGGTCGTAGGTAATCCAGCACGAGTAATTAGAGATATTAGCAATAACGAAGAAGCTACTTAGCTCTGTTCCTATTTGAATAATACAGCAGAATTTAGAATTAAGGAGTCAGAATTCAGAAGCAAAACAGGCTTGATGCTTGCCTTTGAGACTTAGCTTGTGTACTTCACCAACTTGGAATCTGCTGTATGTTAAAACTAAAAGCTATTTGTCTTCATGTCTTATAATGGCATCTATCTATTTAGTGTTTCTCCAATTTTTTGAAAATAGCAAATGTATTGTATGAGTATTCAATACTCCCAAAACGTTAATATTGCGACAATTCATTCTGTTCTAATACATATCAATTTAGAAAGCTTTTTAAATGAT
Source organism: Nostoc sp. (assembly GCF_036919815.1). Lineage (GTDB taxonomy): Bacteria > Cyanobacteriota > Cyanobacteriia > Cyanobacteriales > Nostocaceae > Nostoc. The sequence continues at coordinate 30,835 of NZ_JBALCE010000028.1, forward strand.
TAACCTACAAGTATGAGTATTGAACAATGCCGTATTATTCATCTGCCAAAGGTACAAGATCCGCGAGGTAATTTAACATTTATAGAAGGTAATAAACATGTTCCCTTCGATCTCAAGAGAGTCTATTATCTCTATGATGTTCCTGGAGGAGCAGAGAGAGGTGGACACGCTCATAAACAATTACAGCAGCTAATCATTGCTATGTCTGGTAGTTTTGATGTGGTTTTAGATGATGGACATGGCAAATGGCGTTTTCCTCTAAATCGCTCTTACTACGGTCTTTATATTAGTTCTATGGTTTGGCGAGAACTAGATAATTTCTCATCGGGTTCTGTTTGTATGGTTTTAGCATCGACCTACTATGAGGAATCTGACTACTATCGCGATTACGATGAATTTATAAAAGCAGTAAGGAGCATAGACAATGGAAGTTCCATTTCTTGATTTAAAAGCTCCTTATTTTTAATTAAAAGAAGAACTCGATGCAGCCTATCAAAGTTATTTAAATTTTAATAGAGGTATTCAATCATGACATTATCTAATCCTTTAATTAGCGTAACTATGACTACCTATAACCATGAAAAATATATAGGTGAAGCCATAGAAAGTGTTCTCAAACAAACATATAAAAATTTTGAATTAATTATTGTTAATGATGGTTCTAATGATAAGACTGATGAAATTGTAAGAAAATTTAGAGATGAGCGTATAACTTATATTTATCAAGAGAATCAAGGTACAAGTAGTGCAATCAATCGAGCTATATTAGATTCTAGAGGAAAGTATATCGCTTTTATGTCTGGAGATGATATTAGTTATCCTCATAGACTAGAAACAGAATATAATTATTTAGTTACATCTCAAAAGAAAATTGTTTTTTCATGGGTAGATTTTATCGATGAAAACAGCCAGATAATAACTGATAGTCATTTTGCACAAAGCTTATTTAATCATCCTAATAGAACAAGTGCTGAAATACTAAGATATTTCTTTTTTAATGGGAACTATATTAATGCTGTAACTGGTTTTATCTGTAGAGAACTACTTTTAGATGCTGGACTATTTAACTTAGCCACTATTCAATTACAAGATTTTGAGATGTGGCTTAAACTCTTGAAACAACATGAATTATTTATTTTAAATGAGAAACTTATTAAGTATAGAATTCGAGCCACTAATGCTAACCTAAGTAGTGTCTCTAATCAAGCTCGTTCAAATTTTGAACTTTGTCAAATATCTAAAAATATATTTAATGATGTTCCTATTGAAATATTCAAAGACGCATTTGCCAATCAAATCAAAAAACCAGATTTTAGTAGTGAAATCGAATACAAATTAGAAAAAGCTTTTCTGTATCTGTTACATAATCTACATTTTATCCAATGTATCGGAGCCGAAAAACTGTTTGAATTACTGCAAAATGAGGATATACTAGATACCGCCAAGCAAAAATATAATTTTGGTTTAGCTGAATTATATAAATTAACTAAGGATTTAGATGCTACTAATTTTGTCTTATTACAGCAACTAAGGTATAATATCTCAGTGAAGGATGTAGAAATAGCTCACTTAAAATCTTTATTTACGCAAGGTTTACTCGAAGTTAAAGTAGATGAAAATAAAGAAGATAAAGATTATAAAAAAGAGCAGCTTCAATTATCTGATATTGTAACTTATAAAATAACATCGATTAAACACTCTCAACCTCTAGTTACTATTTGTATTCCTACTTATAATGGTGAAAATTTTGTTAAAGAAGCAATTGCCAGTGCTTTATGGCAGACCTATTCTAATATAGAAATAATCTTATCTGATGATAATTCTAGTGACAGAACAGTTGAGATTGCTAAATCATTAAAACAAAAAACATCCTTTGATTTCTCAATTGTCGAACATAGTCAGTATGGGCTAGCTCATAATTGGAATTTTTGTATTTCCCAAGCTAAAGGAAAATATATAAAATTTCTATTTCAAGATGATGTATTAGAGCCAACTGCTATTGAAGAAATGGTAAATTTGGCTGAACAAGATGAAGAGATAGGGTTGGTTTTTTCACCTAGAAAAATTTTCAGTAATACTGGCGATACTAACTATGATTCAAACTTTTTAATGCATCATGAAGCCAAGGATGTACACAAAGGTTGGTCAACATTAAAGCTGATTCAATCAGGACAGCAACTTTTGTTAGATCCAAATATACTCGACAATCCAATTAATAAAATTGGTGAACCAAGCACAGTCCTTATTAGAAAAGATGTATTTGAAAAAGTAGGATTATTTAATTCTGAATTTTGTCAACTTGTAGATTTGGAAATGTGGCTCAGAATTATGAGCCAATACAAAGTTGGTTTTGTTGACAAAGTTTTATCTCACTTTAGAATACATTCACAACAACAAACTCGTCGAAATGTTGCTTTAAAGGATGCGATTTTATTAGATTATCAAAAACTTTTTCAGACAATTTACAATGATCTACGATATCCTCAAGCAACGAGACAACGAGCTCTTTATAGATATGTAGCTTTGAGTGAACAGACTACTGAATTGTATCAGTTACGAAAGCAAATAGCAGAAGAATGCTTAAATATCTCAGATGAACAGATAAAAGATAGGTACGTGGGTCTACTAGGTAAAACACATCAGATGTTACTGAATAGTAGCATCAAATATGAAAGTCTGACTGATGAAGAAGAAATTTTCGCTAATGATATAGTTAAAAATATATCTCAAGGTTTTGAGCAGCCAAAAGCAATTCAGCATTTACTAGCAGCTATGCTGTATCGCCGTGCTGACCAGTTACGATTACAGCATGACCTCTCTCGCATACCTCGTTGGTTACTTAAGGACTATTTACAATTCCTATTTTCTTCCCCAGTCAACTTTCAACAACTGGGTGATGCAGATAATTACTATTACTATATGCAGGGGTGGATTGATTACTTACACACATCGATACTTAAAAATTCTGATTCTCCCTTGTGGCATGAAATAATTAATAACTTTGCTCCCGTTGCTAATTTTATTCCCCTATATTTTAATGAGCATAATCTTAAAGATATCTATACTAAACGTGGAGATATTATAGAGTTTTTACTAAAGCTTAAGGGTTATGAGGTAGATTACGAGTTTGGTGATAGACCTACAACCAGAAAAAAAATACGGTTGGGTGTCCTGGCTGCACATTTTCTACCTGGATCTGAAACATTTGCTTACCTTCCTGTTTATGAGTATATCAGTAGAGATTTTGAAGTAATCTTGTACTCTCTTAATCAAACTGATCATCCTCTAGAGCAATATTGCCGTAGTTGTGCAAACTCCTTTAAAGTACTACCACAAGATTTAGTAGAACAGGTAAATATTATTCGTGCTGATAATATCGATATATTATTCATTGCTACCAATGTGACGGCAGTAACGAATCAAATCTGCCTCTTATCAATACATCGGTTAGCTAGAATACAACTCACAAGTGGTGGATCTGTAGTAACAACAGGAATGCGGCATATTGATTATTATATCTCTGGTACACTAACCGAACCATCGGCAACGGCAGAACAGCAACATCAAGAAAAATTGGTGAAACTGGAAGGAACTGCTCATTGCTTTAGTTATGGCAATGAAGAAGACAAGGTAATTGTAAAAAGTGAGCGAAAAAGTTTAAGTATTGCTGACGATGCTGTTATTTTTATCTCTGGTGCTAACTACTTCAAAATTATCCCTGAACTGATTTATACGTGGGCAAAAATAATTTTTGGAGTGCCAAAGTCTGTTTTAGTACTTCTACCATTCGGCCCAAATTGGTCAGATGTTTATCCTAAAAAAGCTTTTGTGAATCACTTGAATAAAGTATTTTCAAAGCATGGAATAACAGCAGAGCGATTGATAGTCTTAGATCCTCAGCCCGTACCAAATCGACAAGAAGTTAAAGCATACTTCGGTATTGCCGATGTTTATCTAGATTCTTTTCCCTTTGCTGGAACAACTTCTTTGATAGAACCACTACAAGTTAATTTACCAGTAATTGCTAGACGGGGAACTACCTTTCGCTCTGCAATGGGGGCTGCAATAGTGCAAGCACTGGATGTACCTGATTTAGTTGCGGATAGTGAAGAGTCTTATATACAATTAGCGATCGCACTCGGAACTGATCCTGAATTACGCCAACAAAAGAGCGCCCAAATCAAAGAAAAAATGCAGGGTAATCCTAGTTTTCTAGATAGCCGCGCTTACTCAGCTAAAATAGGCAGCCTCTTCCAAGGACTATTTAGTAAATATCTTGCAGATACTCTGAGTCAAAATTTTCGCTTAAAAGATATTAACCTAATTATTTTCCCTGACTGGTTACAGCTAGAAGAGTTAATCGGTTTAGAATTGCAACAAGTGATGAAGGCGGTAGCAACTCATATTGATAGTGAAAAAACTACCCTACTTATTAACACGGGGAATATTGGTGTTGAGGATGCTGAACTGTTTTTATCTAGTGTGGTTATGAATCTTTTGGTACAGGAAGATTTAGATGTTGCCGAAAGATTAGAAATTTCTCTAGTGGAAAACTTGGCTGATATTCAGTGGGAAGCTTTGCTACCTCGCATACATGCAAGAATTGTTTTGGAATACGAAGATAAAAACGCGCTGATTCAAGCAAAAGCAGAAACTCTTAAATCTTACGAAATAGAAAGCTTTAGCCAAGCACAAGCTGAACAGTTTTTTTTTGCTTGAGCAATAAATTATTTGGTGAGGGAAGATGGAAAGAAGCGATCGCGCAATATCAAAAACTCCTAGAAATACAATCAGGTGATGCAGATATTTATTGGAATTTGAGCTATTGCTATAGACAGTTAAACCTGCAAGATAAATATTTTAATGCTCTCCAGCAAGGAATTAAGCTTTACCCTACAGATGGAAGGCTACATTTTTCATTAATCATCGATTTGCGGCAGAATGGACGTATTGAAGAAGCAATTTCAAGTGCAGAGAATGCAGCTAAATGCTTACCTGATGATTATACTTTTCAAATCCTCAAATATTTAACACTCCCATTAATATATGAGAATCAAGGGGAAATTAACTTTTATCGCCAACGCTACACTCAAGGATTGCGAGATTTAATTGAGCAAACATCTATTAAAACTACAGAAGACCAACATAGTGCTTTAGCCGGTATAGGTCGCCTCACAAACTTTTACCTATCATATCAAGCACAAAATGATATAGATTTGCAACGCCAATATGGAAACTTAGTGCATGAAATTATAGCTGTTAACTATCCACAATGGGTGGTTCCTTTATCTATGCCTAAGCTTCAGCCTAATGACAAAATTCGTATTGGTTACGTTTCCCATTATCTACATTCTTATAGTGGAACACTTTGGTTAACAGGTTGGTTACGTCAGAGTAATCATGAAAGCTTTGAAATCTACTGTTATTACACAGGAAATGACCCAGATCGAATTACCAAACAATTTCAAGAATATAGTGATGCTTTCCACCATATTCCTTATAATTTATCAGCAGCCTGTGAACAGATAATTGCTGATAAGCTGCACATTTTAGTTTTTCCCGAAATTGGGATGAATCCACAAACTATGCAAATGGCAGGTCTGCGGCTTGCGCCTGTGCAATGTGTCGCTTGGGGACATCCGGTAACAACTGGCTTACCTACAATTGATTACTTTTTATCCAGCGAGTTAATGGAACCTGAAAATGGCCAAGAGCATTATTCAGAAAAATTAATTCGCTTGCCCAACATTGGCGTTTCTTACCCTAAACCATATATTCCGCCAGTCATCAAAACCCGCTCAGATTTTCAGCTACCAGATGATGCGGTTATTTATTTATGCTGTCAAGCTCCTTTCAAGTATCTACCGCAATATGATTTTATTTTTGCGGAAATTGCTCGGCGTGTTCCACAGGCTAAATTTGTGTTTTTGCGTGGTACTTCACTTCAGCCACGCCTGAAGCGTGCTTTTGCTGCTATCGGTTTTAACAGCGAGGATTATTGTGTATTTATCAATATTCCAGAGCGACTGGATTATCTAATGATTAACTTGCTTTCAGATGTTTATCTAGATACATTCACCTGGTCTGGTGGTAATACTACCTTAGAAGCGATCGCTTGTAATCTGCCCATTGTTACCTGTCCCGGAGAATTTATGCGGGGTCGTCACTCTGACAGCTTCCTGAAAATGCTAGGGGTGACAGATACTATTGCTGAAAACAAAGCAGAATACATCGAAATTGCTGTTAAATTAGGACTAGACCCAGCTTGGCGACGCAGCATTGCAGAGCAAATGAGCCAAAATCACGACTGTCTCTTTGACGATAAAGCCTGTGTTGCAGGTTTAGAAGCCTTTTATATACAAGTTTGTAGTAAGCACTTCAGTGCTTAAATTTGTAATTTTAAGGGAGGAGGACTTTAGTCCTCACTACAAACTTTTGAATTTTTTGTAGTCAGCAATTCAGTGCTTAAAAATATATGTATGAATATCGCAAACTCACAGCAGAACAAAAAGCTGAACTAGTTAAATATCGCTTAAGCCAGGGTTATCCACCACATTAAGTACGAGATAAACAATTTTATTTGCTAACGGTAGCTTGTTATGAACATCAGTGTCATATACACACTTAATCTCGTCGTCAGCAACTGCTAGATATGATTTTTGATAGGTTTGGTGGGAGTGTAAATGAAGAGATAAGCCCTGAAGCGCTCACTACGAACTTAATAATTTGTGCTTGGGTTGTTTTGCCTAATCACTATCATCTACTGGTTGATGTTGAAAATTTTGATGTATTAGGTGAATTATTTCGGAGAATACATGGTGCGCTTTCTCGACAGTGGAATATAGAAGACAATATTACTAAGAGAAAAATTTGGTATCGTTGGAGCGATCGCGCTATTCGCTCGCAAAGACATTATTATACAACTCTTAACTATATTCATTACAACCCAGTTAAACATGGTTTAGTCAAATCTGCTTACGACTGGGTTGAAAGTAGTGTTCACTGGTATTTACAAGCTTGTGGACAGCAATGGCTGCGTGATTCTTGGACTCAATATCCAGTCCAAGATTATGGTAAAGATTGGGATAATTTTTAATGTTCGTAGTAAGGGCTTCAGCCCTTATTAACAATCTATTTTGAGGGCTGAAGCCCTGACTACGAGCTTATTTTCCCTCAATATACTTCTGCCACATCTGCTCGTAAGCCTTTTCCATCTCACGCGTAAACTGTTTGCCATTCCACAACGGTGCTGTTTGCCGCGATGCTTTCAGTTTCAAAGCAACTTGCTGGCGTAAAACTTCATCCTTCCCCAACCGCACACCCCATTCTATATACTCTTCATCAGTCCAGGCAATGCCTTCTGTGATACCCGCATTTATGATCATGGTATAGCTATTACGCGCTGCAAATTGTTCACCGACTCGCGTCACCAAGGGGATACCCATCCACAATGTTTCTAAGGTTGTTGTCGCTCCGTTGTAGGGAAATGTATCTAATACAATATCAGCAATGCCTAAATTAGCACGATGAACTGACTCTGAATAAACTTGTGGTAAAAATCGTAACCGAGAACAATCTACACCTTCTTGTTCGGCAATTTGGTAAAAGAAGCGTTTAATTGTTTCCTCTTCAGCAGGTCCTTTAATCAAAAAGTAGCTGTTAGGTACTTGTTTGATAATTTGCATTTGCCACTTTGTCGTTTCTGGATGGCGTTTATACCCTCTTTGGGCGCTGAGATATACAATGGCATCCATAGGAATATCCAAGTCATCGCGGCGGAGAGTTGGTACACCAACTTCAAAACCATCTACTGCTATGTAAGTTTGGGGTAATCGCCAGATTTTCTCTCTATAGTAATTTTGTGCATCATCTGGCAGTACATAAGGGTCTGCGATAAAGTAATCAATTGCAGGTATGCCTGATGCATCCCACCCCAGCCAAGTAACTTGAATTGGGGCTGGCTTGAGTGCCATGACTTCAGAAGTAATATCTAGAGTGATGCTATCAAGGTCAATTAAAATATCAATATCATCTTGATATATCTGGTCAGCAATTTCTAGACCATCCATGCCTAATTTGTGAGCTTTTCCTCCCTGACTTAGATACCACTCTTTGAGATAGTCGTTTCCTAATTTGTAGTTAACAAAATAAGTATGAATATCAAATTTATCTCGATTATGATGTTGAAATAACCAGCGAGCTAGCCAACCAACAGAATGATTCCTTAAAGCGTAAGATATATAACCAATTTTTAATTTCTTCGGATGATGTGTTAAAAATTGATTATTAATAATTTCATGAACATAGTTTTTTCCTTGTGATTGGCCAAGAGCTTGAATATAATTATTAAATATCTCAGCTACCTTATTATGAATAGCTCGGAAATCAGCAGGAGCATCTTTAATGTGAGGTATTGCAAAAGATGGCGTAAGCAACCGTAATATTCTTGCTTCTTCTAAAGGAATTCGTTGAGCTTTAATAAACTGTTGAAACACAGTTTCCAATTCTTCACAAGTTGTACATATCTCTTGCCAATATCCTCCTGCTGACATTAGACCCCTTAACAGCAAATGGAGTGCAAAAATTTTATCAGCCAAGCCTTCTGATAAGGAATAACATAACCTAGCTGTCTCTATGCCCTGAGAATAATTACGAGCGTCTTGATAAAAAATCGCTAAGTGTCGCAAAATTTCTACATTATCTGGCTCTAATCGTAAATGCAATTCTAACAGAGATGCTGCTAGTAAAGGCTCCCGCAAAGTATGTCCAATTTTTAGAGCAGCAGGAAGCAGTATAGAGAAGCATTGATTAGTATCAGAAAAATAAGGAAGACTGGCTTCTATTAAATTTAGATTAATTGGATGTAAGGGAACAGCATTTAAAAAATCTTTTATAACTTGGATTAATAATTCGGGATTAATTTCTATATTTTCTTTTGCGTTTAAGCTCTCAATTAATCCCCATTCATTTAAATCATCAATCCCTTCAAATTTTTGCAACTTGATATAAAGTATAAGAATTTGAAGTAAATTATTTATATAACTAGGATTAATTTCCCGCATATGCTGGCGAATTAACCAAGCTAGAGAATATTCCGCCAGCGTTTCACGCCTTTCAGCTTCTATTTGCAAAACTTTAAATAGTTCATTTATCCAAATTTTTAACTGTTCTTCATCTGCCTCTGTCATTGGCAGCATCCAAGTCATTTGAGCTTCTACTTCTTGCCCTTGTAATAGTAATAGTAGTCCTAAATGCCAATAATAAGAAATAGCATTTGGTTCTCTTGCTATTGCTTGTTGATATAACTGTGCTGCTTGGGAATATTTTTCTTGAATGAAGTATTGTTCAGCTTTATTTTGCCAATTATATATATCAGTAATCATTGTGATTCTCATAGAGAAAGGTATGGGTAATCTAATTGTGAATAAATCACAAAGTTGAAATAAAGTGCATATAAAAGTCCACCCACTTGGGAAAATACGTAATTTAGCTTAATAAAAGCCGTTCTGACAAGTTAACTTTTATCTCAAGTACTGTATATGACTAATATTTCGCTTATTAACTCACATATCTACTTAGATAAGCTGGCAAAGCCGGTGGGGCAAGTCGGTGAATTAGTAGTGGCGTTGAAATTGCTGGCGCTATAGGCAATTACATCTAAACCACCGCTAACTCTAGGTAGTGAAGCTTCACATAAAAGAGCTATAAGGGCTATAGTGGTGGCTTCGTTGGTAGAAGCTTGCGTTGTTACACCTACATTACCCATATAAGTTTTGAGAGGTGCATTCGCAAGTACTGTTGATGCTTGGTTCGTTACTTGATTAGGAGCAGTAGTACCACCACCGGAAATTTTGTAGATGTAATTTGATGTTTGTGTTGCAATACCAAGACCTAAACTACCAAAGTCAGCTTGCGCTGCAAATTTATTTTGTTCTAAGAAATAAGCTTGCTGCGTGCGGATCATAGAACCTATATAAGTTTTAGCTTCTGACTGCTTGGCTTTGTTAGCTTGGTTCAAGAAAGAAGGTAGAGCGATCGCAGACAAAATACCGATGATGATAATTACTACTAGTAATTCAATAAGTGTAAAACCCTCATCTCCCTTCTTCTTGGCGAGGATGTGCTGGAGAAATTTGGCTTGTAGTTCGGTTTTCAGAAGTGTTTTTCCGGAGGGTAGGAAGTGGTTGGATGTACTAGATGTAGCTTACCCACTCCCATTTGCTTTGATATCAGCCCACCCGAAAAAATTTTGACCATATTTATAGCCTTGGCGAATTCCATTAGCTTGTGAATAAATCACAAAATTGAAATAAAGTGGATAGAAGCATCTACCCACTTTGAAAAATATCTAGTTTAGAGACAATTTATATGCTGTTTGTCCTTGGTTGGTTACTTAGCCAAAGTGGTGTAGCCGGTGGGACAAACAGGTGCTCCAGCTGTGTAAGCAAATTGAGAGCCAGCTGCACTTGCATTTACACCACCGTTAACCATAGCGGCGTTAGCTTCACACAAAATAGCTATGGTAGTAGCTTCACTGGTAGCAGCTTGGTTTGTCACCTCTACACCACCAACATAGCTTTTGAGAGGCGCAGTGGTTAGATTTACTGTTGCTTGGTTGGTTACTACACTATTGCCCGTCAGCGTGACAGCCTGGTATTGGTAATTTACGGTTTGTGTTGCAATACCAAGACCTAAACTACCAATTGAAGCTGTAAATGAATTATTTTCTAAGTAATAAGCTTGTTGAGCGCGGTTCATGGAACCTGTATAAGTTTTAGCTTCTGACTGCTTGGCTTTGTTAGCTTGGTTCAAGAAAGAAGGTAGAGCGATCGCAGACAAAATACCGATGATGATAATTACTACTAGTAATTCAATAAGTGTAAAACCCTCATCTCCCTTCTTCTTGGCGAGGATGTGTTGGAGAAACTTGGCTTTTAGTTCAGTCTTCATAAGTGTTTTTCCGGGGGTAGGAAGTGATTCGGTGTTCTAGATGTAACTTACCCAACTGCGATCGGTTTCCTATCACCCCACCTAAAAAACTTTTGCCTATATTTATTCAAACTCAGGTGGCCACAGCTCTAATATTGCCAGTTCCCAACCTGGTAGCAAGTCTGGTAGCATCAGCCTGTCGCCATTCTGCATAACCACTGGAGTTTGGTTTACTCTATAAACCGTTACTGTCAATTTGTCAGGGTCAATCAATATGCCGACTGTAGACCCAAGTTGCAAAAATAACTGAATCTTCTCTTCAAGCGGTTTAATTCTGTCGCTTTTAGATTTAACGTATCGCGGAAGTCCCCACCTTCAATGTACTCATAAGGTGGGGATTGTGAGCGGGGAATGTTCGCGGAGCGTCACGAAGTGAGGATTACATCTGGAATTGATTTTAAACGAAGAGTAAAAAGAAGTTCTAGATGTATGACGAATTCCCAATTATTTTATTTTGGTACTTTACCAGAATATATATTTGTGGTAAACTATAGATATCAAGGAGGTGATGTTGAGTGTTCCACAAAGTTGTACAAGTCCGTTTATATCCGTCACAAGAGCAGCAAATCCAATTAGCTCAAACTTTTGGGTGTGCTAGATGGTGGTGGAATTACGCGCTGAATAAGTCAATTGAGACTTACAAGGAAACGGGCAAAGGACTTAGCCGAGTTGCACTCAACGCATTTCTCCCAACACTCAAAAAATCTGTTGATACAGTATGGTTAGCTGATTGTTATAGCCAAGTTTTACAGGCGACAACACTGAATCTAACAACAGCGTACAAAAACTTTTTTGAGCAGCGTGCTGGTTTCCCTAAGTTCAAATCTAAGCATGGAAAACAGTCTATTCAATATCCTCAAAACGTCAAGATTGTAGATGGTAATGTGAAACTTCCCGGTAATATCGGGATAGTCAAAGCCAAAATACATAGACCTATTGAGGGGAAAATCAAGACCGTTACTGTGAGTAAAGCACCATCGGGGAAATACTTTACATCTATACTTACTGAGATAGAGGGGGATAAACCCACTGTAATAGAAGGAAAGATTTATGGCATTGATTTAGGATTGAAACACTTTGCTGTTGTAACCGATGGAGAGAAGGTTTCTAAATACGACAATCCTAAGCACCTTGCCAAACACGAAAAGAACCTCAAACACAAACATAAAAAATTAGCGCGTAAACAAAAAGGGAGTAAGTCAAGGAATAGATATAGAAAAGTTGTTGCCAAAGTGTACGAGCGAGTTACTAACTCGCGGCAGGATTTTCTACATAAACTTAGTCATAAGTTGACCAGCGATAGCCAAGCTGTGATAGTAGAGAATCTTCATGTATTAGGCATGGTACGCAATCATAATTTGGCAAAATCAATATCTGATAGCGAAGCGTTAGCGAGTCTTCGAGCGTCTGCAGGATGGGGAACATTCACCAATTTTTTAGCCTATAAGCTAGAGCATAAAGGCGGGAAGTTGGTTGAAATTGATAGATGGTTCCCCAGTTCCAAGCTCTGTTCTAATTGTTTCTATCAAATAGGTGAGATGCCGTTGGATGTCCGCGAGTGGACTTGTCCTCATTGCAATACTCATCATGATCGTGACGGGAATGCCGCAACAAATATTAGAGCAGAGGGTATCAGAATGATAAAGGCGGAAGGTTCAGCCGTCTCTGCTGTAGGAGGGGATATAAGTCCTATTCTTGGGCGAAAGTCTAAGTTTAGGCATTCCCCCGTGATTACAGAAGCTCCTAGTTCAGCTTTATAGCTACTAGGAGTAGTTCACTCTCAACCATTAGGTCTGGAACCAACTCAACAAAGTCGCGCTTGGTCTTCTTCAATCGGTCAGCACGAACAAAAGACACGTCAGGGGCACGCAGATTTCTTTTTTCCGAGTCGTCCTCTTCTATACTCGGCAGGATAAACCCCGCGCTAGAGCCAGTTATACGCCCTAGTTTGCGCGACATGACCCAGTTATTCAAGAAGGTAATTAGACGAGCGCCAATTTCCTCTGACTCGTAATCTGATGGCCTCATAACTATGATTTTCCCTTCTACCAACTCCATCTGCCATTCTGGATGCTCGGTTTGTAGCTGCTCTAAGTCTGTAATCGTGAGGCACATAATATTACAGAAAATACTTCTATATATATCATAAGTAGCGGCAATTCATGAATTGCCGCTACTCTAAGAAAGCTAAAATGTATTATATTCAAAGAAAAACGGCTGTATAGTTTGCCATTAGTAGCATCAATGAAAACAGATGTAATTTTTTATGAACTTATCAAGGAACTACCACAGATATTTTTTGAACTCATTGATCAACCTGATACTAATCCCAATATCTACACATTTATTGCACCTGAAATCAAACAACAATCATTTCGTTTAGACGGGTTATTTTCTACTGTCAAGGGATTTGAAAATGAACCTTTATACTTTGTCGAATTGCAAACCTACAAAAGATGAAGAATTTTACGAACGGCTTTTTGGGGAAATTTTTGTTTACTTTCGTCAATATAAACACACAAATTCAGACTGGTACGCAGTTGTTATCTACGATCGCCGCATTCATGAAACCCCACCTCACCCCCGCTATCAGGTTTTAATCGAAAAACATCTACGCTGCATTTATCTGAATGAACTTTCTACTAGGGGAGAAGATTCCTTGGGGGTAGGAATTGGCAAACTATTTATAGAAGCACCTACAAAAGCTACTTCCTTAGCCCAACAGCTAATCAATCAGGCAAGAGAAAACTTAGCCGATAAAAATCTTCAAAAGAAAGTGCTAGCATTTATCCAAGCGATTGTATTTTATAAGTTTCCCAATCTTGCTTTAGAGGAAATTGAAGCTATGCTTGATTTAGATGAATTCAAAAATACTCGATTGTACGAGAGTATCGTGGCAAAAACAAAGCCGAAAACAGAATTAGAAACAAAATTGAAATTAGTCTCAAAATGTGTTGAGAAAGGTATGAGCATTCAAGAAATAGCAGAATTTTTAGAACTAGACGTTGAAATTATCAGGAAATATCTGCAATACCAGTCTTAGAGGATGTTTGAAAAATATCGTTATTAACATCAAAACCGTCGAAACATAAATTTAATTTTTTCTTTATTTTTTCTTTGATTTTGCGTAGCGATCGCGCAAATGGTCGCACATAAACCTTTTTTGGTAACTCGTTTGTATTTAACCTTTAGGATGATACATAAAAAATGATCCTTAGAATACTTTTCTGTTCAAGTAAAAACTATATATTTTGCACATCTAGCACAGTAGGAAACGCCGAGGGGGAGACTAGATAAAAGCTAAAAGGTACAAGGTAAAAAGTACAAGGTAAATTTACTTCTTCATTTTTGCTTTCTTTCTATCCTTGTGACGCAAGCATTTAGCCTACTCACTCTTGGCGTTTTAATTTTTACTTTCTCCGCCGTAGCAAGTTCACAACAGCTACGACGGAGTTTTGCTTTCTTTGTTTGTTAGATCAAGACTTGTTTGTTTTAAACTTCCTTAGTATTTAAGTTAATAACCTTGATTTAATGATTTGTCAAGATATTTCTGAAAATATTTTAGATGAAGAATTCAGATGGCTATTGGCTACTCTTGCGCTCCAGCTTTTTGCAGACTCCGCACGACATTCTTATAACCGTTAAATTCTGCAATCATCAAAGCAGTATAACCGCCCCGGTTTTTCAAATTCACATCTGCCCCTGCTTGAAGTAATAACTGCACAATTTCGTCATAACCTGCTGAGGCAGCCCACATTAATGATGTTGCCCTCGCTGAGTCTTGAAAATTCACATCTGCCCCTTTTGCCAGCAGCAAATGTATGATCTCTGTGTGCTTGCGTTCGCTTGCCTTGATCAAAGCAGTTTTGCCCTCATCCCCCGGAGTGTTGGCATCAGCACCATAGTCTAGCAACACTTTCACTGTTTGGGTGTGTCCTTGTGATGTGGCCAGTATCAAAGGTACTTCACCAAGGTTTTCCCCAGTAATATCTCCCCCAGAATGCAGCAGTGCCTCGACAATTTCGCTATGTCCCTGCAATGCTGCTACAAGCAGTGGTGTATCACCCAGATGGTTTCTAATTTGGACATCTGCACCCCTGTTAAGTAACACTTGCACGACATCAATGTAGCCTTCCACAACGGCAAGATGTAGGGCAGTTTCATCATCTTGGTCTTGGAGATTAATCTCGGCACCTCGATCTAGTAAAGCTGCTGCGATCGCACTCTGTCCAGCAGCAGCAGCAGCTGATAGGGCAGTTCCACCATCAGCGTTTTTCACATTCACATCCGCCCCTGCTGCTAGGAGTGCTTTCACAATATTCAGATGTCCCAAGTCTGCCGCTAGCATTAAGAGTGTTTCACCCTCCTGATCTTGAATATTGACATCGACACCAGTTTGGAGAATTGCTTCTATAACTTCTATTTTTCCCTGCTTAACGGCGAGTTTCAACGCAGTCTCATCATCTTTATCTACGATATTAACTTGGGCCTCAGCAGCCAATAAGACTCGCACTACGTCAATATAACCTTTGAGTACTGCTGCCATTAAAGCTGTGCTGCCATCTTCATTAGTAGCATTGACATCAGCACGTCTGGATACTAAAAGCTGCACAATATCAAGCTGTTTGGCACTAGCTGCCAACATCAAAGCCGTCAAACCATAGAGTTTTCTGGGCAAGTTGATATTTGCCCCAGCATCCAGCAGCGATCGCCCAATTTCGGTGTAGCCTAAATTTGCAGCAAACATTAACGCCGTCGTGCCTTGGCGATCGCACGCATCCACAAAGGCACCAGCAGCCAGTAGCGCACACAGCCCTTTGATATCACCACTTTTAGCAGCTTTTAGCAGCAAAGTATCGTTGTTTTCAGTCATGGATGAGATCCCACACAGGGGGTTTTGTTCGTCTAACCTTAAAATTCAGTCTGAGATTGTTTATCCACTTTGGCAAGAGGGTAAAAGAAAATAGTGGGGAGTGGGGGAGTTAGGAGTTAGGAGTTAGGAGGTTGGAGTTATAAGAATTCTTCCCCAATGCCCAATTCCCAATGCCCCGACTTCTTTAATTTGTGCAACTTTAAGCACAGAAAATAGAGTTATGCTAATTTTTATGAATATTTAATACTTGGGCGAGAACACATGAGTCTGGAACTTTCTGCGTCGGTAAAATATTGGCTGAACTTCATCCATCCGGTGCTGATGTGGGCCCTATTAGCACTCTCAATTTATGCTGGCTACTTGGGGCTGCAAGTACAGCGTACCAGAAATGCTCAGGGGGAAGAAAAGAAAGAACTGATTAAAGGTAGATATAATGTCAGACACTACCAAATGGGGTCTATACTCCTAGCTTTGATGGTGACAGGTGCGATCGGTGCTATGGCTGTCACTTACATTAATAATGGTAAGTTATTTGTCGGGTCTCACCTACTAGCAGGACTGGGTATGATGTGTTTGATTGCATTTTCTGCTGCTTTGTCTCCTTATATGCAGAAAGGGGCAAATTGGGCGCGTGCAACCCACATTCTGTTGAATTTCACCCTTTTGGGAATTTTTGCTTGGCAGGCTGTTACTGGCGTGCAAATTGTCCAAAGAATTCTCACTAAAGCATAGTTAAGTAGTTATTTGTCAGTTGTCATAAACTAATGACAACTGACAAATAACTCAGCGCTTTTGCTTGGAATTGCCACCACAGGGTATTTCTAAAGATTTCTGAAAATCTTCTTGAACTTTGCGAGTTAAGCGGCGGGAGACTTGGCGGACAATTTGGTTAAGTAAGCGATCGCCTGTAGATTGAATTATAGACTGGGGTAAGCGCTGAATAAACCTGGGAAAGTGCAAATAAACCATTAAATCCAGTTCCCATTCAACTCTCGTAACCTCGCCAATACTAGTAGAAGCATCGCTTTCTATTAACTGTAGAGATGCCCGATAGTCTACGTCATAACCAGGCGCTTGGTAATCAGGAATGGGAATTGTACGGATGCGGTAAATACCTTCTTCTGGGGGCAACAATTCCAAACCAATTTTCGGTTCTACTTCATAACCAAAAGCACCAAAACGACCAATTACTAAAGCGTAGCCATTTTCCCCAAGTGATTCCACTTTCATCGGTTGAGCGCAATGAGAAAACCATGAGGCGTGAGCATTAAGATACTCGGCAACCTTCTCTATTGGGGCAGGCATTTCCATAAAATCTTGATAACGACCAGAAAATGTTGTGAGCGTCGCTACATTTGCTTGTCTGAATACATCCTCGGCTTGTTCTTGGCTGGACGCTACAGGTAAAACTGCTTCTGTTATTTCCCAGGATTTATATTCGCTTTTTCTTGAAAGCATAAATGCGTTACTGTATAATTTTGCGTTCGTCTATATTAATAGTTCCCCAGATGCTTGGGTCATTTCGTACTAGTATCCCATTTTCACCCAAACCTCATAAATCTACCATCAACTCCATAGAATTACTAAAATAAAGAACTGAACAAGCACATAATAGTTTACTAGGATAACATTTCTCATGAAAGCATTTGTAGCAGGGGCAACGGGTGAAACAGGTCGCCGGATTGTCCAAGAGTTGATAGCGCGGAATATTCCCGTCCGAGCCTTGGTGCGGGATATTGAGAAAGCTAGGGGTATTCTGTCTCCTGAAGCCGAATTGGTGGTAGGCGACGTCTTACAACCAGAAAGTCTGACTGCTACGTTGGGAGATAGCACAGTTTTGTTGGTTGCTACTGGGGCAAAACCTAGCTTTGACCCCACTGGCCCCTATAAAGTGGATTTTGAAGGGACTAAAAATTTAGTAGATGCTGCTAAGGCAAAGGGAATTGAGCATTTTGTCTTCGTTTCTTCTTTGTGTACTTCGCGGTTATTCCATCCACTCAACTTGTTTTGGCTGATTTTGCTATGGAAAAAGCAAGCTGAAGAGTACATCCAAAAAAGTGGTCTTACCTATACGATTGTGCGTCCTGGTGGGTTGAAGAATGAAGATAACCTCGACGCGATCGTCATGCAGAGTGCTGATACACTCTTCGACGGTAGCATCCCCAGGCAGAAAGTCGCCCAAGTTGCTGTTGAGGCGCTGTTTGAAGCAGATGCACGCAATAAAATTGTCGAAATTGTTGCCAAACCGGAAGCAGCATCAAAAAGCTTTCAGGAGCTATTTCAACAGTGCTGATATCCGATCTAAATTGACCGCCCCTTGATTCGACTCCGTAAAGCGATCGCTCCATCCCACACCCAAAACGTAGGGGTAAAGCGCAATGCTAAACCCCTTATTCAGGACAGACAAGCGATCGCTCTCTTATTACCTTCATCTTCACAAAGAGCAATACAAAATCACTTTTATTCTGGGAAGTACTCACTATTGAAAATATCTTCAGGAGTAAAAGGGCATTTCTCTGGGAAAATTTCCGGCGGTAAACCTGTTTTTTGAATTGCTTGCCTTCTGGCTTTAAGATAAACTGCATCTAAGCAGTTAATAAAATAGTTATAAAGTGTTTTGGAACGAAAATAAAATTCTAGCTCATCACGGAAATTAGTTATTTCTATTTGCCAGCCTCGTTGAAAATATTCTTTTTCAGTTTCCCAATAACGATAAAGTAAAAGATGAATTAATAATTGTTTTAAGTAACTTTCTACTTTTCGTCTTTGTTCAATTCCCAAAGCTTCAATTTCTTCTGCTAAATGTTGCCAATCGAGATTTGCAATATCTTTATTCTCTAATTGTTTAAGTGTTGTTTCTACCCATAAATAATAATCTTCCTCGTAAAGGGTAGGTTCAACAGATTTTAATATTTCTGTTGTCATAGCTAATCGCTGGCAAAATCAATTATCTAATTATAACATAGGTAAGCGATCGCCTTAAGTTTCAGCCACATCATCAATAAGAACTCATGTGATTTTAGAGACTAAGACAATACTTATTCGGTATTTTTGGGAGTATGTCGCTTGCTATACTTATTTATGCTCGTTTTTTCTAATTCTTAAAAAAATCAGAGAATCGGGAATGATAACTGACAATAAAGTATGAACTTTGCCAGAATGAGTACGTCAATGATTATTGTTAGGAAAGAGAGCAAATTTCAAGGAGTCAGACTCTGAAAGGCTTTGAATTAAAAGGCGTTGAAAAACTTATTGGGCCAATAGCCGCGCTTCTCGGCTTTGTATATTTGTTGCAATGGTATATTGGAGACTTGCGATCGCCTTCTGATCCCATCTTTGAAGAGAAACAGCCGCCTTTGGTGATGAAACAGGGCGATCCCTATATCCGCGCTTTAATGCGAACCATCTCGGCGAGTGAGGCTAGTGGAAACCGTCCCTATTCGCTGTTGTATGGTGGACAGCAAGTCAACGATCTTAGCCGACATCCTGAGATATGCGTCACAATTGTCACAGGCCCCAACACAGGTAATTGTTCCACTGCTGCTGGTAGATATCAAATTATCAACATTACTTGGTATCGTTTAGCCCCGCGTTATCACCCAAAGCCGATGCAGATGATGTTTTGGACTGCTTATAGTTTTGAAGCAGAATATCAAGATGTAGTAGTTTACCGTTGGTTAAATGATTCTAAAGTTTGGGGAATTGATATTTCTCAACAGTTGCGTCACGGAAAGTTAAATGATGTTTTGCGGCGACTCTCTCCCACCTGGACAAGTCTCGGATATGGTATAGAAACAAATTTTCTTAGTAGCTCTTTGCCTAAAGTTTATCAGAAAATGTTGCAAGAGGAATTAACCGCAGCCAAGCAACCACCAAAAGTAAAATTAGCCCCAACTCCCCAGATTCAGCCATCAGGTAAACAGCCAAAGAAGCAGTAAAATAAGTTTACTGTTTCTGGAAAAACTCTCTGATATTTTGCACAAATTCTACAGCATTTTCAAAGTGAATGTTATGTGCAGTATTACTAATTACTTTTAGTTGGGCAATTTTACATATATTAGCCATTTCTGTATTTATATCTCTAAACTTTTCGTCATTTTCACCAGCTACTAAAAGTAAAGGCGTTGTATTGTCTTTAAGTTTTTCCCATAAAGATGGTTGATTACCAGTCCCCATAAATTGGAGTGATTTGGTTAATTCAGTCAGATGATTTTGCAAACGATTTTCTAACAATCTTTCAAATTCTGGATGATTTTTGATATAACCAAAAATCGGCTGACTATACCAATTTGAGAGAAAAGTAGCAAAATCAGTTTGAATAATACTTCTGCTTAATTTTCTAGCTATCTGAGTATCACGTCTAACTCGTTCTAATCGATCTGCTTCTGTTGTTAAACCTGGGGAAGCTGATTCTAATATAACTTTTATAAAACGTTCTGGCAAATATAGAGTTAGGTATAAAGCCAATCTTCCGCCCATTGAATAACCAATTAAGTAGCATTTATCTATTTTTAATTCATCTAATAAATTGATTATTGCTTGAGCCGTGGGTTCTATTTTATAGTATTCATCACCTCCTAAAACTTGGGTTTTACCATGTCCTGGTAAGTCAAGGGTGAGATAAGAAAAATCTTCAGCTAGTAATTTTATTGCTTCATCAAATTCATTAATGTTTCCCATGAAGCCGTGCAAGAAAAGAATTAGAGGTTTGTTTATATTGACATTGAAATAATAGTTAAATTTATATTTTTTTAAAATCATTTGCGTGAGCGTCATTACGAATTATTTTGGCACAAATAACCCTCTGCCTGAGTCAATACAGCAAATCTGGGAGCTCTACAAAATGTCTTGTCGTGCGAGTTAATTTTTTATTTTTCTAATTATTAAGGTAAAAATCGATCTAAAGCAGCTTTTAACTGTTTAATTTCAAGATCAATATTACCCTCTTGTGCAGCTCTACCAATACACTCAGTTAAATGTTCATCCAAAACAATTCGCGCTACCCGATCCAATGCGCCGCGCACTGCGGCAATTTGGAGTAGAACATCAGGACAAGGGGTACTTTGCTGCACCATTCCCTTAATACCGCGAACATGTCCTTCTATGCGCGATAATCGATTGACAATTCGCCGTAAAGACTCTTCACTATGGACGTGAGGATGAATCGATTCTCCAGTCCCATGAGTATGATCTGTATACTCATGATCTGTATCTTGATGGTGGGAATGTTCTGCTTGCTGGGATATTGGCAAGGATTCCTTACCTAATCGGTTTGATCCATTCATGAGTTATCAAAGGACTTGTAGTTTTAAGATCCTAGTTTAGGACTCGACCAACCCAAAATTTCTGGGTCACGATGGACGTGGGGGAATGAGGGAGAATTAGAATTTCCTTTATTTAGTTTAAAAGACTTCCAAATAAAAAAATATCCAACTATTTCTTGTGGGATGGGCGTCTCGCCCGTCCTATGAACTGGGCGGACTAGAGAGCTTACCCCACAAGACTCGTTCTTTCGCCCCATCCCCCCTAACTCTACTACTGACGATTAGCTTTTTCTTGGGGAATAATTTCTGTTACTACTCTACCGCTAGAGCTGCCACCTTTGACAACAATATTTTCTGTTTGCAGATTACCAACGGCTGTTTCACCCCGAAAATTTAACGGCGGGTCAACTTGCCGATAAACTATATTTCCCTGAGCTTCAACTAACTTATTGTCTAAATACCAAGTTAATGAATTAGATTTCAAAGACTGGCGACGCTGACCAATGGCATTGACATTACCTGTTAAATAAACCGTTTTTTGTGGTATTTTCATTTCACCTTGATTAGCGGTAACAGTAAGATTTTCGACACGCTGGAACATCCGCACGGGGGAATTTGTAATGACAGTTTCTGCGTTCATGTTCCAGGTCATAGAGTTACTAACTATTTGCACTGGTGGGTCTAGTAATTCTAATTGAGCATTCTGTTGAATAGTAGCAATTTTCGTTTTTAAGTTGACTTCGGCAGAATTTCCCTTGCCGCGATCGCTAATTTTATTATCTTTATATCGGTCAATTTCTATGGGGCGATCGCCAATCAATTTTTCTTCTTTGATTTTCCAGATTAAATGCTCGGTTCTGACTTGCATCTGGGGATCAACGGAATTTGCTACTACCCCTCCAGAAAATTCCATGCGCTGTTCGCGGGTTTTAACTCGCGCTTCCTGCGCCACTGCTTGTAGTTGTTTATGACTACCGTTAATCTGGTTGCGGACAATCAACAAATCTTCTTGAGGACGCCATTCTAATTCATTACCTTGCAACACAACTCCATTATTAGGGTCTGTGGCAAATATTTTACCTTTAAGAAACAACTGCTTCCCATTTTGTTCAATGTCTGCTACATCTGCCTTGATTTGGTAAACTACTTTCCCATCTTGGTATAGTTCACCATAAGGACTTTCAGCCTGACCAATTTGTTTTTCTTTGGTGTATTTTGCCCGTGTCGCCCTGACTTTCCAAATCGGTCGTCCTACTTCATCTGCTTGTTCTAGGGTGACATCAAAGAAAGTCAAATGGCTATCTTGATTAGCTGATCCCCCAGTATTTTGTTGAGAAGCTGTGGGGGATTTACCCCCGCAAGCAACTAAACCAAATACCAAAAAAAAGCTCAAAGGTAAAAGAAGGAAGGAGCGAGTGGAGGAGAAATTTTGGATTTTTTTTCCCACCTCTCTCCCCTTTTGATCAAATTGATGCGCCATTATTCTTGGATTTCTGGATGTCCATCACTAGTTCTGGGGTCTTCCAAAAAACCTATACCAGATAACGGCCGATATGGATAGCTTTGGCGAGGGGTTTTTTGAATATCTTCTTTGATAGCTTCTAAATCAATGTAGCGATCGCTTACATTAATTAAGCTGTCGCTGGTCATCGAACGCAAACTCACCACTTCTACCCGCACGCCGCGATAGCTGACTGAATTTACCGCATAAGCCAAATCTCCATCACCGCTAACTAAAACTGCGGTATCATAAGAATCAACTAGCGCCATCATATCTACTGCTATTTCTACATCCAGGTTAGCTTTTTTAGAGCCATCTGGTAGCTGTACCAAATCCTTCGCAATGACTCGATAACCATTGCGACGCATCCACAGCAGAAACCCCTGTTGCTTCTCGTTTGTCCGGTCTACCCCAGTATAGAAAAAAGAACGCAGTAGTCTAGAACCTCCAGTTAATCGACACAATAACTTCGTATAATCGATTTCGATCCCTAGTTGCAATGCAGCGTAAAATAGATTTGAGCCATCTATAAATATGGCAACCCTGCCCCGATTCTCCAAAACTTGTTCTGGCGTAAAAATTGAATCGGTTTCAAAATTATTCAACATCATTGTCATACCTCAATTTTTATCCCTGTTATTTTTGATACAAATTACCAACTTTTAGATGCTAGTCACAGCGGCTTATGATAATGTTCTGGGGCGAATATTAAGTTAAGCCCCGATAAATTTTTTGAGAGAATAAGAAATTGAACAAAATCAGAGTTTGATCAGGACTAATCGCTTTTCGGGGGTTCTATTCGCTTAAAAATTGGCTGGGGTGTACCCAACTGTTGTTTACTCGATAGTATCCCCCATGTCGAATGGATGGCAAAAGGAGCGATAACTGAACTTTGTATTTGCTCGTTAAAGTTTATTCCGAAGCCCAGCTGCTGATAAATATCGCTACTGATGTTCGGAATAATTGGGGAAAGCAGATAAGCTGCTACTCTAACTGATTCTAGAACTGCGTAGAGAACTTTTTCCACCGTCTCCTGCTGTCCCTGTTTATATAATGACCAAGGAGCTTGTTGATCAATAAACTTATTACTAGCTTGCACCAGTAAAAGGATGGCCTCGCAGGCTTGACTGAAAGCTAGCTCCTGGTAGGCTTGTTTTACCTGTTCACCTAAACGTAAACCAATTGTTTTCAAAGGATTTTCGTCAGGAATTGCTTCATTGCCGATTGATGGGACATTATTCTGGGCACAGTATTTCTTCACCATGTTTAAGGTGCGATTGAGCAAATTACCTAAATCATTCGCCAAATCTGCATTCAGAACATTAATGAACCTAACCTCATTAAAATCTCCATCCTTGCCAAATTCGATTTCCTTAAGGAAGTAATAACGAACGGCATCACTACCATAGCGCTGAACTAACGCCACAGGATCAAGGGTGTTACCCAGACTTTTACCCATCTTTTGACCATCTTTAGTCAAAAAGCCATGCCCAAATACTCGCTCTGGTAAGGGTAAGCCAGCCGACAACAACATTGCTGGCCAGTAAACTGCATGGAAGCGCAAAATATCCTTACCAATTAGATGCAAGTTAATCGGCCACCATGTTTTTAAAGCATTTGCTAAAGTCGGTTCTGCATCTGGTTCAAGTAATGCCGTTACATAAGCTAGTAGCGCATCAAACCAGACATAAAGGGTGTGTTTGGGATCAGTTGGTACGGGAAAACCCCAATCTAGATTTACCCGCGAAATTGAAAAGTCTTGCAGCCCTTGATTTACAAAGCTGAGGACTTCATTCCGCCGACTTTCTGGTTGAATAAAATCCGGTCTAGATTGATAAAATTCTGTCAGCTTATTTTGATATTTGGATAAGCGGAAAAAATAGTTTTGCTCGTCTCGCCACTCGACTTCTTTGTTAATATGAATCGGGCAACGGTGTCCTTCTAAGAGATCCCGTTCTTCTTTGAATTCTTCGCAGGATACACAGTACCAGCCTTGTTGTTGTCCCTGGTAGATATCACCAGATTCCCAGACTCGCTCAAAGAATTCTTTAACGATCGCTTCATGACGAGGTGCAGTAGTCCGACTAAAGCGATCATATTGAATGTCTAGTAACTGCCACAAACTAATGAAGCTAGGGACAATTTCATCGCAAAACTCTTGCGGTGCCTTCCCTAAACTTTCTGCCGATCGCTGAATTTTTTGCCCATGTTCATCTGTACCTG
Organism: Nostoc sp.; assembly: GCF_036919815.1. Taxonomy (GTDB): domain Bacteria; phylum Cyanobacteriota; class Cyanobacteriia; order Cyanobacteriales; family Nostocaceae; genus Nostoc. Next base: position 55,685 of record NZ_JBALCE010000028.1, read on the forward strand.
TAATCAGCAATACCCGATGCCCCAGCAGCCTGTGAAATCGCGCGACTACATCGGCTGCGATCGTTGTATAAGCACTGCCTATATGAGGGACATCGTTTACATAATATAGCGGTGTTGTTAGTGCAAATGTCTTTTCTGTTTTATTCACTAGATTCATACAAAATAAAAATTAACTTATTAAAATGTTTTACATCTTAGCTTTGTCCGGTAAAATCATAGAATTATACAATATTATTCCCATTTTTTCCAATAATACCTTAATACTAGCAAATTTATCAGGTCAACAATCCTTTTGTAATATGCATCAATTCATCTCATTTTTGCCTAAAAGATGGAAATTAACTAATCATAGTTTTTTTTAATAGTTACTATTAGATGATATTATTGTATTCAGGAATACATAATTCCCAAGGCAGAAAATCTAGCTGCTTTTGTGGATTAGACATTTCTATCTTAAGACGGTGATGGCAATAGTAAAGAAATGTAAAAATTAATTTAAGATAAACTGCCATATTTACCGGAAAAATATATTGATTAGGTATGAGTCGAAATAGCCCCCTAGAGATTTCTCGCGCTTTGGTGGCGGCATTCTCAACCCAAATGTTTCGCTATTATGAGGATCGCATTCCCCAGGATGCCAGCGTACTGGTAGTCAGCAATCACCGCAGCTTTATGGATGCAGTGGTTTTAATGGCGGCGTTATCGAATCCGATTCGCTTTGCTTGCCATCACTACATGGGACAAGTGCCAGTAATGCGGGAGATTGTCACCGGACAATTGGGGTGTTTCCCCTTGGAGGAAACTGAAAACCGCCTGCAAAGCTTTTTTTCGCAGTCGCAGGTGCTATTGCAGTCGAAGCAGATGGTGGGAGTATTTCCAGAAGGGACTGAACCAATGGTGAAATTTACTGTGCCAAATCATCTGGGTGAATTTCATCGGGGATTTGCTCATTTGGCATTGCGAGCGGATGTGCAGGATTTAGCTGTTTTACCCATTGCGATCGCCTCCTTAGAAGAGGTAAACACGTCTGGCTTCCCTTTAAAGCTTTTGAGCGTATTTGACCCTTCAGAACCGTTATTTAACCAAGGTGGTTGGCATCCTTTGGTAATTTATCGGCGGGTTGCGGTGTTAATCGGTCGCCCTTATTGGATTACACCCCAACAGCAGAAAAAATATCAGGGCAAACAGGCCAGAACTATTATAGCTGAACTGACGGAACACTGTCACGGCGAAATTAGTAACTTACTGCGTCAAGGTTGCTATTAAGGTCAAAAGAACCGAAGCTTTTATAAGCAACAATCAGGATTTCAAAAGTTTTATACCATTGACTAGTAACAAATGACCATAACAGAAGTTGAGCTAAACCCTTGTTTCCTGACTCCTGAAAGAGTACAGCCAGAGTATCCTTTGTTGGTATATTTGCCAGGAATGGATGGAACTGGTCAACTATTGCGATCGCAAACAGCTGGATTAGAAACTGGCTTTGATGTCCGCAGTTTGGCGATACCACGCAAAGACCTTAACACTTGGGATGTGCTAACTAAGAGTGTATTGGAGTTGATCGACGCCGAATTAGAAAAAATCCCTGAGAGGCCAGTTTACCTGTGTGGTGAGTCCTTTGGTGGTTGCTTGGCAATGAAAGTGGCGATCGAAGCGCCACATTTATTTAAGCGAATTATCCTAATTAATCCAGCTTCGTCCTTTCATCTTCGTCCTTGGTTGAGTTGGATATCCCAACTAACTTACTTAGTGCCATCAGAATTGTATGATGTTGGCGCACTGGGGTTGTTGCCCTTTCTAGCGTCTTTGCCGCGCATTTCGCCAAGCGATCGCCATGAACTGTTGAAAACTATGCGTTCTGTACCGCCAGAAACTGTTCATTGGCGGTTGTCTTTACTGCGAGAATTTAATGTTGATGAGCAACAGTTAGGTCGTTTGACTCAACCAGTTTTGTTGATTGCCGGTGCTAGCGATCGCCTTTTACCTTCTGTAACTGAAGTGAAGCGGATAGCGAATATCTTACCAAATAACAAGATTGTGGTGTTGCCCCATTGTGGACACGCTTGCTTGCTAGAGCAAGATATTAATCTCTATAAAATTCTTAAGGATAACGACTTTTTAGAAAGTAATACTGATATCGGTACGGGGCGAGAGTTAAAAACTAAAAACTAAAAAGTTTGTTAGACATAATTACTGTTCAAATAATGCTTGTGTCCTCAAAAACCTTAACCACATATTTTTGGAGACTCTCAAATGCTTGCTCTCAAGGAGTTCCTCAGCCAAGAATTAGACAAATTGAGTGAGGAACAACTCAAACAAGTTAGAGGATGTCTGAAAAGTTTTTTTCTATACACCTAACCCTTCGAGATCCCCCTTAAAAAGGGGGACTTTGAGACTCTTATTCCCCCTTTTTTAAGGGGGGTTAGGGGGGATCAACAAATTTTTGATACTTTTCAGACATCCTCTTAGTGATTTTATTGCCTTCCTTAAATTCCGCAGCCGAAATGTTCGCTGGCAAATAGATAAAAATCAAATGGCTACTCTTTACAGTGAATTTGCCCAGGAAGATCGTCAACTAGCTGAAGCAGGATTAGATGAATATGTAGAACGTTTTACACAAGAAGATTTTAAATGAGAGTTCAACGAGACACACTATGACCAAAACAACTGTCAAATTGCAAATTCCTTTTGAATCACTTCTAGATGCCATTACCAACCTTCCTTTAGAAGAGAAACATCAACTGTGGCAATTATTAAATGACGAAATTAATCAAGGTGAAGGAAATTTGCTTCAAGAAGACTCTTATGATTGGGGTTCCCAAGGACAGCCAAAAGGCAAGCCAGTAGAATATATCCCTGGTGTTGGGCTAACAGTTGTTGGTGGCAAGAATGCTTTAAACTGATTTGCTTGAGTGTGGCGACGTAATTATAGTAACTTTACCCTACTAGTACTCCTAGAGGACGTGAACAGCAAGGAACTCGACCTGCTGGAGTGGTCAGTATATCTTGGGGAGAAGTCCGCTATCCAATGCTAATAATTGCACCTGTAACTACCCAGAGTGTTTCTTGGGTGTTGAATAATCCCAGCTTATATCCGCGTTTGTCAGCTGGTGCTGCTGGTTTGCCTCTGTCTTCCATTGTCTTGCTAGATCAAACGCGGAGATTAGATATAAATAGAGTTTTGGCGTATTTGGGAACACTCACCCCTGAGCAATATGTTCCTATTACTAATGGATTAACACAGTTATTCAGACAATAAAATAGTTGCTCTTAAACTGAGATTTACGTTTATAGAGGGATGTCAAGCCACTCACATTTTCGCTACAAGTTAAAGAGAGAGGCTTTACAAGATGGTATCAAGCAATGGCAGACAAACCCCAAAAAATAGAGGTGAATAAATTAGTTAATTCACCCAGAGAAACTTCAGAAGTCAAAATACCGGCTCAATCATCAGTAGAAAATAAACCGTCTGGATTAGAGTCTTTTGTTGAAACTGTTGCTCAGACTGGCAAAGCAGTTTTTGACACAGCAGTAGGGGTGGGAGAAGCGACGGCGAAACAAACACACAAGTTAATTGAACAAACAACTCAAACTAGCGGTCAAATTGTAAATCGCCTTAACGAAAATTGGCTAATTAGAAAACTATCTGGAGTGTTAAATCTCAATTGGCTAATTGGTACTACTAACCTTGTTGATTTGGAAAAAGCAGAAGTTGCGGTAAATAAGCTCAAGCAACAGTATCCTCATGAATCACCTAGTCAGATTGCTCACCGAATCATGGTGGAAAAAGCAACTCAAGCAGCCACAGTTGGAGTAGCAACTAGTATTTTGCCAGGAATAGCAGTGGCATTGTTTGCAATTGATTTAACAGCGACAACAAAATTGCAGTCAGAAATGCTTTATCAAATTGCATCTGTCTACGGGCTAGATTTAAAAGATCCTGCCCGTAAAGGTGAAGTTTTAGCAATTTTTGGTTTGGCTTTGGGTGGAGAGCGTCTTTTGAAAGCTGCGGGATTAGGCTTGTTGCGAAATGTGCCTTTGGCGGGTGTAGCGATCGCAGCTAGTTCAAATGCGACGATGATCTATTCATTGGGGTATGCTGCTTGTCGATTTTACGAAGCCAAGCTGGATGAATCAACTTCCCTCACATCGCCCCAGACATTGGCAACATTAAAAGCCGAAAGTGAGAAATATTTGTCAAGTGCGATCGCTCAAGAAGCGATCATGGATCAAATTTTAGTTCACATGATTCTAGCCAGTCATCCAGAAAAGACTTGGAAAGAAATTTTGCCAGAATTACAAGCTCTAAAGCTCAGTCCTACCTCGTTGGATGTCATTGCCCAAAATATCAAATCACCTAAGTCTTTAGATATATTGCTCAATCAGCTGAATCGTGATTTTGCCATCCCCTTGTTAGCTCAGTGTGACAAAATTGCCCAGCTTGATCATCAGACTACACCAGTTGAGCAAGAAATAATCAAAGCGATCGCTAGCAAGTTTAACATTGACACAAATGCAATTGGGGCATAGGGCATTGGGCAGAAAGCAGGAGGTAAATCAAAGACAGAACTAGCCCTTTCAAGGTGATTCAAAAGTTTGATTGAATGAGGCTAAAGATTTTTAATAAGTTTAAAGCCTACCAATTCGTTGGAGTTTGGCAGGCTTTTGTACTGTTTTACTAAATTAATGTCCTGTGATTAATCTTTCCAAATATAACTACTTCTCTTTGTTTCAAACCTTTTACCTTTCTAGCTCGAACTTTAAGCTGCTGTTTATCTAGCCTAAGTTTTTGTCTAATTAATTCCTGAGCTATTAATTCCTGAGCGCGGCTTTCAATTTTAATTTGGCTTTCTATTGGCTGTTCTTTAATTTTTTCTGTTACGCTTTTACCCATTCTTCTTACCCTGACTATTTTAGTTTTTTAAGATGACTCTTGTACCATGCATCAGCCTTTTGAATTAAGTGTTTATATGATCACCGTAGATATTTTAAATTCCTAATACTCTCCATAATGGGATAAGTTTATAAGTATTTATACGCTAAATTATACCTACTCTGCCCTGGTTCCCCATCACCCTAATCTCCTCCACTCCCATTCCCCATGAAACAAGAATTTTGAGCAATACTGGTACAGGAAGGAATATTTACACAAAATCCCAAAATGACAATTCAACCTAGTGATCAGCCTTTGCTAGAGTGGGCGGGCGATAGTTTGGCAATTGGATTATTTGAAGATGCAGTAGAGTTAACCGGAGAATTAGCTACTTTAGATCAAAAGTTTTCCGGGATCTTAAAAGAACTGATTGCTGAAGAAGAATTTAAAGGTAAAGCGAACACGACAATCTTCATCCGTGTAAATGCTGGTAGCCCAGTGCGGAAATTGATTGTGGTAGGTTTGGGTAAAGCAGATGCACTAAAACCAGATATTCTGCGACGGGCGGCGGCGGCTGTAGCCAGGGTAGGAAAAAAGCAAAAAAGCAAAATTTTGGGATTTAGTTTTCCATTATGGAACAACGATCCAGCCACAACTGCCCAAGCGATCGCCGAAGGTGTCGAATTAGCACTTTACCAAGATATTCGCTTTAAATCAGAACCCGAAGAGAAAGCTTCACAAATAGAAACCGTAGATTTACTAGGATTCGGTGGACAAGAAGCAGCCATCACCCGCGCCAATCAAATCGTTTCCGGGGTAATTTTGGCACGGCAGTTAGTAGCAGCGCCAGCTAATGCCGTAACACCAATTACTTTGGCAGAAACGGCGATTGCGATCGCTAACGAATACGGTTTACAAGTAGAAATTCTGGAAAGAGAAGACTGTGAAAAGTTGGGCATGGGTGCTTTTTTGGGAGTAGCCCAAGCTTCCGATTTGCCACCTAAATTTATTCACTTGACTTATAAGCCAGAAGGTACACCCAAAAAGAAACTAGCAATTATTGGTAAAGGTGTAACCTTCGATTCTGGCGGACTGAATATTAAAGGTGCTGGTAGCGGCATCGAAACCATGAAAATTGATATGGGCGGTGCAGCTGCAACCTTGGGTGCAGCAAAAGCAATTGCTCAAATTAAGCCAGATTCGGAAGTTCACTTTATCTCGGCGGTGACTGAGAACATGATTAGCGGTCGCGCCATGCACCCTGGAGACGTTCTCACAGCATCAAACGGCAAAACAATCGAAGTGAACAATACTGACGCTGAAGGACGTTTAACCCTAGCAGATGCCTTGGTATATGCCGACAAATTAGGCTTGGATGCGATCGTGGATTTAGCCACACTAACTGGTGCGAACCTCATTGCTTTAGGCGAGGATATTGCTGGCTTGTACACTCCCGATGATGCTGTTGCTTCCCAGTTAGAGAAAGCCGCCCAAACTTCAGGGGAAAAAATTTGGCGGATGCCAATGGAAGAAAAATATTTCGAAGGGCTAAAGTCTGGTATTGCGGACATGAAAAATACAGGCCCGCGTCCAGGTGGTGCTATTACCGCCGCCCTTTTCCTAAAGCAATTCGTCAAAGAAACACCTTGGGCGCACTTAGATATTGCAGGACCGGTGTGGACAGATAAAGAAAATGGCTATAACGGCGCAGGGGCAACCGGTTACGGTGTTCGGACGCTAGTTAATTGGGTACTAGAGAGTGGGGAGTAGGGAGTAGGGAGAGCGGGGGGAGATGAGGGGGATGAGGGAGATGAATTAATAATCAATGCCCAATGCCCAATGCCCAATGCCCAATGCCCAATGCCCAATGCCCAACAATTCGTGCTATCTTAAGCTTGCCAGCAAAAATTGTTGCAATAGTAACAGAATTAATTTGGCAGTGAGAAAGTTAAGCTTTTTCGGCAAAGCCATCTGGTAAAATTTGTAAGGTTTCTAGAAGCTGTGAGCAATGAGATCGACTCGCGTAAGGATCGCAATTGACGCAATGGGAGGGGATCACGCACCCGGTGAAATCGTTGCTGGCGCAATGCGAGCACGAGAAGAATTGGGTGTAGATATATTGTTGGTTGGTGATCCCCAACAAATAGAAGCTGCCTTGCCGCCAAAAACGAATTTAGGGCAGGTGGAGATCGTGACTGCGGAGGAAGCGATCGCAATGGATGAGGAGCCTTTAAACGCAGTTAGACGCAAACGCAAGGCTTCTATCAATGTGGCCATGGATTTGGTCAAGCAGCAACAGGCAGATGCCGTATTTTCTGCCGGTCATTCTGGGGCAGCTATGGCATCAGCTTTACTCCGCTTAGGACGATTACCGGGAATTGACCGCCCAGCGATCGGCACAGTTTTTCCCACGATTATTGCTGGTAAGCCAGTGCTGGTACTTGATGTTGGCGCAAATGTCGATTGCCGTCCGAAGTTTTTAGAGCAGTTTGGCGTTATGGGTTCGGTTTACAGTCAGTATGTCTTGGGTACAACCGAACCTAAGGTGGGTTTGCTGAATATCGGTGAAGAAGGCTCTAAGGGTAATGATGCAGCCGTCCGCGCCCACCAAATGCTACGCGAAAATTCCCAAATTAATTTTATTGGTAATGCCGAAGGGCGTGATGTGCTTTCCGGTCGCTTTGATGTAATTGTCTGCGATGGCTTTGTGGGCAATGTATTGTTAAAATTTGCCGAAGCAGTCGGAGAAGTGATTCTGCAAATTCTGCGGGAAGAATTACCCCAAGGATTGCATGGTCAAATCGGTTCAGCACTCTTAAAACCAAACCTGAAGCGGGTTAAGCAGCGAATGGATCACGCCGAACACGGCGGCGCTTTGCTGTTAGGCGTGGCAGGGGTCTGTTTTATCGGTCACGGTAGCTCACAAGCACCTTCAATTTTTAATGCAATTCGCATGGCCAAAGAAGCCGTTGACAACCAGGTGATACAACGAATTCAGTCCCAATATATCCTAGAGCGCGAGGGCGGTTAGTCATTGGTCATTACTCATTAGTCATTAGTCATTAGTCATTAGTCATTAGTCATTAGTCATTAGTCATTAGTCATTGGTCATTTACAAAGGACAACTGACAAAAGATAAGGGAGAAAAGGGAAAAGCTGATAGCTTGGGAGATTAGGAGTGCAAAATTTAGGTGTAGCAATTACCGGAAGTGGCTCGGCAGTACCAGCAACTTGCCTACAGAACCAGACATTGACTGAACTGGTTGAAACATCAGACGAGTGGATAACTACAAGAACTGGAATTCGTCAACGGCGATTAGCGCTGCCATCTGAGTCCTTGAGTGTACTCGCTACTGCCGCCAGCAGTCAGGCGATCGCATCTGCGGGAATAAAACCAGAAGACCTAGACCTGATTCTGCTGGCGACTTCCACCCCTGATGATTTGTTTGGTAGTGCTTGTCAAGTACAGGCTCAATTGGGAGCCACCAAAGCAGTAGCCTTTGACTTGACTGCTGCCTGCTCCGGCTTTGTGTTTGGTCTGGTTACAGCAGCGCAATACATTAGAACAGGTACCTACCAAAATGTACTTTTGATCGGGGCAGACATCCTCTCTCGCTGGGTAGATTGGCAAGATCGGGGTACTTGTGTATTGTTCGGTGATGGTGCAGGTGCAGTAGTATTGCAGGCTGCCAAAAGCGATCGCTTGTTAGGATTTGCACTTAAAAGTGATGGCACTCAAAATCATTACCTCAACCTTGCATACACAGGCGCTTCCCAAGAACTACTCCCCGGTGTAAATATCACCAAAGGCACTTACCAACCTATTACTATGAACGGCAAAGAAGTCTACCGCTTTGCTGTCCAAAAAGTGCCAGAAATCATTGATAAAGCCTTGTTTCAAGCCAACCTCAGTGTTGACCAAATAGATTGGCTGTTGTTGCATCAAGCCAATCAGCGAATTATCGATGCCGTTGCCCAACGCCTGAATGTCCCAGAACATAAAGTTATCAGTAATCTCGCTCACTACGGAAATACCTCTGCTGCTTCCATTCCCTTAGCTTTAGATGAAGCAGTCCGGCAAGGTAAAATTAAACCCAATGACATCGTTGCTGCATCCGGCTTTGGTGCCGGTCTTACCTGGGGCGCGGCAATTTTTCAATGGGGAAGGTGAAAATTTTGTCATTAGTCATTAGTCATTTGTCCTTTGTTAATGACCAATGACCAATGACCAATGACCAATGACCAATGACCAATGACCAATGACCAATGACCAATGACCAATGACTAAAACTGCATGGGTGTTTCCCGGACAAGGTTCCCAAGCACTGGGAATGGGAATAGACTTATTAGATATACCTGCCGCTAAAAACAAATTTGCTCAAGCCGAGGAAATTTTGGGCTGGTCTGTAACAGAAATCTGTCAAAACGAAGAAGAAAAGTTATCACAGACTCTATATACCCAGCCAATTCTTTATGTGGTAGAAACCATTCTTGCTGATCTTCTCCGAGAACGAGGACACCAGCCAGATTTAGTTGCTGGTCACAGTTTGGGAGAATATTCTGCCCTTTACATAGCGGGTGTCTTTGAGTGGTCGGCGGGTTTATATCTAGTAAAGCGTCGTGCAGAACTTATGGATAGTGCCGTCGGTGGGATGATGGCGGCTTTGATAAACTTTGACCCCGAACAGTTGGAAAAAGTCATTGCCCAAACGCCTGATGTTGTGCTAGCAAATGACAATAGTTCGACTCAGGTGGTAATTTCAGGCACGACTGAGGCTGTACAAGCGGTGCTGTCTCAAGTTAAAGCAAAGCGTGCTATTCCCCTAAAAGTTTCTGGAGCATTTCATTCACATTTAATCGCACCAGCAGCTGCCCAATTCCAAGACATTCTAGAATCTGTGGAATTTCAACCAGCTAGCGTGCCAGTGTTGTCTAATGTCGAACCAATTCCGTCTATTGATGCCGAGATTTTAAAGCAGCGCCTGAACAAACAAATGACTGGTTCTGTAAGATGGCGAGAAATTTCTCTGCAATTACCAGCCAACAGTATCCAGCAAGTAATTGAAATTGGCCCTGGTAAAGTTCTAACTGGCTTGATTAAGCGTAGTAGCCCTGATTTAATATTACAAAATATCCAGAGCGCTGCTGATTTACCGGTTTAATTTTTTTAAAACTTCATTTCAATTATAAATTCTGTACCCTCACCCAAAACAGAGTTAAAACTCAATTTGCCGCCGTGGGTTTCTTCAACAATTTGACGAGCGATCGCTAATCCTAATCCCGTTCCTTTGCCCACACCTTTTGTAGTAAATAAATGGTCAAAAATCTTTTGTTTCACTGATTCATTCATCCCCTGACCATTATCAGCGATCGCAATTTTCACGCCTTCACTTTTTAGAGAAGTTTTAATTGTAATTCGGTTAGGATTATCCTTAATTTCCTTAAAAGTCTGTCCCGTATTTGATTCATCCAGGGCATCAATAGCATTTGCCAAAATATTCATAAATACCTGATTTAATTGCCCAGGAAAACATTTAACCTGGGGCAAATCGCCATAATCGGTTATCACTTCAATTGCGGGACGTTGTTCATTTGCTTTCAGGCGATGTTTGAGAATTAAAATCGTGCTATCGATGCCTTCGTGGATATTAAACGGTACTTTATAATCTTTATCAGCGCGGGAGAAAGTTCTTAAACTAGTGCTGATATTTTCCAGGCGCTCGCACGCCATCACCATTGAATCAATAATTTTGGGTAAGTCTTCTAAGCTATAATCTAAGTCAATATCTTTGGCATGATCTTTGATTTTATCACCAGGTGATGGGAAACTCTCTTCGTAAAGTTTCAAGTGTTCAACAATATCAGCAAAGCTGGGTTTAGCTTGTTGGAGGCTGGCAGAAATAAATCCCAAAGGATTATTCATTTCATGGGCTACCCCAGCAACTAAATTACCCAATGCAGACATTTTCTCACTTTGGACAATTTGCAGATGTGCTTGTTGTAAGTCTTCTAATGCTTGCCCAGCTTGTTGATAAAGTCGAGCATTCTCTAGAGATATTGCGGCTTGAGAGGACAGTAAGTTAATTAGGCTGAGGCGATCGCTAGTAAATACGCCAGAAGTTAAGCTATTTTCTAGGTAGAGAATCCCCACCATCAGCCCTTGATTAAGAATTGGAGTACAAAATACACTCAGGGGTTGATGTTGCAGCATATACTTGCCAATTAAACCAGGAATATCTGTTTTACAATTATTAATTACAACTGTTTGTTGGGTATTTTTGACGTAATGAATAATATTTACGGGAATATATTGACAATTGAAGAGTGATTGTGGCTCAAGAATAGTTTGTATTTCCTCATGAACAATAAAGGTAATTGCCCTAACTAGCCAAGTATTACCAGAGACTTGGCTCAACGGGGGCAACCCCCGCACGGCAGTGTCCTTTTCTTGGGGAAGAATTAGTGCAGATTTGTTCGCGCCAGAGTTTTCTAGGATAATACGGGTGAGACTGGCGATGAGTGTGTCTAATTCTAGAGAACTGGAGATAGCTTGAGCGGCTTTGAGGACAGAGGTAAAATCTAGAACATCGGGAATACTGCTGCTGCTAGTGCTAGAAGTGCGAAAAGATGAAGAAGTGCCACTAAAGCTAATAGTTTCTAGGGAGTTGAGGTTAATTCGTTGCTGTTGCAGAATCAATTGGAGTAGTTGGGGATAGCGTTTTTCTAGGTCTTCTATTTTGGCTTTTGCACCCCAACGAGCGTAACAGTAGTATGCTTCTTGCATATATGCTTGGGCGACTTTTTCTTTACCCCAATCGAGATAAAATTTGGCTACTAGTTCATTGCTAAGTGCTTCTTCGTTAACGTATTCGTTTTCTTTGGCAAGGGAGATGGCGCGATCGTAATGTTCAAGTGCTTCTGTTTTATTGCCCAACACTCGTTGTTTTTCAGCCTCAACTAAATGCCATTTATGCAGATGATTCATGGGAGCATATTGCGCCCATTGGTACAGAGTGGTTTGATGGATTTGTACCTGGGCGAGAATTACACAAAGCTCAATTTCTGGCTTGGGAAATAGTGCCAGGTGCGTCAGGGCCGCATAGAAATGGAAAATCGGCGCAAAAATCACTCCTGCTACTGCGATCAAATACTGCTGGGCTTGGTCAATGTAGTCGCTCGCAGCCTTGTAGTTACCAAAAGAATAGGCAAGTAAAAGTTTGTGGATATATATCTCGGCCATCACCGAAAGTTCATTAGCCTGGCGATGCCTGGGAATCATGATTTCATCATAGATAGTGCCACTCAAACAATCCGGCTGAATCCGGGTTTCCCTGAAGTTCTCTGCCGTCTGCCGCATAAGATTTAAATGGGTCTGAGCAGAATGTTGCTTCACCTGAGTCAAGACAGCGTTGTAATTTGCTATATCTGATTCCCAATTGCTTAGTTCAGCACCACTCCAAAAGCCGGCATAGCTGTAACAGCAAACGTTATAACCAGCGTGTAAAAAATCGCCAGTTTCCATACCAGACGTAAAACCAAGTTTCAGTGTCGGTATCGTTGCCCTAAAGCTCTCTTGGCGATGCTGAATAAAGCCGCCAAACAAAATTAGAATTATGGATTTGAATTCCCGCACATTAAACCGATCGAGCAAATTGAATGCCAATTGCCCAAAGCCATAGCCTGTTTCGACCTCTCCCAAAAAGGTACACAGCACCATTCCGTGAAGCACATACCCCACCGTGGAGGCGGGTGTATTCCCAAACTGAAGCGATAGACTCACCATTTTCGAGCTAACTAGGGGCAATAAACCCGGCATTCTCTGGATAATAGGTGTAAACAACATTCCTAACAATTGTATAGCTGCTTTTGCTTGGGGATCAGTCATTACTGGTAGGTCAGCCAGTTCCTCAATTCGTTTGCCTTCGAGTTGACTGGCAAGAACTTGTAGAGCTTTAGCAATCTCAGCATCGTTTAGCTCGATAGATAGCTCAACTCCCAATTCTAAGAGTGCATCTCTGCCTAGTGTAATAGCTTCTAAGAGTCTGCTCTGAGATGTCTGGGCAGCAATTTGAATTTCGTAAATTTTAATTTTGTCTAAAATCGTCTGGGCTGATTGCAACACGTGTACTGCTATCTGTTCCATACCATCAAAGTCAGCATTCAAGTAGGCGGCTTCGGTAGCGGCAACATAGAGACTCAGGGTCAATTCATATTGATCTTGCCAGCAATTGGCTGTGAGTAGCTCAATCCCAGTCTGTAAATAGACTCTGGCCGCAGTGTATGCGGTAGAATTTTTGGCTTTACCTCCTGCTGCCAAGTTCAGTTGAGCTAATGCTTCTCGTTTGCTTGATTCGGTAATTAACTCTTGTCCTAAATTCAAATGCCCGACAATATCAAACAATTTTTCCTCTTGTTGTATTTGAGAGGAATTTTGTAGAAGTAATTGGCCAATCTGGAGATGAGTTGCTTGTTTTTGGTTATCAGGAATTAGAGAATAGGCAGTTTGTTGCACCCTATCATGTAAAAATCTATATTTGGCTAATTGTTTATTAGTATTCCCAGTTGACAGTGCCAATTTATCATGATCTTCTCCCTGATAAAACTTATAAACATCACTAATGGGTAAAATCAACCCTTCTTGTAAAGCTTTCCATAAACTAGCAGCTGTTTCAATTTCTGATTCTTCTGAAACAATTGCCAAAGTTTTTAAATTAAATCGATTGCCGATACAAGCTGCTAACTGCAACACCTTTTGAGTTGATTGAGGCAGTCTTTGTAATTGAAATACCATGAACTTAACAATATCATCTGTAACCGATTGCTGATTTATTTGTGTGATATCACATTGCCAATATCCTGACTCTAAGTTAAATTCAATTAATCCATCTTGATGTAATGCCTTGAGAAACTGGATAGCAAAAAATGGATTACCTTGAGTTTTTTGAGATACCAGTATAGAAAGAGGTAATGCCAAATTTTCTGTACATTTAAGTGTCTCAGCAACTAATTGATTCACTTGTCCTTGACTCAGTGGTGCTAAAGTAATCGTATTAATTGTGGCTGCTGTTTTTTGGATCTCATTCAAAGTCAGTATTAACGGATGTGATGGGTTGACTTCGTTATCACGATAAGCACCAATTAAGAAAAGATGCTTTGTATCAGCCATTAATAACTGCATTAACATCAGTGATGCCGAATCAGCCCATTGCAAGTCATCTAAAAACATCACTAATGGATGTTCAACACTGGTAAACACTTGGGTAAATTTCTGGAATAATAAATTAAATCGATTTTGTGCCGCAGTTCCTGATAATTCTGTCGCAGGTGGTTGTTGACCAATAATTCTTGATAATTCGGGGATAACTTGAATAATTACCTGTCCATTTTCTCCAATAGCTGCTAAAATCCGGCTTTGCCATTGCTGGATTTGAGCATCGCTTTCTGTTAACAATTGCCACATTAAATCCCGGAAGGCTTGCACAAATGCACTGAAGGGAATATTCCGTTGAAATTGGTCATATTTCCCTTTGATAAAATAACCACGTTGTTTGACGATAGGTTTATGAACTTCGTTAACTACAACGGTTTTACCAATACCCGAAAAACCAGCGACCAGCATCATTTCTGTCGCACCAAGGCTAACTCTTTCAAATGCTTGGAGTAGGTTTTCTACTTCTGTTTCTCGCCCATAGAGTTTATCAGGGATAATAAAGCGATCGCACACATCCCGTCTCGCAATCTCAAAATCCTTAATCGAACCCGTTTCTTGTAGCTGATGTAAACAATTTTCTAAATCAAATTTAATTCCTAATGCACTTTGATAGCGGTCTTCAGCATTTTTCGCCATCAATTTCATTACGATGTCACAGAGAACTTGGGGAATAGTCAAATCAACCTCACCCCAACCCTCTCCTTGGTAGGGAGACGGGGCTTTATGCGCGTGAGGTTTATTCATATTTGGCGGAAGTTTGGCAATATGACAATGTACCAATTCCATCGGATCATTTGATTCAAAAGGTAACTTACCTGTAAGTAACTCGTAGAAAGTGACACCTAAAGAATAAAAATCAGTCCGGTAGTCAATGCCCCGATTCATTCTGCCTGTTTGTTCTGGGGAAATATAAGCAAGCGTGCCTTCTAAGACGTTGGGATTAATTAGTGTTTGGGTTTCCCGTGGTAGTAAAGATGCAATACTAAAGTCAATTAATTTAACTTGTTTGGTTTCAGGATGAATCAGAATATTGGCAGGTTTAATATCTTTATGAATAATGCGATCGCGATAGAGTATATCTAAGGTATTGCAGAGTGCGATCGCTATTTCTAAAAACTCCGTGAGATTTCCTAGACTTTCCCTTGTTCCGCATTCTTTCAGAGAAATCCCTCCGAAGTCTTCCATCACCAACGCATAGCCATTTTGGTAAGGTTCCAGGCTGTAGGTTTGGATGATTAGGGGTGAGTTGAGATTTTTGGTAATGGTGTATTGATTGCGAAACTGCACCAATTCGCTGAAACTGGGATAAGGACTTTTCAGCAGTTTAATCACTACTCTTAAGGAGTCAGTTTCTCGATATCCACGATAAACTAGGGTTCTGGAACCATTGTAGAGTTCTTCGTTAACTTGATATCCGGGAATATTGACTCTTGTACTAACCATACTGCTAAATCCTGAAGACTTCTAGATTAAGTATTCCCAGATATATGAAGTTGTTTACAAACAAGAGTCAAGATTTATACTGGAATTTCAATGATAAATTTTGTACACTGACCCAGAAGAGAGTTAAAACTTAATTTACCAAAAATGCCCTTCAAACTTCCAGGCTGGGACGAGCATTTGCCTTTGGAGGAGAACTTTTCGATTTACTGAAATTATGCAGAAATTGGAGTTCAGATGTGGTAAGGTCGCGCCATTGACCCAATTGTAGGTCATCTAATTGTAGGTGGCCTATGCTGACCCTAACCAACCGTAAAGTCGGAAAGCCTACAGCCGCAGTCATGCGCCGTACTTGGCGGTTTTTTCCCTCTGTCAAAGTCATTTCCAGCCAAGCTGTCGGTACATTTTTGCGAAATCTAATCGGTGGAGTGCGTTCAGGTAGCTGTGGTTCTGTTGGTAAGAGCCTAACTTCTGCTGGTTGAGTGCGGTAATCTTGAATTTCTACACCTATTTGTAACCTTTTTATTGCATCTGCATCTGGAATTCGCTCTATCTGTACCCAGTAAGTACGTTTATGACCAAAACGCGGATGGGCGAGACGATGTTGCAATTGCCCATCATTCGTTAACAGCAGCAACCCTTCACTATCCCAGTCTAAGCGTCCTACAGGATACACATCAGGTACATTAATATAATCTTTCAGGGTGCTATGTGTAGGAGCATCTTTTGTAAACTGGCTGAGAACGCCATAGGGTTTGTAAAAAATAATATATCGGTAATGATTTGTCACACAATTTTGGATTTTAGATTTTGGATTTTAGATTGAAATATGAGCAACTACTTTCGCTCTAATGTTGACGCAATGGCTAGCTACATTCCCGGTGAGCAGCCCCAACGCGGTACACAGATTATTAAACTCAACAGCAACGAAAACGCCTATCCTCCTTCCCCTGCGGCATTAGCTGTCCTACGGAATATCGATGGCGAGTGGTTGCGGCGATATCCAGAACCTTTCGGGGGAGAGTTTCGGCAAGCTGCAAGTAAAGTTTTAGGAGTTCCTAGCGATTGGATAATTGTCGGAAATGGCAGTGACGAATTGTTGAGTGTGGTGATTCGAGCCTGTGCAGAACCTGGGAAAAAAGTAGTTTATCCAATGCCAACTTACGTGCTATATCGCACATTAACAGAAATGCAAGCTGCGGAAATTATTGAGATTCCCTACAGCCAGGATTACAGTTTACCTTTAAAAGAAGTGGTTGCTGTCGATGGTTCTGTGACATTCATTGCATCGCCGAATAGTCCATCGGGGCATGTGGTGGCAACAAATGATCTACGGAAATTAGCCAGCCAGTTATCTGGAGTTTTAGTGATCGATGAAGCATATGTAGATTTTAGCGAAGAGAATGCATTGGCTTTGGTAAAGGAATACGAAAACGTCATCGTGATTCGGACACTTTCTAAAGGGTACTCATTGGCAGGATTGCGCCTGGGGTTTGGAATTGCAAATCCCAAATTGCTGCATGGATTGTTTAAGGTGAAAGATAGCTATAACATTGATGCGATCGCTTGTGCAATTGGCACGGCTGCTATTACCGACCAAGCTTATAAAAATGCTTGTGTAGCAAAGATTAAAGCATCACGAAATCAGCTAGCAACAGACTTAAAACAATTAGGTTTTCATATCTGGGATTCCCAAGCTAACTTTTTGCTGGCACAACCTCCACAAAGAAACGCAGAATATCTCTATCAAAAACTGAAGGAACGGGGAATTTTAATCCGTTACTTCAAGCAGCCTGGACTAGATGATAAATTACGCATTACTGTTGGTACTGATGAACAAAATCAGGCTTTAGTGGAGGCACTAATTTATTTGTTAGAGAGGGTCTAAAACCTAGACTACGCCTTGAATTTTGACTTCTATGCTTCTAAGAAATTCCTTGTTGCAAGAAGTTTACTTTCTGAGCGTTGCATAGCATATATATAGTGCGGGATGTCGCGCCAGAGTGTCTCCTGAACGACCTTGAGGCCGTTCTTCTCAGCTACACGCCGAGAGAGGATGTTTTCAGGACGAATTAGGGAAATAACGCGATGCCTAGGTTGGGCTACGCCTACGCAGCAATCCAGCACGTTAAAAGCCTAGTCCTGGCAAGCAGATGCGGCTTCGGTGGCGTAACCCTGCATTTGTTGGTCACGGCGGACGTGGTATCCAATTTCGAGTTCTTGGTGTCCCTCGACTTCCTGCCAAACCAGTCCGCAGTCGCCGATTACCTCGCCTGTCGCCTTAAGAACCATCGCCCACAAACCGACGCCGTGCTGTGCGTAGTTGCAGCGATGTCGCTCAATCCACTTTTGCACCATCTCGCGGTCAAATGGCTTTGGGTAGTAGCGCATCGATTCTGCATCGCCGAGGACAAGCAGTAGCGCGTCGAGGTCAGAAAGTATCATTTCCCGCAATCGCAAGCGATCGCTTTCTAATATCATGAGAGTTTAATCCAATTTTAAGTACAGCATTTCATTAATTCGTAGCGAATTAATTTTGGCAATACACTGCATTGTTAATGCATCGGCTTGCATTGTTAATGCATCGACTTGCATTGTTAATGCATCGGCTTGCATTGTTAATACATCGGCTTGTATTGTTAATGCATCGGCTTGCATTTAAAACGCTACGTTTCTATGCAAAACTGTATTAAGCCTAAGCCCAGTTGCGTACTACAACAATCTTGAACCTACTTTCAGCAGACAAATCGTAGTCTAAAGAGCCGTAATGTTGCAAAGCCCATCGTCCGTGCCATTCTGGAGGCCAGTATTCTTCGGGTGTAAGATCGTCTAGCAAAATAAAGCCTCCTGGTTTGAGAGCATTTATTAATGTTTGAGGTTCGCTGAGTTTTGCCTTTCCGCCATCGGCAAATAACAAATCAAAGGGAGCATAGATGAGTAAATCGCGCCAGTCGCCTTGAAGTGCGCGGACATTAGACTTATCTGCAAATAGCTGTTGCACAAGTTTGGCAAGGTGGCGATCGCTCTCTATCGTAATCAATATACTATCTGGATGTAATGCGCTGACAATCCACCCTGCACCAACCCCGCATCCACTACCAATCTCGCCAATTTGACCCTGTGTGATGTGCCTAGTGAGGATATGCAACAGGCGACCAACTTCCGGGAGTGAGGATTGGGCAAACTCAAGTTGTGCAGCTAAGGATTCTGCTTGTTGCACTACTGGCGCAATTTCGGTAATGCTAGTCATAGTTTTTAAATTTACACTGGCAATAATGAAACATGGGCTGAAACCACTTTCCATCCCTCAGAAAACCTGTACCAAGTCTGGCTTTGTCGCCCGAAACGTTCTATACCATTAATATTGCGGCGAAACTCTAATGTCACTGTTGCTGCATCTTTCCCAAAGGTTACAACCTTGAGATTCAAAATTTCTCGCTCTATTTTCGGGTTTGGTCGAGAGGCGCGAAAGTTACGAATTTCATCACCGCCATAGAGGTTTTCTGTGATGCCAAACCGCACTACTTCGGGTGCATCCCAAAATAAGCTATCCATCACCTCTAAATTGTTATTACCAAGGGCTTCTTCATACTTGAGGTACAAATTAGTTACTTCAGTTACAACAGCAGGATCATTTATAGTATTCATTGTTGTTA
>NZ_JBALCE010000029.1:0-5554 GCF_036919815.1 Nostoc sp.
CCTTCCCGAACTCAGAGGTGAAACGCTGCTGCGGCCACGATAGTTTAGGGGTAGCCCTACGCAAAAATAGCTCGATGCCAGGGATCATAATTTAAACTAAAACCCCCAAGCTTACATTATAGCTTGGGGGTTTTAGTTTATCCTGAATTTAGTATTGGATAAATCGCGATGACTCAAGAACTTTGGGATTTAAGGAAGTCTATTCTTGATGGACGTTATGATGATGCTTTAGTAATTGTTGATGAGTTGGAGTTAATGAGTCGAAAGAGTTATATCCGAAATATTAGAAGTTTTCTCATCAGGCTCATTATTCATTTAGTTAAAAATCAGGTTGAACAAAGATTAACTAATTCCTGGGCAGCTTCTATTAAAGGCTCGATTTTAGAAATTCAAGATTTAAATTTACAGGATAATAAGACTTCTCATTATGTGAAACAAAGTGAATGGGAGGATTTGCTGGATGCTGCTTATGATGCAGCAATCGATCATGCATCTGCTGAAATTTTTGATGGTTTGTATACACCTAAGCGACTGCAAACAATGCTAGAAAAATCACTAATTGTCTCTATAGCAAAAGATTTTTTAAATTTGACTTATACTAATTCTCAAAAGTCTTTGCCTGGTGCTATTGATGAGATGTTGATTAATTTACCTAGTGGTCAAGAGTGGGAAGAAGGTAAGTAAAAATGATTATCTGAGGGATTTGTAGTAAATTTATGACATTACCCACTATCACCCAAGAGGAACACTACCAAAGTCTGCCAGATAAAACCAGCTATCTTTAGTTACGCACTTACTAGCAGATTCAATAATGATGTTGCGAATTTCGGGTTGACTCATATACTATTCCTGTGACGAACGCCACAAAATTAAAGCACTAAAGCACTGTTGATGCTTGTAGTGTACCCACACGTCTGCACACCCTAACATATTAAGAACAGAATATGGATATTTGTAAAAATTACCTACTCTTCCACCACTTCCACCAATTCTTCTAAAGTTACTTCAAATGCACGGGTTATCTTATATACAACAGATAAGTCAACAGTATTGAGAGCGCCACGTTGAACATAACTTCTGACAGTGTTGTAGTTAACTCCAGAGCGGTCAGCAACATATCTTAATGTCCAAGCTCTCTCTTCAGCTAGCTCTCGAATGTTTAACTTAACGTAGCCCATCCTAAAATAGTTGACATTGATGCGTATGCATCAGATATTTTTTTGTACATAATAATGCGTATGCAACAAAAATTGCATACGTACACTAAAAGCGATCGCTATTCCTAACACATCCTACTTTGTGGGAGAGATTAACCTATAATATCAACCTCAAATAGTTATCCTTGGTGTATTATTCAGCAACTACCCAATATACAGCGCCTAGTAGTAGCTCGGTTTCATCGTCGGAATAATGCAGATGCCTATTTACAAATTCTTCGGCGACTATTACCTGCTGCAAGTCATGTAATTATTTTTGACTCAACAGTTTTAGAAATATCAGGAGAAGCCGAAAAGTCTTTGCTTGAGCAACTCGTATAAAGTTGGGGCGATGCGTCTCTCACCCTTCTCAACTTTGGAACAAACAGATTGGGTAAATCGGGAGAGGGCGCTAGTCTCGCCTCAATCCTATAAAATGTGATTGATCCCTTCACTCAACCTTCTCAACTTAGCCAAGTTCAGTAGAAGGGAATTCAAAAGTGACATCTTAATACACATCTGTGATCGCTAGCTTTGGTTTTGAAGCCAAGCATGAGAGTCACCTCCCATGCTTAGTTTAAAGGTTTATCGCCCTCTCCCTGTCGTCCCGCGTCCCCCTCCCCTTGTGGTGCAGACATGATTTGCTTTTGCTGTTCTTGTAGCCAGATTTCATAAAGTTCATTCAGTAGACGCCCTTTCATAAATTCATCCAGTTGTGCGGGGATAAATTTTTCCAGTCGCAAAATCACGAACCAGTCAGCGATGCGGGTAGGGGGCAATATCTGACCTGGTTGACTGCTAGAGAGCATTTGCACCATTACCGGATGTAGTGCATTCAGTTCAATCGGACCCACTAAACCGCCAGTTTGGGCTTCTGGTCCGAGTGAATATTCCCGCGCCAAGTCAGCAAAAGAATTTTCTTTTGCCTGAATCCGGAAGTAAAGTTCTTGGGCAATTCCCACATCCTGGGTTCGCAGTAGGGAATAAATTACTTTGTCTAGTTTTGCCTTGGACTGAAAAAAGTAAGATTCCAGTTTATTACCCCAAGTGGCTTGCTTGAATTTTTCAATTTTCAGCTTACGAGTGGTAATAACTTCTAGTTGTTCGGGAGTCAGCCTTTGATGTGCCATCCAAGCCTGGATGTCTTCTTCATTTTTGAACTGTTTTTCGGCGTAAAACTGCTGTTTAGCTTGGGCTACTTCCTCAGGTGTACATATTGCTACATTCGTGGAGCGTGAGTTTTGCTCTATCGCCTCATCAATGAGCAATTCGCGCTGCAACTGTGGGAGCATTTGGTAATTTGCCAGTAAGGAAATCAGTTCACTAACTGTGATTGTACGATTACCGATTTGGATCGCTTCAGTCATTAGCTTTCGGGCATCTCAAGAATATCTAGTTTGTTAAAGAAGCTATACCGTAGCCTATTCACTGGGGGCTTTTGTCTTAATCCTACCGAGTTAGATACGCTAACCTCACTTTCGCAATAATTAATTAAACAGTGACTTGCTAACATACTTTAAAATATACAGTTTATATGAGTTTTTATCAAAGATTCTACGTAAATATGACCAGATGTGAAGACAAGGACAAAGGAAAATGACTAATGCCAGTTCTCACCACTGCAACGCCAGAAGACGAAGTTATCAGACTGAGCTAGGGTGCTTTGAGATAACCCTCTCCTAACAAAGGTGTTTTTAGTTAAGCAAAAATACTCACTCTAACTCTAGCTTTGTTTACATTCTGAAGGTGCGCCCCGCACATGGACTGCTGGTGACAAGCTGCGCTTGCCTTGGAGATTTACAAATTCTCGTCCTCTATTAAAATTTCTCAAAGATGGAAAAAGGCAGCATTGGATGTGCTGCCTTTTTCCACGAGGGATTTATGTATCCCGCAACCAAAAATTCTAATGTCTACAACGACTCTAAATAGTTTAAAAGATCCGCCATTTCTTGGACACTAGGTTGGAATTTTGGCATTGGCGGTGTTTCGCCACTGATCACTTGATGAATCAGTCCATAGCGAGACTTGTGCTTTGAAACAGCTTGCAAACTCGGTCCCACTCGCCCATCTGCTTCCAAGCCATGACAACCAGCACAGTTAATTTGAAAGATCGCGTGTCCTTGAACTGGGTTTCCTGTTAAGGATAGAACACTCTTGACGTATGGATCGGAGGCTTGAACCAACTGAACACCAAAAAAGCCCAAAGGGACTGCTAGCAGTATGGCCAGCGTCAATAAAACGATTCGCTGAATCAAAATTTCAGGTTTGGTAATCTGGTTATCCAAAAGGTTTGCTGTGAAAGTCTAGGTGTGCTAGAAAGTTTTCATTTCCTACACATAGCTTAAAAGTTCTTGATTGTGTCTGCAAGCACAGAAGACTATTTTCTTGTGAGCAGTCGCCCTTTAAAAAGGGTGTAGGGCGCAGGATTCATACCAAATTTGGTAAAATAAAAAACAGGCAACGAATATTTAATAATTACAAAGAGGAGATTTACAGTGGTTGAACCCCTGCTATCAGGTATTGTCCTTGGTCTAGTTTTCGTCACCCTCGCCGGACTATTTTACGCTGCCTATCAGCAATACAAGCGCCCCAATCAGTTGGGAGGGTGAGGAGTTAGGAGTTAGGAGTTAGGAGTTATGTTGTTCTTCATCTCCCTTATCTCCCCCTGCTTCCTCACTCCGAATTTTGTAGAAAGTAAGTGATGTGTTGCCGTAAATTTTTTTGCGGCAAATTTCCCAAGCGGGAATCTGTGCCGGTGTCCAACTTTGTGAGGCGTGTTCAACTGCGATTTCGCCATTAGGATCTAAAAGTTGATAGTGAGCGATCGCTTCTAATACTGGCTGGTACAATCCACTGGCATAAGGTGGATCAAAGTAAATTCTATCGAATTGCTTGCCTGATAAGGTCTTTAATTGCTGGGTAATATCTCCCTGCAATACCCAAAATTTTTGTTCGGCATTAGATACTTGCTGCCAATTTTGTTCGATGGTGGCACAGGCTCGGCTCGATTGTTCAATTCCCACTACTAGGTTGGCTCCTCTACACAAAGCCTCTGCGCCCATTGAACCACTACCAGCGCACAAATCTAGCCAGTGGCAACCTGCAATTTGTCCCTGCCAAATATTAAAGACTGCCTCTCTTACCCGCGCACTGGTGGGTCTAGTTTCTTTTCCTGGTAAAGTTTTTAGCTGGCGATTGCCGTAAATTCTCAGACTCATTGGTTATTAGTCATTAGTTATTAGTCATTGGCCATTAGTCTTAGACAAAGACAAAGAACAAATGACAAACATAGTGTTAGGCAGGAATTTTCTCACGGACTTGAGCAACAAAATTAGACAGGATTTGCAATCCGATATTAGAAGATTTTTCAGGGTGAAATTGGACTGCCATCAGGTTTTCGTAGGCGATCGCAGCTGTTATGGTTTGAGTACCGTGAGTGACGGTTGCTGCACGGATTAGCGGGTCTATTGGGTCAACATAGTAGGAATGGACAAAATACACCCAAGGATCGGACGGTAAATGCTCCCATAAAATACTTTTTGGCTGAGTCACTTCCAGTTGATTCCAACCCATGTGAGGAATAGTGATATCAGGTTCTGGACGAAACCGCCGCACTTTGCCTTTGATAATTCCCAGTCCTGGTTGGATACCTTCTGCACTTGATTCAAAAAGAATTTGCAATCCTAAACAAATTCCTAAGAAAGGTTTACCAGATGCGATCGCTTCTTTAATCGGTTGTTCCAAACCACGCGATCGCAGGTGTTGCACTGCTGGATCAAATGCTCCAACTCCCGGCAGGACTATTGCATCTGCCTGCTCTAATTCCTTTGGAGAATAAGTAACATTAGGAGTTGCCCCAGCTTTTTCCAAGCCTTTGCAGACTGAGTGCAAATTTCCCATCTCATAATCTACGACTGCAATAACTGGCATTTACCTGCTCCTTGTAAATTTATTATGGAGGGTTTTTCTATTCTAAATAATATTTGTTATGAAGAAAAGAATTCTATTAACTTCTTTTGAATTTGGCTAAAGGATCAACAGTCGAATTCTGATGATGATTTATTACTTGAAGTTACCAAACTTGAGTTGATACCCCATGACTTAATTTTTTACGCCAGTTACCCGTAGATGTGCAACTTGCCAGTGAGCGGGGAATTCCAAAAATCAATGCAATCCAACCTGATTACATCATCTGTTGTGACCAGGCTGCAAGCCGTACACAATTAAGTAGAGAGTCTTTTATTCAGTGCTGGATTACCTGTGTTAGAGGATGAATGAACAAGTATTGGGCGAATAGAATTCGCTACTACACAAACTCTCGTCTTCCTCCGTGGACTAATACAAAATCAAATGTTTTT